>NZ_CAMPHN010000156.1 GCF_946885885.1 uncultured Pseudomonas sp.
TGGCGCGGTTTCAAATAACGTTCGATCACGGTGTATTCCCTCAATCCTGGAGTTCGGCCTGGCTCTCGACCGGGTCGATGAGCACGGCCAGGTTTTGTCGCACCAACAGGTCGAGAATTTCGTTCTGGCGCTCGCCCAGTACGCCGGAGAAGCTGATGCCGGTGCTTTTGCTCGGCGCCAGCATTTCCACGCGGTACAGCTCAACGGACAGCGGCGAGTCGATGGACAGCGGACTGGAGCCATTGGCGGAGAGCTTGCCGCCGACCACGATCATCGATACCTCGGTGTCGAAGGGGTCGAGTGCGACGTTGCGGTCGGTGTCGGAGAGGTCCTTGATATGCCCGTACACGCCGGTCAGGCCATTGGCCGCGGAGAGGTTTTCGTACAGGCGGATGTTGACGCTGTTGCGTAGGCGGATGCCGTGGCGGGCGTTGGCCAATACCTTATTGCCCCACAGCAGGTTGTCGGGGCTTTCGTAAATGGTGATGCCATCCGAGTCGTTGCCGTAGACCTCGTTGTAGGCCACCAGATTGCGCACGCTGTTACGGTCGAGGACGATGCCCGAGAGCTTGTTGTCGTAGCTCTTGTTGTTGATGATCCAGCTGTCGTTGACCTCGCGGGAAATGATGATGCCGTGCTTCTTCTTGGTCCCGAACACCTCGTTCTCGGCGATGATCAGGCCGTGCGAGCGGTCGTGCGGGTCGATGCCATACACGATGTTGTCGCGGTAGGTGTTGCCCTTGATCACCACGTTCTCGGCCTCGAAGCAGTAGAAACCGTACCAGTGGTCGATGAACTGCGAGTCGATCAACCAGCCGGTCGGCTCCGGGCGTTGCAGGCGTGCATGCATGCCCGGGGTGTATTGGGTGATGGAGATGCCGTAGGACTTACTGCTGCTGTAGCCCAGGCTGGTGACCACGCTGCCTGCGATGTACAGCTCGCTGCCGCCCCAGGACACCAGGAACGGGCGGAACTCGTCGGGTTTGCGGAAGGTCGCCGGGCCGTTCTCGGCCTCGCGCCAGGCGGTGAGTTTGCTGTCGGTGATGAACAGCATGCCGTCGTTGACCAGAAACGCCCCGCGCTCCTGGGACAAACGCAGTTCCTTGTCCTGCTTGCTCACGTGCAAGGTCGCGCCCTGGGCCACGACTATCGGCAGGCGCGCCAGATAAACTCCCGGCGTGACTTCGCGAAACTGCTCCGGCGACAGGCTGCGCGCCAGATCTGCGGGGGTCACGTAGCCGCCCTCGATAAAGATCGCATGGGGCATGCCGCGCTGGCGTTTGACCCATTCGCGCAGGCGCTCGTTACCGCCGATAAAGTCCTTCAGGGCGTCCTGCTGGACCATGCGCCGCACGGCTACCGTGCCGCGTTGGCTGCGGTCGATCTTGGCCTCGACCGCGGCGGCGGTGTAACCGCTGAGGTCCGGCAAGGTCGGTGGGTCCAGGTGCAACTGCTCGATGGGCGCGCTGGTGACCGTGTAGTTGTTGGTGTGCTTGAACTTCTGGGCCGCTTCGGGCCGTTCTTGCGCCTGCACCCAGGGCGAGGCGCATTGCAGGATGCCCATGAGCACGCCGCTGCACAAAAGGCATACGGCGAGGCTGCGTTTGAGTTTGCTTGGCTGTCGGTTCATGGCGCTGCCCTCAGAATCTCCAGATGACATCGACGAAGGCCCGATGCATCAGTGAGTCGGTATCGCTGCCATAGGCGTCGCCCGGTTTGAACAGACCGCCGCGCAAACGCAGCAACGCCGCGCCTTCGTCCAACTCCTCGCTGAGCGCGGCGGGCAACAGGCCCTGGCGGAAATAGCGGGTGAGCACCAGGTCGAGTTCTTGGCCGACGTCGCGCTCGCCGTTTTGCAGCGGCGCGATGATGCCGCTGTCGCCGATAGCCTGGTTGTCGTCGACCCGCCAGAAACGGTGGTAAGCCAGGCTCGCGTCGTAGTCCTCGTTCGGCGTCCAGGACGCGAACGCACTGGCGACTTGCAGATTGCTCAGCTCTCCGCGAAAGGCTTCGCCGAAGCGGTGCATGCGCGCGCGCGCACCGGTAAAGCTGGAACGGTTGCTCTCCAGCCCGGTTTGCATGAATTGCTCGGATTCGCCGTCGTCGCCGCCACCACTGCCGCGTGCATAGGCGCCGCCGATTTTCCAGGCATCGTCGAGGCTGTAACGCAGGCCGAGGTCGAGCGCCCAGGCATCGACATCCTGGTTGCGCGAACCGCTGGCGACGCGCTCGTCGCCGATCACCGTCTGCTGCAACTGCTCGGTGTCGCCGGTCAGCCAGGTCAGCTGCGCCCAGTAATTGAGCGGCAGGGTCGAGCGCGGGTTGAAGAAGTCGCCGTCGGCCTGCACGCCGAGCCAGGTCAGGTTGCCGGTGTAGCGCTTGCTCAGCTCGTCGACGCGCTCGCCGGGGTTGGCCAGGTCGCCATCGTCGCGGCTGTGGTGCGCCTTGACGCCGAGCCAATGACCGGGGCGCCATTGCCGGGAAACGTCGGCGAACAGGTGCAGACGATCCTCGTCTTCCGGGGCCAGTTCGTCGAGGTCGGTGCGGTAGTCGGAAAAGCGCTCGGCGACGCCGGCCTGGGCCTGCAGCAAGGTGCTGTCGAAGCTCCAGTTCAGGGCTTCGATATGGCTGTCGCGCCAGGTGCCTTCTTCGCTGCGCAGGCGCTGGCGGCCAAGTCGCAGGTGTTCGCCGGGGTAGTCGGTGAGGCCGGCGTAGTCGACCCAGAATTCGCGCAGGGCGAGGTAGCTTTTGTCCGGCACCCGGCCATCGTTGCTGACATCGCTGCTCTCTGTGGTATCGCTGTCGCCGGAGTCCAGGGTGTCGGTTTCGATGATGTCGGTGGCGGTCACGGCCTGGCCCATGGCGAAGGCGCTCCAGTCGCCGCGCTGGCCATAGGCCCAGGGGCGGACATCCAGACCGATGCCGTTGATGTCGCCACCGTCGCGGGTGCCGAGGTCGCGGTCGTCTTCCGATTGCACGGTGATCTTGACGTTGACCCCGAAGTTGTCGTCGCTCATCTGCACCGCCCATACCGAGCTCGCGGAGAGCAACGACACGCCGATGCCGAGACTGCTGGCAATGCGATTCAATTTCATTCGTTGGTCCTTGCTCATGGGTTGCGCGCCTGCAGTGACGCTGATTGCGGGTACAGGGCGCTGCCGCGCAACTGGCGTTCTTCGCTCAGTAGCCGCTCGGCGCGGGTGCGTTGTTCGGGCGTCAGGCGCGCGGCGATATCGCGCGCCAGTTCGGTGGTTTGCGGGGTGTTCTTGGGCAACGCGAGCTGGCTGAAGACATAGGCGCTGACCAGGTCCGGCTGGATGCCTTTGCCTTGGGAGAACATCCCGGCGAGGGCCTGGTCGGCATTGAGCTGTCCTTCGCGCGCGGCGCTGAGCAGGTGGTCCAGGGCTTGTTGCGGGTAGATATCGCCGAGGTAGCCGCGCAGGTAGATCTGGCCGAGGAAATAATTCGCGCTCGGCTCGCTGGGGGCGGCTTTGCGCAGGTGCTGTTCGGCTTTCTGCGGGTCCTGCGGGAGTAATTTGCCTTCGTAGTAGAGGCGCCCGAGCAGCAACTCGGCGCGCGGCAATGCGGCGGCGCGGCCCTGGTCCAGGTAGCTCATCAGGGTGTCGATATCGCCCAGGGCGGGGTAGTCGTAGACCAGCCGCGCCAGGCTCACCCAGGCCGCGGGATAGTCCGGGGCGATGGCTTCGAGCAATTCCTGGGCTTTCTCCGGGTCGGGTTTGCCCAACTCGGCGTCGGCCAGCACCAGGGCGACTTCGTCGACCCGTTGCGCGGCAATGGCGCCACTTTGGTAACCGGCCATCAAACGCTCCAGCAGGGCGGTCTGCCGCTCGCTGTTGGCTTGTTTCTGATACAGGGTCGCCAGCTCGACGTAGCAGACATCGGTCTGCTCGATCATCGCCTGGCAGATCCCTTCAATTTCGTCCATGTGCTGGTCGTAGGTGCCATGGGCGCGGTACAGCATGATTTGCGCGAGGTCGGCCTCGGCATGGCCTTGCTGCTTCCAGTTGGCGATTCGGTTCTGCACGTTCACGTGGGGGAAGTCCTGTGGAAATTGCAGGTAAAGCAGCGCCAGCGGCAGCAGGCTACTCGGTTCGCCCTGGGCCAGGGTTTGTTCCAGCAGCTCGGCCGCTTCGCGCCGCTCGGCGGGGCTGGCCTCGGGGTTACGCGCGAGCAATTTGCCCAGGCGCGCCCGGGTGCGCGGCCTGTCCTCGAGAGCCAGGGCCTGGCGGTAGGTCTTTTCGGCCTTGAGGCGATCCTCCGGTGTGCCGCCGGCCAACTGCAGGTCGGCGAGGCCGATTTGCGCGTCGGCGTAGCCGAGTTCCGCCAGTTGGCGGAAATGCCGTTCGGCGGTGACGGTGTCGCCGCGCTGCAACGCGGCGGTGGCCAGACGCTGATCGGGAAGGCCGGCGCAGCCGGGCAGAAGCGCGACCAGCGAGAGGGCCAGCAAAGGCGCGGCAAGGCGCTGGGAGTCGATAGTCGGCACTGCGTTACCCTCCTCAGAGCCCGGCCGCGAGGGCTGTGTCGATCATCCAATCGAGCGATGGGCCGCGGTCGAGGGTGACTTCCACCGGCTGGCTGGACAGGGTGCTGGGCAAGGTCTGTTCCGGTTCGATGACCACGCGGATATCCGACGACAGGCCGCCCTCGTGCAGGCTGCTGCTGACGACGGTGCCGTAGCGCGGGCTGTCTTCGCCGGCCAGGCGGAAGCTGGCGCGGGTGCCCGGCTTGACTCGTTCGAGATCGCGATAGGGGAAGCTCGCGGTAATGCTCGCGCGGGTGTCCTGCGGCACCAGTTCGAAGATCGTCTGGCCTTTGCTGGCGAATTGGCCGTCGGCCACCAGCTGGCGCGCGACTTTGCAATTGCAGGGGCTGGTGAGGGTGCCTTGCAACTGCTTGCCGAACAGCGCTTCGACGTTGTCGGGGGTCAGTTGCTCTTCGGTCAGATGGCCCTTGAGCATCTCCAGCATGGAGGCCGAGAACGAGGCGATGGGCGCGCCTTTGGCCACTATGGTCTCGTCGCCGAGCAGGCTGTTGACCATGCCTTCGCGCGGCATGGTCACTTGCAGGCTGGGCACGCTGACCATGGCCGACTTGGCGTGGGTGACGAAGTACAGGTTGTACAGCGAGTGGGCGATGGTGGCGAACGCGGCCACCCCGACCACCAGCACGCCGAAGCTGAAGGTCACCGCGCGCAAGCGTCCGAGGGCGCCCATGCCGGCAGCGACGGTCTTGTTCTTGCGCGCTTTGGTGAAGTTGTCGCGTTGCAGGGTGCTGAGCAGGTCGCCGGTGCTGACCAACTCGCCGCCCAGGTAGTTGCTGATCAGGTAGCGCAGGGTCGCTTGCTCGCTCGGCTTGAGGCTGTGCAGCTGGCAGCCGACGCGGTGGTTGTCGTCGACGCTGCGCACCTGAAATTCGATATCGATGCTCAGACCGAGGCCGTCGAGGAGGAATTGCAGACGGCCCTTGCGGTAGTCGCCGACTTGCAGGCCTTCCTTGCCGGCGATAAAGCTGAAGCCGCCGGCGGAGAGATCGGTAAGGCGGACTTCGGCCGGTTCCTGGTGCTTCCCCTGGAAGTGCAGCACGCAGGGCAGTTTGACCCGGGCATGCTGGCGCTGGGCTTCGGCTTCATGAACCATGTTGAGGTTTACGGCTGTATTCATGTTTGCAAATTCCTATCAGGGGTCCGGTCACACCAGTGCTAAGAGCACGGCGACGAATACACTGGCGGCAGAAAAAGTCATGGCGCGCGAAGACCAGGTGTTGAACCGCAACTGAAAATTTTTCAGGCCGCGGTCGAGCTTGGTGTCCTGGCGCGTCCAGGATTGGCGGTCGAGGCGGAAGAACACGTAGATCTTCACCAGCGCGCCGACGATCTGGTTGTAATAAAGAATCGCCGGGTAGGCAGGCCCTATGTGATGGCCGCTACAGGCCAGCAACAGGGTCAGCGCCAGGCGGGTCAGGCCGATCCACAGCAGGTAAACCAATAACAGCGCGATGCCGTACTTGAGGCTGGCGATCAGTGCCACCGTCAGCCCGAGCAGCGATGTCCACATCGACACGCGCTGATCGAACAGCACCACGCTGGTGAACACACCGAGGCGCCGCACGCCCAGAGCCAAGGCACGGGAGTTCTGCCGCAAGTTGTTGCCGTACCAGCGGAACATCAGTTTGCGGCTGGCCTTGATAAAGCTCTTCTCCGGCGGGTGCTCGACCGTATTGATCGCCGCGTCGGGCACGTAGAAAGTGTCGTAGCCTAGGCGCATCAGGCTGTACCAGCTGGATTTATCGTCGCCGGTGAGGAACTGGAAAGTCCCCAGACGCCAGTGATCCAGGTGGTCGCTTTCGACGTCGGCGATAAAACCGGGATCGGTGACCACCTTGGCGCGGAATACCGACATGCGCCCGGTCATGGTCAGCACCCGTTTGCTCAGCGCCATCGAACACATGTTCAGGTGGCGTTGGGCGAAACGCAGGCTGTGCCACTCGCTCATCACGTAGCCGCCGCGTACTTCGCAGAACTCGTTGGTGGTGAGGCCGCCGACGTTCGGGAACAAGTGGAAATAGGGCACCGTCTTGCGCACCACGCCGGGGGCGAGCACGGTGTCGCCATCGATCACCGCGACCACCGCGCGCTCGTCGGGCAGGTAGCGTGAAATCGCCCGGAAGCCGTAGGCCAAACCATCGCGCTTACCGGTACCGGCGATTCGTACGAAACCCAGCTTGACGCGCGCCGGCGGGTTCAGCTTGGCCCACAGGCTTTGCACCAGCAGTTGGTCGGACATCTCGACGATCGAACAGACCACCGTGGCCGGGTAGCCGCAATCGATCGCTTCCTCGATCACCGAGCGGTAGACCTGGGCGGTGGTCAGCGCGTCGATGCGAAAACTGGTGACCAGCAGGTAAACGTGCGATGGGTCGGCCGCAGTGCCCAGCAAACGGGCTTTGCGCCGGTAGTACGGATACGCCAGATAGAGAAACAGCATGCCGCGCACGAAGTGAATGGCGCCCATGGAGTAGCGCCAAATACCTATCGCACCGATCAGCAGCAGGTAATTCCTCGACTCCGGGTCGAATACCGACGCGGGTAGGGCTAGCGCCAATACACCCAGAATACTGAGGTAGAAAAGCCAGCCACTGGCCTCGAGAAGGCGTGATTTTAGCCTGTCCATAAATCCTGTCCGTCAACACGCGGACATGGCTCAGGGGCGGTCGTCGATGCCGTAATGCACAACCAGCCGTCGAGCCATTCCGTGTCGTTAAGCCACGCTGGGGGGTGTTACCAGCAAATACCTTCGCTGCCTGCGCGCGACGCCGTCGGCATGAAGCCGACCAGATCGAGCACCTGCTTGTTTTCCAGGGTTTGCTGGGCCAGGGGGGCGAAGTGTTCGTCGCTGTTGCCCAGGACGATGATGTCGGCGTTGTCGATCACCGCATCGAAGTCGCTATTGAGCAGCGAGGACACATGGGGGATTTTCGACTCGATGTAGTCCTTGTTCGCGCCGTAAACCCGTGCGTACTCGACGTTACGGTCGTAGATGCTCAGCTCGTAGCCTTTGCCGATGAGCATCTCGGCCAACTCCACCAGCGGGCTTTCGCGCAGGTCGTCGGTGCCGGCTTTGAAGCTCAGGCCGAGCAGGGCGACTTTGCGTTTGTCGTAGCCGGCGATGATGTCGAAGGCGTGCTGCACCTGCACGCTGTTGCTGCGCATCAGCGAGCCGATCAGCGGCGCCTCGACGTCCAGCGAGGTGGCGCGGTAGGAGAGGGCGCGTACGTCTTTGGGCAGGCAGGAGCCGCCAAAGGCGAAGCCGGGCTTCATGTAGTACTTGGACAGGTTAAGTTTGTGATCCTGGCAGATCACGTCCATCACCTCGCGGCCGTCTACGCCGACCGCTTTGGCGATATTGCCGATCTCGTTGGCGAAGGTGACCTTGGCCGCGTGCCAGACGTTGCAGGTGTACTTGATCATCTCGGCGACATCGATGCCCTTGCGGATGATCGGTGCGTCGAGTTCGCTGTAGATGCTTTCCAGCAGATCGCCGGAGGCTTCGTCCAGCTCGCCGATCACGGTCATCGGCGGGAAGTCGTAGTCCTTGATCGCAGTGCTTTCACGGAGGAATTCAGGGTTGACCGCCACGCCGAAATCGACCCCGGCTTTCTTGCCCGAGCAGTCTTCGAGGAGAGGGATCACCACATTCTTCACCGTGCCCGGCAGTACCGTACTGCGTACCACCACGGTGTGGCGTTCCTGCTTGTCGCGCATGGCGAAACCGATTTCGCGGCATACGCCTTCGATGTAATTGAGTTCCAGGTCGCCATTCTTTTTGCTCGGCGTACCGACGCAAATAAATGACACTTCCGTTTCACTAACCGCCGTTGCGACATTGGTGGTGCCACGCAAGTAACCGGACTCCACGCCGCGTTGCAACAAGTCTTCCAGGCCGGGCTCTACGATCGGTGATTTGCCGCGGTTAATAAGGTCGATCTTGTCTTCCGATATATCTACGCCGACCACTTCGTGGCCGCGCGCAGATAAACAACCTGCACATACTGCACCTACATAACCTAAGCCAAAGATACTGATTCGCATCGCTCTTTCCTCATCTACTACTTACGCGTTTAAACATGGCACAATGGCCACTACAGTTTTTCGAGGGCGCACGAACAGCCGAGCGCACTCGTTTAGGCATAAAGGTGTGGGACACTTTCAGTCGTGTCTAGTCGGGCTTTTTATATGATGCGTGCCCCAGGGGGTCAGAGCTGTAGGCCGCGAAGGCTCTAGCTCTTTGGGTTTTCGTCTATCTCTTGGCTATGCCTGGGTACTCCTTTCTGGCATCTCGCCGATGCCGACTAATTCCCAATAAACCTGCGTACCACACGCTCGACCCGATAACTTCCTGTGGGTTGCCGCTGTGCATCAGGGTGCATGAGTAAACGTATACGCCGTGTATGAGTGCGCTGGATTTCTTATAGTTCCATGCGTGGCTCGAATTTTTTTGAGATGCGAAATTTTTTACGAATTACGGGTGGGCTTTAATTGTTCGAAATGATGGCGTAGCAATGGCACTTTGTGCACTTTCAGTAACTAAAGTTTTGAATCTTTTAGAAAAGTCGAACTAGTGTTCCGGTTTTATTAATCGCTACGCGTTGTGTTAATTGACGCCATTTAATTGTCGGCTTGTTGTGGGAAATTCGGCGGGAAGGAAGTTAGTGGGCGTGTGGCAGCGCTCCGGGCGACTCCCGCTCGTTGCGAGCGGGGTGCTGGTTCTATCGGTCGCTTGCTCGGCGCGTCAGTCCGGTGAGTGAGTGCGTAGAAATACGAGTTTGTCCGCAGTGGAATGTTCCGCCGAATAGGCATACCCCTGGTCGGTGAAACCCTTCAGGTCTTCGGGGTTACTCAGGCGCTGCTTGATCACATGACGGGCCATCAGGCCGCGGGCCTTTTTCGCATAGAAGCTGATGATCTTGTACTGGCCGTTTTTCCAGTCGCGGAATTCGGTGTCGATGACCCGCGCATTCAGCGCTTTGCGTTTGACCGCACCGAAGTATTCGTTGG
This sequence comes from uncultured Pseudomonas sp., assembly GCF_946885885.1. The sequence goes on from NZ_CAMPHN010000156.1 coordinate 9,575, forward strand.
AGGCCAGGTTGAGCAGCACCTCGTCGCCCTGGGCGGCCAGCGCTTCGTTCAGCCAGCCACTGATGCGCTCGCCCCAGAACGCATACAAATCCTTGCCGCGCGGGTTGGCCAGTTTGGTGCCCATTTCCAGGCGATAAGGCTGCATCAGATCCAATGGGCGCAATACGCCGTAGAGACCGGAGAGCATGCGCAAGTGCGTCTGGGCGAAATCGAAATCCGCTTCGCTGAAATCCTCGGCTTGCAGGCCGGTGTAGACATCGCCCTTGAACGCCAGCAGCGCCTGCTTGGCGTTGTCCGGGGTGAAGGTCGGGGTCCAACTGCCGAAGCGGGCGGCATTCAGGCCGGCGAGCTTATCCGACAGGTGCATCAACTCGGCGATCTGCGCAGGGCTGAAATCGCGCAACTGGGCAATCAGATCCTGGGCGTGATCGAGGTGTTCGGGCAGGGTATAGCGCTGGGTTACCGGCGGCGTTTGGTAATCGAGGGTCTTGGCCGGGGAAATCACCATCA
>NZ_CAMPHN010000157.1 GCF_946885885.1 uncultured Pseudomonas sp.
AGACTTGAACCTCGCGCCCAGCGCCCCCACATGAGTCTGCATTGGGCATTTTCGCCCCGCTGCGTGGAGACTCTCCCTTGACCACTATCGTTTCAGTACGCCGCAACGGCAAAGTCGTCATGGGCGGCGACGGCCAGGTATCGCTCGGCAATACCGTGATGAAAGGCAACGCGAAAAAAGTCCGTCGCCTCTATCACGGCCAGGTATTGGCAGGCTTCGCCGGCGCCACCGCAGATGCCTTCACCCTGTTCGAACGCTTCGAAGGCCAGCTCGAAAAACACCAAGGCCATCTGGTGCGCGCCGCCGTCGAACTGGCCAAGGATTGGCGCACCGATCGCTCCCTGAGCCGCCTGGAGGCGATGCTCGCGGTCGCCAATAAAGACGCATCCTTGATCATTACCGGCAATGGCGACGTCGTGGAGCCCGAACACGGCTTGATCGCCATGGGTTCCGGCGGCGGCTTCGCCCAGGCGGCGGCCATGGCGCTGCTGCAGAAGACCGAGCTGAGCGCCCGGGAGATCACCGAAACCGCCTTGAATATCGCCGGCTCCATCTGCGTCTTCACCAATCAGAATCTAACCATCGAGGAAGAAGACTGCGCCGAATAAGCGCGGCTTCTGCCGGAGTAGCCCTGCATGTCCATGACCCCTCGCGAGATCGTCCACGAACTCAACCGCCATATCATCGGCCAGGACGACGCCAAGCGCGCCGTGGCCATTGCCCTGCGCAACCGCTGGCGGCGCATGCAGCTGCCGCTGGAACTGCGCGCCGAAGTCACGCCGAAGAACATCCTGATGATCGGCCCCACCGGTGTCGGTAAAACCGAGATCGCCCGCCGTCTGGCGAAATTGGCCGGCGCGCCCTTCATCAAAGTCGAGGCCACCAAGTTCACCGAGGTCGGCTATGTCGGTCGCGACGTCGAATCGATCATTCGCGATCTGGCCGACGCCGCGGTGAAAATGCTCCGCGAGCAGGAAATCATCCGCGTGCGCCACCGTGCCGAAGACGCCGCCGAAGAACGCATCCTCGATGCCTTGCTGCCGCCGGCCCGTCAAGGCTTCGGCGATGAGCCGGTACACCAGGATTCCAACACCCGCCAGCTGTTCCGCAAGCGCCTGCGCGAAGGCCAATTGGACGACAAGGAGATCGAAATCGAGATCGCCGAAGCGTCCGCCGGTATCGAGATCATGACCCCACCGGGCATGGAGGAGATGACCAGCCAGTTGCAGAACCTGTTCTCCAACATGGGCAAGGGCAAGAAGAAAAACCGCAAGATCAAGGTCAAGGAAGCGCTTAAACTGGTGCGCGACGAAGAGGCCGCGCGCCTGGTCAACGAAGAAGAATTGAAGGCCCGCGCCCTCGAAGCCGTGGAGCAGAACGGCATCGTCTTCATCGATGAAATCGACAAGGTCGCCAAGCGTGGCAATGTCGGCGGCGCCGACGTCTCCCGCGAGGGCGTGCAGCGCGACCTGCTGCCGCTGATCGAAGGCTGCACGGTCAACACCAAACTGGGCATGGTCAAAACCGACCATATCCTGTTCATCGCCTCCGGCGCCTTCCACCTGAGCAAACCGAGCGATCTGGTGCCGGAACTGCAGGGCCGCCTGCCGATCCGCGTCGAACTCAAGGCCTTGTCGCCGGAAGACTTCGAACGCATTCTCAGCGAGCCCCAGGCCTCGCTGACCGAGCAATATGCTGCGCTGCTCAATACCGAAGGCTTAGGCATCGAGTTCGTCGCCGAGGGCATCAAGCGAATCGCCGAGATCGCCTGGCAGGTCAACGAGAAGACCGAAAACATCGGCGCACGTCGCCTGCATACCTTGCTCGAACGTCTGCTCGAGGAAGTCTCGTTCAGCGCCGGCGACTTGGCCGGGCAGCAGAATGGCGCGCCCATCGTGATCGATGCGGCCTACGTCAACAGCCACCTCGGCGAGCTGGCGAAGGACGAAGATCTGTCGCGTTATATCCTCTAAGAGCAGCCTCAAGCGGCAAGCTACAAGCCACAAGCGTCCCGCTTCAACTTGTAGCTTGAGGCTTGCGGCCTGGAGCTTCCCATGCACATCCCCACCGCGATCAAGCTGCACAAAGCCAGCAAGACCCTGGAACTGCAATACGGCCCCGCCGAGCGCTACGATCTGCCTGCGGAGTTCCTGCGCGTGCATTCGCCCTCGGCCGAAGTGCAAGGGCATGGCAGGCCGATCCTGCAAACCGGCAAACTGCACGTGGGCCTGATGCATGTCGAGCCGGCGGGCAACTATGCCCTGAAACTGTATTTCGACGATGGGCACGATAGCGGCCTGTTCACCTGGGAATACCTCTACCGCCTGGCCACCCAGCACGATTCGCTGTGGGCGGACTACCTCGCGGCGCTCAGCGCAGCGGGAAAATCCCGCGATCCCGACGAGTCCGCGGTAAGGCTCCTGCTATAGCGTGGCGGCGGAGAAAGCCAAGACCGACAAGTGGGCGACATGCAGCGCCGCTGCCTATATGCCCAAATGCATGCACACTCCACGAATAACCCCCGGTTAGAACGCATTTTCTAATCGTTATCGGCATACTCTGCGCGCCTCGGCCCACTTCGAGGCCAGCTTGCACAAATCAGAAAACTCGGGTAACCAGGGGCTATGGAAAAGCTTTCTGCGTCGGACTTCCGACGTATTGGTAATCGCGGATGGTTCCGCCCCTGTTAAACCCGGCCATTACTCGGCCTTCGGCCTTGTAAGCGCATAGTCGTACGCCGGTATCCGTCTCAGGACAATGGAGCGTTGTAGATGACCGACAAAAGCAATGACGATTTGAAATCGCAGGCATCAGAGAACACCCTTGGCGTAAATCCGGTTATTGGTATTCGCGGCAAGGATATTCTTTCTGCGGCACGGCTCGTGCTCAGGCAAGCGGTTAAGCAACCCTTCCACAGCGTTAAGCATGCTGCTCATTTCGGCATTGAATTGAAAAACGTGCTGCTCGGCCAGTCGGAGCTGCAACCCGAACCCGGCGATCGCCGCTTCGTCGACCCGGCCTGGAGCCAGAACCCACTCTACAAGCGCTATCTGCAAACGTACTTGTCCTGGCGCAAGGAATTACACGACTGGATCGAGCACAGCAACCTATCGGAGCAGGATGCCAGCCGCGGCCACTTCGTGATCAACTTGCTGACCGATGCCATGGCGCCGAGCAATACCCTGGCTAACCCGGCCGCGGTGAAGCGTTTTTTCGAAACCGGCGGCAAAAGCCTGCTCGACGGCCTTTCCCATATGGCCAAGGACATCGTTCACAACGGCGGTATGCCGAGCCAGGTGAACATGTCGGTGTTCGAGGTCGGCAAGACCCTGGCCACTACCGACGGTGCGGTTATTTTCCGCAACGAAGTGCTAGAACTGATCCAGTACAAGCCGACCACGGAGCAAGTGCTCGAACGTCCGCTGCTGGTGGTACCGCCGCAAATCAATAAATTCTACGTATTCGACCTGTCGCCGGAAAAAAGCGTGGCGCGCTTTCTCCTGCGCAATGGCGTGCAGACCTTCGTCGTCAGTTGGCGCAACCCGACCAAGGCGCAACGCGAGTGGGGACTTTCGACCTATATCGATGCCCTCAAGGAAGCCATCGACGTGGTCTGCTCGGTGACCGGCAGCCCGGACGTGAACATGCTCGGCGCCTGCTCCGGCGGCCTGACCACCGCATCGTTGCTCGGCCACTATGCGGCCCTGGGCGAGCAGAAGGTGAATGCCCTGACCCTGTTGGTCAGCGTGTTGGATAACCGTCTGGAAACCGATGTCGCCTTGTTCGCCGACGAGAAAAGCCTGGAGGCCGCCAAGCGCCGCTCCTATCAGGCCGGCGTACTGGAAGGCAGCGACATGGCCAAGGTATTCGCCTGGATGCGCCCGAACGACTTGATCTGGAATTACTGGGTCAACAACTACCTGCTCGGTAACGAGCCGCCGGTATTCGACATTCTGCATTGGAACAACGACACCACCCGCCTGCCCGCCGCACTGCATGGCGAATTCATCGAGATGTTCAAGACCAACCCGCTGATTCGCAGAAACGCGCTGGAAGTGTGCGGCACCCCGATAGACTTGAAAAAGGTCACCTGCGACCTCTACTGCGTGGCCGGCACCACCGACCACATCACCCCCTGGGAGTCATGCTATAAATCGGCAGGCCTGTTCGGCGGAAAATGCGAATTCGTACTGTCCAACAGTGGTCATATCCAAAGCATCCTCAATCCGCCGGGTAACCCCAAGGCACGTTATATGACCAATACCGAAATGCACACCAGCCCTAAAGCCTGGCAGGAAAGCGCAACCAAACACGCCGATTCCTGGTGGCTGCATTGGCAAAACTGGCTGGCCGAACGCTCCGGCAAAAGCAAAAAGGCGCCCGCCAATCTGGGCAACAAGAGCAATCCGCCCGGCGCCGCGGCGCCCGGCACCTACGTTCACGAGCGCTAATCGGCTGAGTATTGCGCGACATTCGCCGGCAGCACTAGGAAGTGCCGCTCGCCAGTGCGGCCGGGAAGGTCTAACCAGCATTTCAATTCTTAGGGCTTCTTAGGGCTTCTGCGCATGTCGTTACCTTTCATATTCCGCACCATCGAGCTGGATGGCCAAACCATTCGTACCGCTGTGCGCCCCGGCAACAGCAAGATGGCACCATTGCTCATCTTCAACGGCATCGGCGCCAACCTCGAACTGGTGATGCCGTTCGTCAAGGCGCTCGATCCCGATCTGGAAGTGATCGCCTTCGACGTCCCGGGCGTCGGCGGCTCCTCCACGCCCAGCACGCCCTATCGCTTCCCGGGCTTGGCCAAGCTGGCCGCCCGCATGCTCGACTACCTCGATTACGGGCAGGTCAATGCGATCGGCGTGTCCTGGGGCGGCGCCCTGGCGCAACAGTTCGCCCACGACTACCCCGAGCGCTGCAAGAAACTGGTGCTCGCCGCCACTTCGGCCGGTGCGGTGATGGTGCCGGGCAAGCCGAAGGTACTGTGGTGCATGGCCAGCCCGCGGCGCTACGTGCAACCGTCCTACGGCGTATTGATCGCCCCGGATATCTACGGCGGCGCCTTCCGCCGCGACCCGAGCCTGGCCATGGCGCACGCCAGTAAAATCCGCTCCGGCGGCAAGATGGGTTACTACTGGCAGCTGTTCGCCGGCCTTGGCTGGACCAGCATCCATTGGCTACACAAGATTCGCCAGCCGACCCTGGTGCTGGCGGGGGACGACGACCCGCTGATTCCATTGATCAATATGCGTTTATTGGCATGGCGTATCCCTAACTCGGAACTTCATGTAATCGATGATGGTCACTTATTCCTGGTAACGCGCGCCGAGGCAGTAGCGCCGATCATCATGAAATTTCTCGCCGAGGAGCGCCAACGCGCGGTGATGCACCCGCAGCCTGCTCGTGCCGTTGAAAGGACGTAGGTTCGCCCGCATCGCCCCCGTATGCATCGTTACAGTGCTAAGCCGATATCTTCGCTCGAACGCAGGGCCATCCCCCTTGCCAAGAATCGGCTCGTGCTCGCTGCCATGAGGCTCGCGCACACCTTGGTATAAGCTTTGCTGCTTAAGTTGTAACCCTTGAAGTCTCACGGCTTGACGACGGAGTGTTGCCCTATGCGAGACAAGTCACCCAGCGACTCACTGCCAACCCCAATCAACTTTATAAGCGCGCAAAACGCCGTGATTGGCCTACGTAGTCGCGACCTGTTTTCCACTGTACGTACCCTGCTATTACAAGGCCTCAAGCACCCTCTCTACAGCGCCCGTCATGCACTGGCGCTGGGTGGCCAACTGGGGCGCGTACTGCTCGGCGACACCCCCTACAAGGTCGATCCGCAAGACCCTCGCTTCGCCGATCCCACCTGGCGTCTCAACCCTTTTTATCGACGCGGGCTCCAGGCCTACCTGGCCTGGAAAAAACAGCTCAACCAATGGATAGACGAGAGCGACCTTGAGCCCGAGGAGCGTGCCCGCGCACGTTTCGTCGCAGCCCTGCTCGGCGATGCCCTGGCGCCCTCCAATACCCTGCTCAACCCGCTGGCGATCAAAGAGCTGTTCAACACCGGCGGTGCCAGCCTGCTCAAAGGCATGGGCCATCTGCTGAGGGACGTGCTGCATAACGACTGCATGCCCAGCCAGGTCGACAAACAAGCCTTCGAAGTCGGCCGCAACCTGGCCGCCACGCCGGGTGCCGTGGTGTTCCGCAACGAGCTGCTGGAGCTGATCCAGTACAAGCCCATGAGCGAGAGGCAGTACGCCAAGCCCTTGCTGATCGTGCCGCCGCAAATCAACAAGTTCTATATTTTCGACCTTTCCAGCAACAAGAGCTTCGTTCAATACGCGCTGAAGAACAGCCTGCCGACCTTTATCGTCAGTTGGCGCAACCCCAATACCCAGCACCGCGAATGGGGCCTTTCAAGCTACGTGCAAGCGCTTGAAGAAGCGCTCGAGGCCTGCCAGACCATTACCGGCAGCAAAGAGGTGAATCTTCTCGGCGCCTGTGCCGGTGGCCTGACCATCGCCGCCCTGCAGGGCCACCTGCAAGCCAAGCGACAGCTGCGCAAAGTCTCCAGCGCCACCTACATGGTCAGTCTGCTCGATAGCCGGATCGACAGCCCGCCGACACTCTTCGCCGACGAACAAACCCTGGAGACGGCCAAGCGTCGCTCCTATCAACGCGGCGTGCTGGACGGCCGCGACATGGCCAAAGTGTTCGCCTGGATGCGCCCGAACGACCTGGTCTGGAATTATTGGATCAACAACTACCTGCTCGGCAAAGAGCCGCCCGCTTTCGACGTGCTCTACTGGAATAACGACAACACCCGCCTGCCCGCCGCCTTGCACGGCGAAATGATCGACTTCTTCAAGCACAACCCACTGCCCCGTCCCGGCGGGCTGGAAGTCTGCGGCACACCGATCGATTTGCAAAAAGTCACGGTCGACAGCTTCAACGTCGCCGGCATCAACGATCACATCACGCCCTGGGATGCGGTTTACCGTTCGGCGCTGCTGATTGGCGGCAAACGCCGCTTCGTGCTCGCCAACAGCGGGCATATACACAGTATTCTCAACCCGCCCAACAACGCTAAAAGCAGCTACTTCGAGAACGACAAATTCAGCGGCGACCCGCGCGCCTGGCTGTATGACGCACAAAAGCACGATGGCAGTTGGTGGCCACAGTGGCTCGAATGGATTCAGGAACGCTCGGGCGAGCTGCACGAAAGCCAGCCAATCCTGGGCAACCGCCAATACCCCGCCCTGGAGGCCGCACCTGGAACTTACGTTCACGTGCGTTAAGCAGAATGACAATTGGCCGGATTACCCCTGGCCACTTGCCGTCCCCTCTTGCGAACAGAATAAGAAAACCGGATGAAAACCAGCGAGCGTATCCTCGAATGCGCCAGAGTGCTGTTCAATCAGCAAGGCGAGCCCAATGTCTCCACCCTGGAAATAGCCAATGAACTAGGCATCAGTCCAGGCAATTTGTACTACCACTACCACGGCAAAGAGCCCCTGATCCTGGCGCTGTTCGAGCGCTTCCAGGCTGAATTGGCACCGTTGCTCGACCCGCCCGACGACGTCAGCCTGGATGTCGAAGACTACTGGCTATTTCTGCATTTGATCGTCGAGCGCCTGGCCCACTACCGCTTCCTGTTCCAGGATTTGTCCAATCTCGCCGGACGCCTGCCCAAGCTGGCGCGCGGCATCCGTAACTGGCTCAACGCACTGAAACGCACCTTGGCTGCGCTGCTTTCGCGACTCAAAGCGGAAGGCCACCTGAGCAGCGACATCCAGTCGCTCGGGCAACTGGTCGAACAGATCACCCTGACGCTGCTGTTCTCCCTGGATTACCAACGCATCCTGGGCAGCGAGGGCGAAAGCCGCCTGGTGGTCTATCAAGTGATGATGCTGGTTGCGCCCCACCTCAGCGACGAGTCGCGCTTCGCCGCCGAGCACTTGGCGCAACGCTATCTGGAAACCTAGTTGAGGCTTCGTAACGCACAGGGAACCTCGATAGACCTCGATCGGCGCAAACGAAAACGCCCGGCACTGGGCCAGGCGTTCGCGTGTAACACAGTCAGTCTTACGGCTGGCTGGTCGGCGGCGGTGTTGCCGGTGCAGCAGCGGCGGCAGCACTGGGGGCCGGTGCCGCTGCTGGCTTGGCCGCCGGTTTGGCTGCGGCTTTCGCTGCTGGTTTAGCGGCGGGCTTAGCTGCAGCTTTCGGGGCTGCGGGCTTGGCTGCCGCTTTCGTCGCCGGCTTGGCCGCAGCTTTCGCCGCTGGCTTGGCTGCCGGCTTAGCCGCTGGTTTGGCGGCTGCTTTCGGAGCTGGTTTAGCCGCCGCTTTCGGGGCCGGCTTAGCTACAGTTTTAGCTGCAGGCTTGGCCGCTGGCTTGATCGACTTGGCCGATACACCGGTCAGTTGCTCGATTTTCTTGGTCAGGCTGTCGACTTTGGCATTGAGCGCTTTCACTTCATTGCGACTCGGAACACCGAGGCGCGAAATGGCATTGTTCAAGCGTTTGTCGAAAGCTTCTTCCAACTCGCCCCACTTACCAATTGCACGATCTTTTACTTCATCGACTTTGGACTTGGCAGTACCTACTTTAGAACCGACGGTGGACTTCACGGCGTCGACTTGTTTATCGACTTCGGTCTTCGCCATCTTCTCGGCTTTCTCGCCATCCTTGACCAGCGTATCGAACAGCTTATTGCCGTCCTTGCTGACCTTCGAATAAGCGCCCAGGCCCGCCAACCAGATCTGACGCGAGTACTTTTCGACCTCGCCAATCCAGGACGATGCCTGTTTTTCGGTTTTCTTTTTAACAGCCATCCCGGTCTCCCTATTTCTTGTTCTGCGCGACTTGCTCGAGCAATACACTCAGCTCATCAAGCTTAGCAGACAGAACTTCGATGTCCTGCTTCGAGGGGATACCGATACGGTTGAGAGCGCTGGCGACACGGGTGTCGAAAGCCTTTTCGATCTTGTCGAGACGCCCTTCGACTTTACCCTTCACGCTATTGACGTTGCTCTTGACGGTATCGAGCTGGCTGTTGGCCGCTTCGACTTGCTCGTTGATCAGCTTCTTGCCTTGTTGCTCGACGTTTTCGCCGTTCTTGACCAATTCCTTGAAATACTCGGCGCCTTCTTGACCGGCTTTGGCGTAAGCACCCAGGCCAGCCAACCAGATTTTGCGCGCATAGAGTTTAACGTCGCTCAGCACGGTGCCGGCTTTGTCCGCGGATTCAGTGGCCATATCCGCAGTCTTCCTTACCACCTTGTTGGTTTTTTCCGCGGTTTTATTGACAGCCCGATTGGTTTTATCCGCAGCTTCGTTGACCTTATCGGTGGCTTTGGCTTCAACGGTTTCGACATTCTGTTCAACGGCAGCTTTCATGGTGCACCTCACTCTGAATGGTTCGAGGAAACGCCCACGGAATGTAGGCTTAGGTGCACGGTATCGGGGAAAATTAGAATCCGCATACTAAGCTCAAGAACCTAAGCGAAAAACGCCGCGTTGAACTTCAGGCATTCAGGCTCTTATCCAGCACCTCTTCGATTTCGCGCTTGATGCTGCCGCTCATGGCCGACAGCAGCAGCCCCAGGTTGAGCTGCACCTTTACCCGGTCCGCCGCTACCTCGATATGTCCATCGGCGCCGCTGCGCTTGAACTCCAAGGTGTCTCCAGCCCAGCGATAGCGCACGTTGTACTCGCGCGCCAGGCGCTCGGCCAGTTGTTCGGCTTTCTCGCGAGCTGCTTCGCGGCCGAGGCTATGGGGACGCTCGACGGTAATCTTGGCCATGGCATTTCTCCTCGCCAGTTAAAACTGCGACCTTAAGTCGCTGGGACTATAGCAATATGCACAACTGCAAGTGCAGCAGAGCGGGAGACGATCAATATCCATCAAGCCTTTTGCGCCTTTACTTGCAGCTTATGGCTTACGGCTTACCGCTGATAGCCAGCTTTTCGGTTTAGAATGACCGCCACTTTTTAGCCTCTCTGTGTAGGGAATGGGCA
>NZ_CAMPHN010000158.1 GCF_946885885.1 uncultured Pseudomonas sp.
GTGTGCGGCAGATCCAGGTCGAAGCACTCAAGCGGCTGCGGGAGATCCTGGAAAAGAACGGCCTTTCGAGCGATTCCTTGTTCCAGTGATCTGGGGCGAATTGAGAACCCGGCTACGGCCGGGTTTTTTCTGTCCGGCGTTGTAAGTCATTGCTTACAACGCTTGTAAGCAATTGCGGGAAAGACGCGCCGGTATCTTGCCCGCCAGCAGCTAGGTGATTTTTTATCTCATTGATAAATATGTATTTTATTTTTAATTGAGCTGTTGCGAGCGAGTGCGGCAGGTATTTTTACGACTTGTTGGTACCCGGGAAAACGCTAATATCAACCACGTGCTCAGGGACAAGCACAGGTTGTTAAGGATGACGGCCAGGAGATCGAAGGAAGCGATTCATCAGGATGATGGATAGGAAATAAAGGGAGTAGGGACAAAAGAGTGGGCGGGTAATACCGCCCCTTTTTTTGCCCGCAGAAAAGTGAAATGCGCTCTCGAAAAATAAAAAAACCCGCGCAAGGCGGGTTTTAGCGAAAGGCTGAGCTCGAGTCTTAGCGTTCCAGATGTTCCAGCTTGTCCTTTACGCCATCCCACTCTTCAGCGTCAGGCAACGCTTCTTTTTTCTCGGTGATGTTCGGCCATACTTCGGCCAGGTCGGCGTTCAGCTCGATAAATTCCTGCATGTCCTCAGGCACCTCGTCTTCGGAGAAGATCGCCTGGGCCGGACATTCCGGTTCGCAGAGCGCACAGTCGATGCACTCGTCCGGATGAATCACCAGGAAGTTCGGGCCTTCGTAGAAGCAGTCCACCGGACAGACTTCCACACAGTCGGTGTATTTGCACTTGATGCAGTTGTCGGTGACGACGAAGGTCATTTCTAGTTCTCTCCTCAGGCTACGGCGGGGGAGCTTTGCTGAAAGCAGCTCCTTTGCTTCGAAAGCATTGGCTGCGGCGCCAGGCTAAATAGCGGCAGCATCATAAAGCGCGCGCGATTCTAACAGCTTGTGCAGGCCTGCGTTAGATTCGCGCCTTCCATGTATATAACAGTTCCAGCGCTTTACGCGGAGTCAGATCATCCGGATTGATCTTCTGTAATTCTTCCAGCAGCGGATGCGGCAGGCTGGCGAACATGTCGCTTTGCATTGGTATGGCCGTTTGTCCGGGGGCTGCTGTCGGCAGTTCATGCGGCAGGCTGGTGGTTTCCAGGCGCGCCAGATGCTCGCGGGCACGCAGGATTACCTCGCTGGGCACGCCGGCCAGCTGCGCGACGGCTAAGCCGTAGCTTTGGCTCGCCGGGCCAGGCAATACATGGTGCAGGAATACGATGCGCTCGTTGTGCTCGGTGGCGTTGAGGTGCACGTTGGCGACGATTGGCTGGCTTTCCGGCAGTACCGTCAACTCGAAATAGTGGGTGGCGAACAGCGTGTAGGCGCGCAGTTTGGCCAGCTGTTCCGCCGCCGCCCAGGCCAGCGACAGGCCGTCGAAGGTACTGGTGCCGCGGCCGACTTCATCCATCAGCACCAGGCTGCGCTCTGTGGCGTTGTGCAGGATATTGGCGGTTTCGCTCATTTCCACCATAAAGGTCGAACGGCCGCCGGCCAGGTCGTCGCTCGAGCCGATCCGGGTGAAGATGCGGTCGACCAGGGATAATTCGCAAGCGGCGGCGGGGACGAAGCTACCGATATGCGCGAGTAGCACGATCAACGCCGTTTGCCGCATATAGGTGGATTTACCACCCATGTTCGGTCCGGTGATGATCAGCATGCGGGTTTCGTCGTCGAGGCTCAGGTCGTTGGCCACGAAGGGGGTGCTGAGGACTTGCTCGACCACCGGATGGCGCCCTTGCTCGATGCGCATGCAAGGCTCGTCGACGAAGCGCGGGCGATTGAGGTCGAGGTTCAGTGCGCGTTCGCTCAGGTTGCTCAGCACATCCAGCTCGGCGAGGGCCGCGGCGCTGTCCTGCAATGGCCCGAGGTGGCCGATCAGGCGTTCCAGCAACTCGTCGTAGAGCATCTTTTCGCGGGCCAGAGCGCGGCTTTTGGCTGACAGCGCCTTGTCCTCGAACTCCTTGAGTTCGGGCGTGATGAAACGCTCCGCACCTTTCAGGGTCTGGCGGCGAATGTAGTCCGCCGGGGCCGATTCGGCCTGCTTGCTCGGCAGCTCGATAAAGTAGCCATGCACGCGGTTATAGCCGACCTTGAGGTTGGCCAGGCCGGTGCGGGCTTTTTCCCGTACTTCCAAGTCCATCAGGTACTGGCCGGCGTTTTCGCTGAGCGATTGCAGTTCGTCCAGCTCGGCGTCATAGCCGGTCTTGAGCACGCCGCCGTCGCGGATCACCGCGGGCGGGTTGTCGATAATGGCGCGGGCCAACAGCTCGGCCAGCTCCGGATAGGTGTTGACCACGCCCGCCAAGTCAGCCAGGTGCGGCGATTCGAGATTGGCCATGGCCATTTGCAGCGTGGGTAGCGCGGCCAGGGCGTCGCGCAGACGCGCCAAGTCCCGCGGCCGGGCGTTGCGCAAGCCGATCCGTGCGAGGATGCGTTCCAGGTCGCCGATTTCCTTGAGTTGCGGCTGCAGGGTCTCGAAGCGATAGCGCTCCAGTAGGCAGGCGATCGATTCCTGGCGCGCTTCCAATACCGCGCGATCACGCAGTGGGCGGTTCAGCCAGCGGCTGAGCAGGCGACTGCCCATGGCGGTCTGGCAGCGGTCGACCACCGACTGCAGGGTGTTTTCGCGGCCGCCGGCGAGGTTGACGTCCAGCTCCAGGTTGCGCCGACTGGCGCCGTCGAGGATCACCGTATCGTCGAGGCGTTCGTGGCGCAGGCTGCGCAAGTGCGGCAGGGCGGTGCGCTGGGTCTCTTTGGCGTACGCCAGCAGGCAACCGGCGGCGCCGATGGCCAGGGTCAGGTTTTCGCAACCGAAACCTTTCAGATCCTGGGTAGCGAACTGCTGACACAGGCTCTTGTGCGCGGTATCGCGCTCGAAGTCCCAGGGTGCGCGACGGCGTGCGCCGCGGCGTTTTTCCGCCGGCAGGCCTTGCGGCCAGTCATCGGGAATCAGCAATTCAACCGGATTGAGGCGTTCCAGCTCGGCCAGCAGGTTTTCCCAGCCGCCAATCTCCAGCACGCTGAAACGGCCGCTGGTGATATCCAGCACCGCCAGGCCGAACAGCCGCTCGTCGCCGAGCACCGCAGCCAACAGGTTGTCGCGGCGCTCGTCGAGCAAGGCTTCGTCGCTGATCGTGCCGGGGGTGATGATCCGCACCACCTGGCGCTCCACCGGGCCCTTGCTGGTGGCAGGGTCGCCGATTTGCTCGCAAATCACCACCGACTCGCCGAGCTTGACCAGTTTGGCCAGATAACCCTCGGCGGCGTGATAGGGAATGCCGCACATGGGGATCGCCTGGCCGGCCGATTGGCCGCGGGCGGTAAGGGTGATATCGAGCAGCTTGGCGGCCTTTTTCGCGTCCTCGTAGAAAATCTCGTAGAAGTCGCCCATGCGGTAAAACATCAGCTGATCGGGATGCTGGTTCTTCAGCTTCCAATATTGCTGCATCATCGGCGTGTGAGAACTGAGGTCGCTTTGGCTCATCGTTTTAACTGTCCGGCTGAATCGCAAAAGCGCCTAGTGTACGGTATCCCCCTGGCAGGCTTTAACCCCGGAGTGCAGATGATCGTCAATGAACAGAACCTGACCCGTTTGGCGGCCGAGTTGGGGCGGCAATTGCTCAGCGCCAAGGCGCAGGTGAGCACCGCGGAATCCTGCACCGGCGGCGGGATCGCCGAGGCGATTACCCGGATTCCCGGAAGCTCGGCCTGGTTCGAGGCCGGCTATGTCACCTATTCCAATGCGCAGAAAACCAAGCAATTGGCGGTGCCGGAGCGGTTGTTCGGCCAGGTCGGCGCGGTTAGCCGTGAAGTGGTCGAGGCCATGGTGCGTGGCGCCCAGGCGCAGAGCGGGGCGCGCTATGCGGTAGCGGTCAGCGGCGTGGCGGGGCCGGACGGCGGGTCGCCGGAGAAACCGGTGGGCACCGTCTGGCTGGCCTGGGGCGATGGCGAGCAGTTGTTCAGCGAGCGCCGCCTCTTCCCCGGCGACCGGACAGAGGTTCGCCGACAAACGGTCGAGGCCGCTCTGACGGGGCTGTTGCGCCTGATCGCGCAAGAAAATCCAAATGCGGGGTAGGCGGACGACTTGCCCTGTGGAATAATACTGGCTACATATACAGTTGTTGGTGGCCGTTAGCAGGCCCTTCTCTATTACGTGAGGACTTAAATGGACGAGAATAAGAAGCGCGCCTTGGCGGCAGCCTTGGGCCAGATCGAGAAGCAGTTCGGCAAGGGCGCGGTCATGCGCATGGGCGATCACGACCGTCAGGCGATTCCGGCCATCTCCACCGGCTCCCTCGGTCTGGACATCGCACTGGGCATCGGCGGCTTGCCGAAAGGCCGGATCGTCGAGATCTACGGGCCTGAGTCCTCCGGTAAAACCACTCTGACCCTGTCGGTCATCGCCGAAGCGCAGAAGCTCGGCGCGACCTGCGCGTTCGTCGACGCCGAGCATGCGCTCGATCCGGAGTACGCCGGCAAACTGGGCGTGAATGTCGACGACCTGCTGGTGTCGCAGCCGGACACCGGCGAGCAAGCCCTGGAAATCACCGACATGCTGGTGCGCTCCAACGCCATCGACGTGATCGTCGTCGACTCCGTGGCGGCCTTGGTGCCGAAGGCGGAGATCGAAGGCGAAATGGGCGACATGCACGTGGGCCTGCAAGCGCGCTTGATGTCCCAGGCACTGCGTAAGATCACCGGCAACATCAAGAACGCCAACTGTCTGGTGATTTTCATCAACCAGATCCGTATGAAGATCGGTGTGATGTTCGGCAGCCCGGAAACCACCACCGGTGGCAACGCGCTGAAGTTCTACGCCTCGGTTCGCCTGGACATCCGCCGCACCGGCGCGGTGAAGGAAGGCGACGAAGTGGTCGGCAGCGAAACCCGGGTCAAAGTTGTGAAGAACAAGGTGGCGCCGCCATTCCGCCAGGCCGAGTTCCAAATCCTCTACGGCAAGGGCATCTACCGTAATGGCGAGATCATCGACCTCGGCGTGCAACTGGGGCTGCTGGAAAAATCCGGCGCCTGGTACAGCTACCAGGGCAATAAGATCGGTCAGGGCAAGGCCAACTCCGCCAAGTACCTGGAAGACAACCCCGAAGTCGCACGCACCATCGAAGGCTTGATCCGCGAGAAGTTGCTGGTCGCCAGCCCGACGGTCAAGGCCAATTCGACTGCCGATGATCTGGCTGACGCCGACGCCTGATCCCCGCGCCCATGTCCATTGTTCTGGATAGCCCCGTCGCGGTGCGGCGGGCGGCCATGGATCTATTGGCGCGGCGCGAGCATGGCCGGGTCGAGCTGGCCCGCAAGTTGCGCAAGCGCGGTGCCACCGACGATTTGATCGAGACGACCCTCGAGTGTTTGGCGCAAGAGGGCTTGCTGTCCGAGTCGCGTTATTTGGAGAGTTTTGTCAGTTACCGCGCGCGCGCCGGTTATGGACCGTTGCGCATCCGCGAAGAGCTGACGCAACGCGGTCTGCCCCGTGCGGATATCGAACAGGCGATACGCGAAAGTGGGATTGACTGGCGGCAACAGCTGGAAGCGACGTGGCAGCGTAAGTATGCCGGGCAGCTACCTGAGGATGCCCGGGAGCGGGCGCAGCAGGGGCGTTTTCTCAGCTACCGCGGTTACCCCGCGGACCTGATCGGGCGTTTGCTACGCGGTGTGGATATAGACTGATTTCCCCTTAAGCTCATTGCGCAAGCGGTGGGCTTTCTTTTTGACTATGTACCAATTAGGTGTTGCATGGGGCGTTCGGGGAAGAGTGGCCCTGCTTGCAAGGGCCGCAATAGTAGGGTGCGCCGTGCGCACCAGGCGTCCGCAGCCAGCGCTGGCGTGATGGGCTGGTGCGCACGGCCTAGGCGGCCCCGCGTCACCCTACGAGGTCAGATCCTCACACTGAAACGCCCAAGCCTGAACGCAACACACTGCTGGTACATCGCCTTCTTTTTTGCGGGCTGACGGCGAGCGTTTCTCTGGGGATGTATGCCAAGACTGCCTCTACAGCAGACGCGCCGTTACTTCGTCGAAGAAAATCCGACTCTTGCGTAATCTCCCCGGATTGCGCCAAGGCTTATCCGGGCTACAGGTCAGGCGGTTGTGTCATTTGAACGCATTCAAGCCCGGATACAATCCGGGGGAACAGTTGATGCGGAGATACGATGGCTTGATCGTATCTGGGTTACAGGATGGTGCTGCTTGCAGCAGCCGTTTTGGCCGCGGTGATTACACAAGCATCGCCGAAGCTAATGCAAAGCCCGCCGTTAGCGATTACTAGCCCAGTTCTGCGGCAAATTAATGAAGTCCACCAATTCACGCAGGCGACCATGGTCGCGGGCATTGAAGTGGAAGGCCAGGCGCGTCATATCGCGAAACTCCGGTTCGTCGTTTTCCGCTTCGCAGCAAGGCTGTTGCTGGTAGCTGCCGCTCAGGCACAAGTCGGCGAACTCTTTTTCGAGGGTCTGCAAGGCGCCATCGTGCAGAGGATGGGTCATGCGGATCAGCAGGTTGCCGTTAAGCCAGCGCGTGGAGTGAAAGTTACGGTAGAAGCGGGCGATTTCCTCACCTGCCTCTTCGGCGCTGTGAACCAGGCGCATCAGCTGCATATCGCTGGGCAGAATGTAGTGTCGGCCCTGGAGTTGTTCGCGGATAAAACGCAGCGCTTCCTGCCAATAGGTGCTGTCGGGTTCGTCGAGCAAAATGATCGGCACCAGCGGGCTTTTGCCGGTTTGGATCAGGGTCAGGACTTCCAATGCCTCGTCCAGGGTGCCGAAGCCGCCGGGGCAGAACACCAGGGCATCGGCTTCCTTGACGAAGAACAGCTTGCGCAGAAAGAAGAAATGGAAGGACAGCAGATTGTCGGTGCCGCCGACGATGGGATTGGCTTTTTGCTCGAAGGGTAGGGTGATGTTGAAACCCAGGCTGTTGTCCCGCCCCGCGCCTTCATGGGCCGCGTTCATGATGCCGCCACCGGCGCCGGTGATCACCATAAGGTCGAGCCGTGCCAGGACCTCGCCCAATTCGCGGGCCAGGCTATAGGACGGATGCTCTCTGGGCGTGCGCGCCGAACCGAATACGGTGACTTTGCGTCGGCGCTTGAATTGCTCCAGGGTACTGAAGGCGTGCTCCATTTCACGCAAGGTCTGCAGCATGATCTTGGCGTCCCAGCGATTGCGGTCGGCTTGGGCCATACGTGCCACGGTGGTCAGCATGTCGCGGTAGAGCGGCGTGTTGGGGCTGTCCGGTGGAGCGACCAAAGCGACCAGCTCGGCTATCTTGCTGCCCAGGTCGATAGCGCTGGTTTGTACGTGCCGAGATAGATAATCGTCTGCTTCATAGGGCATACAACGTCTCCTTCTGATGCCGGCCGGGCATGTGCAATAGCGAGCCCAGCCTTGCTATGAGTATGGCTGGGCTCCTGCGCAGTGGTGGAAATAGTCGTATGGCCGGCTCGAGTCCGTGGTTTATGTCGCCGCCTTGGTTTCGACGAGCCTCCGCTTAGCAAGCCGTTGAAAAACTATCTACGTTAGCCCTCTTGATAAAAGAAAGGGGCGTTAAAAACAGGCTCGGGTGCGAGCCCAGTCCGCTTGATTCGCTGCGCTCACCCTTCGGGCCAGCCGTTGGCTGTTACTTCGCTGCGCTGCGTTTCTCGCCTGTTTTTGCGGGGCCGCCATCGGTATTGTCTTGCCTGCCTCGCCTACGTTTTTCAACGGCCTGTTAGAGGGCGATTTGCTCGCCGGGTTCTGGAATGTTGGCGATCCAATTCAGGCGCTCGCGCAACGCCTGTTGCAGGGCCTGCATTTTTTCCAGCTCGCCATGCACCAGGTACAGCTCCGGGCGATGCTCGAAATGGCTGGCCCAGTCGAGCAATTGCGACTGCCCGGCATGGGCGGAAAAGCCGCCGAGCGTGTGAATCCTGGCTTTTACCGCTATCCGTTGGTGCAGCATCTTCACCGTTTCGGCGCCATCGACAATCGCCCGGCCCGGCGTACCCCTGGCCTGGAAGCCGGGGAACACCACATGGCATTCGCTACGCCAAAGGTTGTGTTTGAAGTGATGGGCGATACGTCCGCCGGTGCACATGCCACTGCCGGCGATGATGATCGCACCGCTCTTGATCCTATTGATCGCCATGGATTCCTCCGGGGAGGGGGTGCAGCGCAGGATGGGCAGCCAATCTTCGATGCGTTTGACGTTCTTGGCATCCAGCAAGGCCCGGTCCTCCGAGTTGAACTGGTGCTGGAAGCGCGAATAGATAGCGTTGGCGCGAATCGCCATGGGGCTGTCGAGAAACACCGCTTGCTGGGGCAGACGACCTTCCTGATAGAAACGTCCGAGGTAGAAAATCAGGTCCTGGGTGCGGCCAACGGCGAAGGAGGGGATCAACACGTTGCCGCCATCGCGGTGGGCCTGTTGCAGGATGTCCGCCAGTTCGTCGAGGGTTTCCTCGCCGCAGCGGTGATCGCGGTCGCCATAGGTGGATTCGAGTAGCAGCACATCCGCACGGCTCAGGGTGGCGGGGTTATGCATCAGCGGCGAGCAGGTATTGCCCAGGTCGCCGGAAAACACCAGGCGCCTGGTCAGGTGGTGGTCCTGGATTTCCAGCTCGACGATCGCCGAACCGAGAATATGCCCGGCATCGTGGAAGGTCACCTGCACCCCGGAGGCCACCTCTTGCGCCGCCGCATAGGCCACAAACCGGCGCTGTTTGAGCGTCTGTTCGGCATCGGCAATTGTGTACAGCGGCGTGATAGGCGGCTTGCCGAGGCGTTCGCGCCATTTGTTTTCCCACTCGGCGTCCTTTTCCTGAATGAAGGCGGCGTCGAGCAACATCAATTCCATCAGCTCGCAGCTGGCTTCGGTGGCGAATATCGGCCCGCGATAGCCGGCGCTGACCAGCTTGGGCAGAAGACCGGTGTGGTCGATATGGGCATGGGAGATCACCACGGCATCCAGGCTTTGCGGGTCGAAGGCAAAGGCGCCGCGGTTGCCTTCCTCCTCCTCACGGCGGCCCTGACGCATGCCGCAATCGAGCAGCACCTTGGCGCCGTCGCGGCTTTCGATCAGGTAGCAAGAACCCGTCACTTGTTGAATGGCGCCAAGAAAGCTGAGTAAGGCCATAGCTGAAATCCTTTTTATAACGGCAAGGTTTTTTGCAGGTTGCCGGATTTTTGGGTCATAGACCTTGATGCAGGTCAGCGTGACCACCGCGCGGCCCGCCCTAGACTGAGACACTTCAGAAGGAGCCAGCCCATGCCCCAGATACTGCCCAATGCCGACCATTTGGCCGAACATGCCCTTGCCGAGCCAAGCTTCGCCGACTGGCAGCGCGGTTATGGCCCTTTGCAGCATAGTCCGCAGACTTGCGCCGCGGTGTATCGCCTGGCCCATCAGTTGGTGCAGGCCGGATTGCAACCTGACCTGGCCAGCGTTTACCGCTTGTTCGGCGCCTTGGATCGGCTCAGTGCCGCCGGGCTTTGGCTGGTCGCGCATATGACTTATGCCCAGCGTGTGCGCCTCGACGGCAGCAGCCTGGATGCGGAGGATTTCAAGGCCAAGCCCGAGGGCCATACCGGCGGCGCGCTGAACATGGTACCGGCCTATGCCGGTTACCTCGCCTTGAATGCCCTGACCGGAGAAACCCGCGCCTGGCTGATGGGCCAGGGGCATTGCGTGGCGGCGATCGAGGCGCTGAACCTGCTCACGGCCAATCAGCACCCTGAACAAGCCGCGCGCTACAGCTGCGACGAACAGGGGATGAGCCGTCTGGTGGCGGATTTCTACAGCTATGCCCAGGCCGCCGACGGTACGCCGGGAGTGCCCTTGGGCAGCCATGTCAATCCGCATACCGCGG
>NZ_CAMPHN010000159.1 GCF_946885885.1 uncultured Pseudomonas sp.
AGCCCTCCACTATGTTCTGCCGCATCGACGAGAAGAGCGTGTTTACCCCCGCGCCGTCAGACTGAAATCTGCGAAATATCCGATCAAAAATAAAAATGCCAGTCAGCTTAGCTGACTGGCATTAGGCCCTGAGGCCGGTTTTCTTACATCGAGCGACGCTGTTAGCGAACGCCGGACTGACGCAGTGCAGCCGGGGTATAGTCGCTTTCCTTGGCCGGATAGTCGAACACGTAAGCGCTCTTCTCTTCGTTCTTCATACCCAGGGCCAGGTAACGACCGGACAGCAGGTCGTACAGGGTTTCCAAGGTATACCAAGGCACTTGCTTGTCGTAGTAGTACTGAGCATGGGCTTCAGCCACACGCCACAGGGTACCGCGACCGTCGTAGTGGTCGATTGCAGCGGCTTGCCAGGTGTCTTCGTCGATGAAGAAGTCACGCTTGGCATAGATGTGACGCTCGCCGGATTTCAGGGTTGCGGTCACGTGCCATACGCGGTGCAGCTCGTAACGGCTCAGGTCCTGGTTGATGTGGCCAGCTTTGATGACATCGCTGTATTTCAGTTTCGGCGAGTCAAGGCGGTAGGTGTTGTAAGGAATGTAGATTTCCTTCTTACCGTTCAGCTTCCACTCGTAACGATCGGGAGCACCGTTGTACATGTCGAAGTTGTCGGAAGTACGCAGACCATCGGCGGCGGTACCCGGACCGTCATAGGACACCTGCGGGGCACGACGTACGCGACGCTGACCGGCGTTGTACAACCACGCCAGGCGCGGCTCCTTCACCTGGTTCAGGGTTTCGTGAACCAGCAGCACGTTACCGGCCAGACGCGACGGCGCAGTTACCCGCTGCTTGAAGTAGAACAGCACGTTGCTTTCTTTGCTGGTGTCGGCATCTTCCAGCGCACCGCGGAAGGTGAACTCGTCCTGGAAATACACCAGGCTGTACGAGCCGTTGGCTTGCGGAGTCGCCTGGGTCACCAGACGCTTGACGCTACCGCCGCGATAACGGGTGATGTGGTTCCAGATGACTTCCAGACCGTCCTTGGGAATCGGGAACGGGTTGGCCTGCTTGAAGTTTTCCAGGCCGTTACCGCCCTCGACCAAGCGGGTGTTGACCGCGTTTTCCTTGGTCGCAGCGAGGATCTTCTCCGGCAGGCTGGCACTACGATGGGTGGTGTACACCGGCATCTTGTAGGTTTCCGGATAACGCTTGAACATCGCCAGCTGGCCCGGGGTCAGCTTGTCCTTGTACTGATCGACGTTCTGCGCAGTGATGGTGAACAGCGGCTGCTCGCTGGGGAACGGGTCCGACAGGAAGCCAGCGGCATCCGCGGTGCCGGCATTGGCTGGCAAGCCGCCAGTCCAGGCCGGGATGGAGCCATCGGCATTACCAGCCATTTCGGCGCCGACCGGGGTCAGGGTGGTACCCAACTTCGCCGCTTCGTCCGGCGAAACCGCCGCCATCACACTGCACGCCAGCAACGACATAGCCAATGCGCCGGTTTGCAACAGGGTTTTGGTTGTTTTCATCTGCATATTCTTCCTCAAAATTCCTGTTCGCTTAGAAGTTCATACCGAAGCTGAGAGCCAAGAAGTCACGGTCGATCGACGTGTTGTACTTGCCGCCGAAGAAGTCGGTGTAGGACAGGCTGGCGTTGTAGGTGTTCTGGTACTCGGCGTCCAGACCCAGGCTGACTGCTTTAGCGCCTTCGGTGAACAGGCCGTTCGGACCGTAGCCGTCGACGTCATGCGACCAGGACACGCTTGGACGCAGGTTTACACCGGCAAATACGTCCGGGTAGTCCCAGATGGCGCGGGCGCGGTAGCCCCAGGAAGTGCTGGTCACATAGCCATCATTGTTACAGTGTTTGGAGACGTTTTCTGTTGCCCCTGTATTGCCCACAGCTCCACCTACCGTCAAACCATTAAGGGTTTGACACGTACCATTTGGCAATTCACCGGGACCGAAAACAGGATCTCGCCCGTATCTAACCTCTGATGTACTTTCCAGCCCGCCAACGTGGGCGATACCTATTTCCCCAACTAGAGTCAGGCGACTGGCGCCCATAACCTGATCAATAAAGTGAGTAAATGTGGTTTGGAACTGAGTAATTTCCTTGCGACGATAACCATGTAAATCCTCGCCGGCAGTAGGGCTAAGCACAGAAGCGTCTGCGAAAACGCCACCCAATGGACGCGCCGCGGCAAAAAGAATATCTGTCGTATTTATTTGTACCGGCGCATTGGGGCGATAACTCAGCTCACCACTCCAAGCGGTTCCTGTAGGTAAAGTCGTAGAGAAACTCAGACCATACAGGCGAATATCCTCAGGATATTCAATGAAGTACTGTGCATTACTAGCCAGAACAAGCGCACCAGCAGAGGTAGCGCCGAGAGTCGCAGCAGCAGCATTCATGACAGCCTGAGAAGGCATAGTGCCACTAAAGACAGGACCTCGGCTGTGATAGTTCATGAAATAGGCACCGAACTCGGTATCTAAAGGTTCTGCAAAGTAGCGGAAGGCAAGCCCCCACTGTCCATCGTCCCGTGCATCACGATCGCCGCTGCGCTGAACTAGATTACCTTCGGAGTTGTTATCAATTGTATTGATAACCGTACCGACAGGAACCCCAGCCCCCACCAAAAAACCCCCGGCTATAAGAGCGTTAATATTATTGATAGTGGGGTTCAAAACTCCGTTAATCAATGCCGAATTGTTAGTCAGTAGCCGGAGATTATCATCGCAACCATCCGCGATGATATCGGGCTGTGCAAAAAAGGTTCCGCAATTATCCACAACCGTCTGGTCCCACTCGAGCTGGTAGAACGCCTCCATAGAGAGGTTTTCGGTCAGGCTCTGGGAGATATAAAACATATTGACCGGAATCAAACCTTCCTTGATCTCG
This sequence comes from uncultured Pseudomonas sp., assembly GCF_946885885.1. The sequence continues at coordinate 2,906 of NZ_CAMPHN010000159.1, forward strand.
GCGCCTGGACGACGGAAGGCGGAAGCATCGACAGGGTTGATCGAGTTGATGCTGTTCTGAATAAAGGTGCTTTCGCCCCAGCTGACAACTTGCTTACCTAAACGGACAGACCCTGGCTGACCGGCGATATCGTAGTTGTGATAAACGAAAGCATCGAGAATCTCGGCACCAGAAGACTGGGCAGCCTGCTTGCGGTTGCTGTCGTCGATGTCCTTGAACAGGCGTTCTTCATCCTTCAGCTCGAAGTCGTACCAATACTTACCGCGGACGAATACGCCGGTGTCGCCGTACTTCAGCTCAAGGTCATGGATTCCCTTGAAAATCTTCGAGAAGGTTTCGCCTTTCTTGAAGTTCTGGCGGGAGTCATCGGTGGTTTGGGACAGACCGTCGCCGCCGTTATTCACACCGATCAAATCCGGATCGGCACTACGCATCGACCAGCTGGCACCGACAGACAGCGAAGAGTCGAACTGCCCTTCGATTTCACCGATATTGAAATTCACGCCGAATGCCGGGGCGGCCAGGGTGGATGCGAGGCTGACTGCCAGGGGCAGTTTTGCCAGACGCCAGGTTTGCTTTGTTTTTGTCATCGACGCTACTCCATGTTCTTTTGTTATGGATGGTGCGGACTATAGTCACCGGGTACTACTGCTTGATCCCTCGAAAGTGTGATTTGCAAGCCCCCAAGTACTCTAGCTCGATCAATCCGGCGGGCTAGCCCGGCCCGCCGCAAGCCAAGAATGGCCTGAAAACAGCAATTAGCAAGCCAAACGCTTGTTTGACTATGTAGTCACTTTTCTCAAGCGCTACCTATGGGGCTTACAGAGTAGAAAGGAAACTGCTGCCAGCCGCCTGCCACTGGGCGATATCCAGGCGAATGCGTTTCTTGTCCAGCTTGCCAACACTGGTCTTGGGAACTTCGGTAACAAGTGCGATCTGTGTGGGTATCGCCCACTTGTTGATATGCCCCTGCTCGACGAATGGCTTCAGGTGCTCCTTGAGCGCCTTGGCATCCAACGCCTGGCCTTCGTGGAGCACCAGCAAGGCAAATGGTCGTTCCCCCCATTGCGGATCGGCCACGCCGACCACGGCGACTTCACGTACCGCGGGGTGGCGGCTGATCAAGTCTTCCAGTTCCAAGGAGGAAATCCATTCGCCGCCGGTTTTGATGACGTCCTTGATGCGGTCGCGGATGTCGACGAAGCCCATGCCGTCGATAGTGGCCACATCGCCGGTGTGCAACCAGCCGTGCTCCCAGAGTTCCTGGCCTTTTTCCGGTTCGCGGTAGTAACCCTGGGTCAGCCAAGGCGCACGCAACACCAACTCGCCCTGAGAGTCGCCATCGGCCGGCAGTATTTCGCCTTCGCTGCTCATGATCGCGGCGTCGACCAATGGAACCGGTACACCAGCCTTGATCCGGTAGGTGATGCGCTCGTCTTCGCTACCGGCCCACATCTCGTCATTGATATGCGCACAGGAAATCAGCGGGCAGGTCTCGGACATGCCATAGGCCGCGGTGAGTTGGATGCCTCGGGCCTTGGCGGCTTCATAGAGCGCGCGATTGAGGGCGCTGCCGCCGATGATCATTTTCATCCCGCCGAAATCGTAGCCTTTGGCACTCGGCGCGTTGAGCACCATCTGCAGAATGGTCGGCACACAATGGGAGAAGGTCACTTTCTCCTCGCGGATCAGCTTGTACAGCATGTCCGGCTCGTAGCGCCCCGGATACACCTGCTTGATGCCCAGCATGGTGGCGACATAGGGAATACCCCAGGCATGCACATGGAACATCGGCGTGATCGGCATATAGACGTCGCTGGTGCCGAGCAGACGTACGCTGTCGAGACTGCCCAGCACGCTGGCTTCGGCCAAGGTATGCAGCACCAGTTGGCGATGGGTGAAGTACACGCCCTTGGGATTGCCGGTGGTGCCGGTGGTGTAGAACATGGTGGCGACCGAGTTCTCGTCGAAATCCTCGAACGCATAGGAAGTGCCGGCGGCGGCCAGCAATTGCTCGTATTCGCCGACCAGATCGGGTAGCTCTGCGGTTTTCTCTTCGCCGTCGGTCAGCAGCAGGGTTTTCTCGACCGTGGTCAGCTGGCCGGAGATTGCGTTGTACAGCGGCACGAATTCGCTGTTGACCAGCACGAATTTATCGTCGGCATGATTCATGGTGTAAAGAATCTGTTCCGGCGATAAACGGATATTGATGGTGTGCAATACCGCGCCGAGCATGGGGATGGCGAACATGCATTCCAGGTAGCGGTGGCTGTCCCAATCCATCACCGCTACCGTATCGCCGGCCTTCACCCCCGCCTCGCTGAGCACATTGGCCAGCCTGGCGACCCGCTCATTGAAGGTTGCGTAGTTGTAACGCACGCTGTCGCGATAAACGATTTCGCGGGTTTTTTCATAGCGCACGCCAGACAACAACAGACGCTTGATCAACAACGGGTATTGATGAGCATTGGCCGCGGGGGGAATGATACGGGTCTGCAGCATATCGGGAGCACCTTCTGGCAATGGGTATTGTTTTTCGATCATGCGACTCTAGAGCGCATGGCAGAGCCATAAATCAGTCCAAAGGATGATTTGCCCCGTGACTCTTTGGCCACTTTTGGTCACACGATAGAATGCTTTAGATAGGCAGTCATAACTGTCCGTACTTTCAATAACCTACATTTATAAGAGGTGAGTGCAATGTCCACTATCGTAATCGTCAGTGGTGCCCGCACACCCATGGGCGGCTTCCAGGGTAGCCTGTCCGGCGTGCCCGCCGTCGACCTGGGCGCCGCGGCCATTCGCGCCGCCGTCGAGCGCGCCGGCATTCAGGCCGGCGACGTGGAAGAAGTGATCATGGGCTGCGTGCTGCCCGCCGGCCTCAAGCAAGGTCCGGCGCGCCAGGCATCGCTGAATGCCGGCCTGCCGGCGGCCACCGGCTGCACCACGGTCAACAAGCTGTGCGGCTCGGGTATGAAGGCGGTGATGCTGGCCCATGACTTGCTCAAGGCCGGCAGCAACAAGGTGATGGTGGCGGGCGGCATGGAGAGCATGTCCAATGCCCCCTATATCCTCGAGAAGGCCCGTAGCGGGCTGCGCATGGGCCATGGCGAAATCAAGGACCACATGTTTCTCGACGGCCTGGAAGATGCACGCACCGGCCGTTTGATGGGCTCGTTCGCCCAGGAAACCGCGGATAAATACGGCATCACCCGCGAAGACATGGATGCCTATGCCATCGAGTCGCTGAAACGCGCCCAGGCGGCCATCGCCAATGGTTCGCTGAACGCTGAGATCGTTCCGATCACCGTCGCCAGCCGTAAGGGCGAGGTCGTGGTCAAAGACGACGAGCAACCTTTGAATGCCAATCTGGAAAAAATCCCCGGGCTGAAACCGGCGTTCCGCAAGGACGGCAGCATTACTGCGGCCAACGCCAGCTCGATCTCGGACGGCGCCAGCGCGTTGGTGCTGATGACCGCAGAGGAAGCCGCCAGCCGTGGACTCAAGCCATTGGCGAAGATCGTCGGCCATGCGACCCAGAGTCAGGACCCGAGCGAATTCACCATCGCGCCGATCGGCGCTATCAGCAATCTGCTGAAGAAAACCGGCTGGACCAAGGAAGAGGTCGACCTGTTCGAAATCAACGAGGCCTTCGCCATGGTGACCATGCTGGCGATGCGCGAGCATGGCCTGGAGCATGCCAAGGTCAACGTCTATGGCGGCGCCTGCGCCCAGGGTCACCCGGTCGGCTCGACCGGCTCGCGAATCATCCTGACCCTGATCAACGCCCTGAAGAACACCGGCGGCAAGCGCGGTATCGCCTCGCTGTGCATCGGCGGCGGCGAGGCGACGGCCGTGGCGGTCGAACTGCTGTAACGTCGAGCCGGCAAGCGGGACGCAGGCTCGCCGCCTGCGTCCTTCTATCCCCCGAGTTAGCGCAACTCGCTAAACGCCAGCTTCACTCCCAGCGCCACCAACACCCCACCCATCAGCCGATCGAACCAGTGCCCCAGACGCGCGAAGCCGGCACGCACCCGCTGCTGGCTGAACAAGCGCGCCACCAGGCAGAACCACAAGCCGGTCGCCATCGCCAAGTACAGGCCATAGCCGGCCTGCACCGCCAAAGGCGTGTGCGGGTCGATGACCACAGTGAACAGCGAGAGGAAGAACAGCGTGGCCTTGGGGTTCAAGCCGTTGGTGACGAACCCCGCGACAAAGGCCGCGCGCGGCGAGCGGGCGCCCTCTTCCATCTGCAATTGCGCATTCGCGGCATTGGGCTTGGCGCGCAGGGCCTTGATGCCGATATACAGCAGATAGGCGGCGGCCAACCACTTCAAGGCGTTGAACAAGACGATCGATTGCGACACGATCAAGCCGATCCCCAGCAATGAGTAGGCCACGTGCACCAGAATGCCCGTGCCGACGCCACACGCACTGAAAATACCGGCACGCCGCCCGTAGGCCACGCTTTCGCGCACGACTATGGCGAAGTCCGGCCCGGGGCTGGCGACCGCGAGCAAGTGGATCAAGGCCACGGTAAGAAATTCCGTCCAATACATAAAAGCTCCGTCGCATCGGGTCGCTATTGAGTTCGCGATAATACGCCCCGCCACTACGCAATAAAAGGAACAGCCATGAGCAACAATAGCCGCGCGGTTTTTCTCGACCATAGCTCGCTCGACCTCGGCGACCTCGATATGGCCCCGCTCGAACAGACCTTCGCCGAGTTGCACATGCATGATCGCAGCACGCCCGAACAAGTCATCGAGCGCTTGCAAGGCGCCCAGGTGGCGATCAGCAACAAGGTGCCGCTGGACGCCACCGTGCTCGCCGCCTGCCCCGAACTGGAATTGATCCTGATCGCCGCCACCGGCAGCAACAACGTCGACCTGAAAGCGGCGCGCGAGTTGGGGATTACAGTGTGCAACTGCCAGGGTTACGGGACGCCTTCGGTGGCCCAGCACACCTTGATGCTGCTGCTCGCATTGGCCACTCGCCTGCCCGATTACCAACGCGCGATCCGCGAAGGACGCTGGCAACGAGCGCCGCAGTTCTGCTTGCTCGACTTCCCCATCGTCGAACTCGAGGGCAAAACCCTCGGCCTGCTCGGCCATGGCGAATTGGGCGGCGCCGTGGCGAGGTTGGCGCAGGCGTTCGGCATGCGCGTGCTGCTCGGGCAACTGCCGGGACGGCCGCCGCGCGAAGATCGCCTGCCGTTGGACGAACTGTTGCCGCAAGTCGACGCCCTGACCCTGCATTGCCCGCTGACCGCCGAAACCCGCGACCTGATCGGCGCACGGGAGCTGCAACTGATGAAGCCCGGCGCCTTTCTGATCAATACCGCGCGCGGCGGTCTGGTCAACGAACAGGCCCTGGCCGATGCCCTGCGCCGCGGCCATCTCGGCGGCGCCGCCACCGATGTGCTGAGCCAGGAGCCGCCGACCGCGGGCAATCCCCTGCTCGATACCGAGCTGCCACGCCTGATCGTCACCCCGCACAGCGCCTGGGGTAGCCGCGAGGCGCGCCAGCGTATCGTCGTGCAACTGGCGGAGAACGCCGAAGCCTTCTTCGGCGGTGCGCCGCGTCGCGTAGTCGGCTAAGCTGCGCGGCATTTTAAGGCTATGTACCAGCAGTGTGTTGCGTTCAGGCTTGGGCGTTTCAGTGTGAGGATCTGACCTCGTAGGGTGACGCGGGGCCGCCTAGGCCGTGCGCACCCTACTATTGCGGCCCTTGCAAGCAGGGCCACTCTTCCCCGAACGCCCCATGCAACACCTAATTGGTACATAGCCATTTTTAAGGAGCCAATATGGACCCGCGAAGCGAAGTGCTGTTGCGCCAGACCGACCTGTTCGGCGGCTCGCTGCTGCTCGCCGGCCTGCCCGCCGACGACCTGCTCGGCCAGTTGCCGCACGCCCAAGGCTGGAGTTGGCATGCCGGCGAACACGCGCTGCTGGAGGGGCGCTTCGCCGGGCGCACGCACTTCGGCGTCCAACCGCCCGAAACGCCCTGTGCGGCGGCCGTGCTCTTTCTACCGAAATCCCGCGAGCTGACCGAGTACCTGCTGAACGCCCTGGCGGCCTTTTTACCCGGTGGCCTGCTCTATCTGGTCGGGGAAAAACGCGCCGGCATCGAACGTGCGGCCAAGCAACTGGCCGCGTTCGGCAAGGCGCGCAAACTCGACAGTGCACGCCACTGCCAGCTTTGGCAGGTGCAGGTCGAACAGGTGCCCGCCGTCCCTAACTTGACGGCCTTGGCTAAGCACTACAGCCTGCAACTGGCCGACGGCCCGCTACGCGTGGTCAGCCTGCCCGGGGTATTCAGCCACGGTCGCCTGGATGTCGGCAGCGCCCTGCTGTTGCAACACCTGGAGCAATTGCCGGAAGGCCATATATTGGATTTCGGTTGCGGCGCCGGGGTGTTGGGCGCCGCGTTGAAGCGCCGCTATCCGCAGAGCCGGGTGAGCCTGCTCGATGTCGATGCCTTCGCCGTCGCCAGCAGCCGCTTGACCCTGATGGAGAACGCCCTGGAGGCCGAAGTCATCTGTGGTGACGGCATAGACGCGGCGCCCCAGGGCCTCAGCGCGATCCTCAGCAATCCGCCGTTCCATCAGGGCGTGCACACCCACTACCACGCCACAGAAACGCTATTGCAAAAAGCCGCTGCACACCTGAACCACGGCGGCCAGCTGCGCCTGGTGGCCAACAGTTTCCTTAAATATCCGCCGCTGATCGAGCAACACCTGGGGCCCTGCCAGATGCTGGCCGAAGCCAATGGCTTTCGCATCTATCGCGCGAACAAGCGCTGAATCGGCGCTTGCTCTCCCAGCGGCGCTTGGGCAGAATGCCCGCGTCCTAGGGGAGTAGTCTCCCGCGAGCGGTTCCCACCGGCTCGCCCGGTACGCGTCAACATACTTGGTCGGCAGACCATGGCGCGCGCGACCCAAGGCCCAGTAGCAGACCGTTGAAAAACGTATTTCAACGTTCTGGTAGCGGACCTGCGGTTTGACAAGACCTATGACACGCACACCTTACCCGGGGCGGGAAGGCTGTAC
>NZ_CAMPHN010000160.1 GCF_946885885.1 uncultured Pseudomonas sp.
CATTATCAGCCCGTGGCTAAACCCGCCGAAGCAGCCACCGGGGCTTCTCTGGGCAGTTTCAGTGTCAGCACTATCAGCAATACGCCGACACCGCTTATGGCGGCATAGACCCCGGCGAAGCTGCCGCTGTGATTGGCCAATAGCCCCGCACCATAGTTGCCAAGCATGCCGCCAGTGCCTTGCATCACATTGGCGACACCGAAGATGGAGACGGCCATGGCGCTGGACGATGCCAACTTGGAAACGTAAGCGGGAATAAGACCGAAGATGGGGTAGAAGGCCGTAGCGAACAGCACCGCGGCGACCAGGGGCCAATGCCCCGAGGGCTGTACCACGAATATCAGCGCCGCCATCACCACGCAGCCGTACACCAGCAACATCGCCGCGCGTAAGCCGGTCCGGTCCGAGAGCCAGCCGAGTGCGAGCCCGGCAAACATGCCGACGAAACCGATCACCGCCCAGACCTGAGCGCTGTATTCCACGCTAAAGCCGAGCTCGGTGCGCAGATAGGACGAGAGGTAGGTCTGGAATGGAAAGGTGGCGAAGCCAATCAGGAAATTCATCGACCAGATCAACAACACCCAGGGCTTTATCAACTCCAGGCGCATGCTGGGTAAGGTGACCTGGCCTGCGGTTGGCGCCAAGAGCGGCGGCGCGGTTTTGCCGAGCAAACCGCCCTTCTTGAACACCACCAGCATCAGCACGGCCATGGTCATCGTCAGCAGCCCAACCCACCACCAAACCATGCGCCACTCCCCTTGCGGCGCATAAATCGGCACCAACAGGCTGTTGATCGCCACCCCGTAGCTGGTGCCGCTGGATACCAGGCCCATGGCCAAACCACGGTAGCGATAGGCGACCACCCTGGCGACGACATCGACCATAGGTACGAAGACAGTCGCCGCAGTGCCTGCCAGCACGGTCAGCAATACGCCTATGACCAAGGTATTGTTCGACAACGGAATCAGCAGCAACGCCGCCGCGCAGACCGCCCCCGACGCCACAATCAACCTGCCGCCGCCGATCCTGGGCGTAAGCCAGACCGCCAGCATCGCGCAGAGCAGAAAGCCCAGCTGCGCCGAAGCGGTGATAGTGCCCACGTAGGAAAAACCGAAACCCAGGGATGCCTGCATATCGGGCACGAGCTGGGCGAACAGATAAATCCCGAAGCCATAACTCGCCGCCACCAGGCTGGTCAACAACACTACAATCGCAGCATTCAAACGCATGGCGAGCACCCTATGGGCTGCTGGAGTCGGCAGCAGCAAGTCAGGACAGGGGGATGAAACCGCAAAGCAATTTCCGCGTAGACAACTGGTTAGGTACTGGTGCTCTGGACGCTCTTTGGCTTCCGAGGAAAAGACCAGACCCAACTAGCTGCGGATAGCTGCGGACCAACTCTACTGAGTGCGCAAACCGGCCGACCGATAGAAACGCCCTTCATATGCTTCCCACCGCCATATTGCATGGCTTTATCCCCTGATCTAGGCCGGGGTCAGCCGACAAGGGCTGGAAGTCAATGGCGCTGACGGGCGGGGTATGCCGAGGCTGTGTCGAGGGCAGCAATGCGGCGTCAATCAGGCGCTGCGATGGCGATTCCGACTGGCCTGGACGATGCGCTGCGCCGGCACCCGCAGTTGCATCAGCAGGTAGTCGGCAAAGGCCGGCGGGTAGGGCTGCTGGGCGATTGCCTGGGCCATGCAACTGAGCCAGATGTCGCTAAGGTGCTCGTCGATCGGCCATTGGGCGTGAAACGCCGGGATTGAGATGGCACCGTATTTCTCGGCGAACAGTCGCGGGCCGCCGAGCCAGCCGCTGAGGAAGCAGGCCAGTTTATCGCGCGCCAGGTCGAGATTTTCCGCGTGCAGGCGACGCAGGTCGGCGGCTTCGCTTTGTTCGTCCATCAGCCGGTAGAAATCGCCGGCCAGCCGTTGCAGGCCGTCGATGCCGCCAGCGGCGCGGTAAGAGGCGTCGCCCACGCCGTAGGGGATTTGTTCGTTCATGCTGGACTCTTGGTTAACGGTTGAAGCGCAATGCTATCGATCCGGCCTTCAACCGGGTTAAGCAGGTGGCTATTGTGGGAGCCAGCTTGCTGGCGATCCGGCGGTATTTGCAGATCGAAAGCATCGCCGGGACGCCGGATCGCAGCAAGCGGTCTCTTATCAAAACCCGTTGTTGTGGCTGAAATCCATGATGGGTTACGGCGCGGTTATTCCACTGGCAGCAGGTCGATTTGGGCGCGCCTAACCTGCGCGGCCCAACCCATCCTACGGTCTGGCCAGTTGTCGCGCAGGCCGTCGAGGTCACCGGTGGCGCGGGATCGCCGAGACAAATCAAGCTATTGCGGGCCGAATCCATAGGCGCGCGGTTCAGGCTTCGCCCTTGATCTCTTTCAGGTGTTTGTACACGGTGGCGCGGCCCATGTTCAGCACATTGGCCACGTAGTTGGCGGCGCTCTTGCCCTTGAACGCGCCCTCGGCGTGCAGCGCCTCGACCAGCTCGCGTTTGTGTTCGCGGGTCAGCAGGTTGAGGCCGAGTTGGCGTTGGCGCAGCCAGTTGTGCAGGAAGGTGTTGATGCGTTCCTGCCAGTCGTCGCGAAACAGCGCATCCGGTTGTGAAATTAGTCTGACGGGGGCGAGGAACAGATCCAGCGCCTGTTTGGCGCTTTCGAACAGCGAGATATTCAGGTTGATGCACAGCACCGCGACAGGCACGCCATGGCCGTCGCGCAGCACGGTGCTGACCGAGCGGATCTTCTGTCCGTCCCAGTTGAGTTTCTCGTAGGGACCGATGTTGCGTTCGTCCACATCCTCGCTGCGCATGCCCTCTAAGGCGGCGTCGTCGCCGATTTCGCGCTTGGAGATGTTGTTGGCGATGTAGTCGATCTTTTGCGTGCGCAGGTCGTGCAGCACCACTTCGGCATGGGGGAAGAACAGCGTGGCGATGGCGTCGGCGATGGCGCGGAAATTATCCAGGGCGGGGTCGTGGCGGGGCGCGGTCATGCGGCGGGCTCTTGTTTCTCGGGCGGCGTTGCGAGTGTGCCGCAAAGCGCCCGAGGCGTCATCCTCGGGCGCTGCGGCTTTTCAACTACCGAGGCGCGCCGGCGACAGCATCTCGGCGCTCAGGCCGAAGCTGCGCAGGTGCGCGGGCAGCGGCTCGCCACGGGCCAGCGCGGCGCTGGCCATGCCCATCGCGGCGGAGGTCTGGATGCCGTAACCGCCTTGCGCCGCGACCCAGAAGAAGCCCGCTACTTGCGCGTCGAAGCCGGCGACCAGATCGCCATCGGCGACGAACGAGCGCAGCCCGGCCCAGGTGTGTTCGGGGCGGCGGATGCTGAGGCTGGTGTGTTCCTCGATCTGGTAGATGCCCATGGCGATATCCAGCTCTTCGGGCTGCACGTCATGGGGCTCGACCGGGTCGGCGTTGGCCGGCGAGCCGAGCAGCAGGCCGGCGTCGGGCTTGAAGTAGAAAGACTCGTCGAGGCTGACCACGCAGGGCCAGGCATGGCAATCGAGGTCTGTCGGGCCTTGGAAGGTGAAGGCGGCGCGGCGCTTGGGCAGCAGACCGATGGGCGCGACCCCGGCCAGCTCGGCGATGCGATCGCACCAGCCGCCGGCGGCGTTGATCAGCACCCGCGTGCGGTATCGCTCGGCGCCGCAATCGACCAGCCAGCCGTCGCCATCGCGGCTGATCGCCAGCACCTCGCGTTGGTTGTGGATTTCCCCGCCTTGCTGGCGAATGCCGCGCAGGTAGCCTTGGTGCAAGGCGTCGGTGTCGATATCGGCGGCGCTGGGGTCGAACATGGCGCCGTGGATCTTGTCGCGGCGCAGTACCGGCACCAGGGCGCAGGCTTGGTCGGCGTCGAGCAGGCGCATCTCGGGCACGCTGGCTTTGCCGCTGGCGAACTGGCGCTGCAGTTCTTCGGCGTCGCCGGCGAAATCCACCACCAGTTCGCCGCGCGGGGTCAGCAGCGGGTGTTCGGCAAAACCGGCCGGCGGTGCGTCGAAAAACGCCCGGCTGGCGGCGGTCAGCGCGCGTACCTGGGGCGTGCCGTAAGCCACGGTATAGAGCGCGGCGGAGCGGCCGGTGGAGTGGTAACCGGGTAGTTGCTCGCGTTCCAAGACGATGGTTTTGCCGTGAGGCGCGAGAAAGAAACCGGTCGAGGCCCCGGCGATACCGGCGCCGATAATCAGGTAATCGCTGTGCTGCATCATTGTGCTCCCGCGTGCTTGAGCTGATAGAGGGCGTTGGCCAGGGCGACGTCTTCCAGGCCCAGGCCGATCGAGCGGAAGAACGCATGGCAATGGTAGGCGGGGCGTGGGGCTTGGTCACTGAGCAGTTGCGCCAAATCGCCGCGTATCAGCGCGCTGTCCCAGCCATGCCGCTCGCGCGCCAGGCACATTTCGCCGGCGCTGTCGGGCGTGGTGGCGCGGTAGTCGCAGTACACATCCATGCCGCCTAGGCTGGCCGGCGGCACTTCGTGGGCGCGCAGGGCGTTGGTGCTGATCGAGGTGATCAGCGCCGGTTTACCCAGGTCGGCCGGGTCCAGCACCGGTTTGCCCGAGGAGGTGCAGAGCATCACCACATCGGCGTCGTGCACGGCCTGCGCCTGGCTGGCACACAGCTCCAGGCGCGGGTCGAGGCGCTGCAGTTCGAGACGTTCGTCATCGTTCTTATCGGCCAGACGCGGCGAATACAGGCGAATGCTCTGCCACTCGCGCAAGCCCTTGGCGTAGTGCACATGGGCGCGAGCCACCGGGCCGCAGCCGATCACCGCCAGGCGCTTGGCCTCTGGCGCGGCAAGGGCATCCACCGCCACCGCGGTGGTGGCGGCGGTGCGTGCGGTGGTCAGCAGGCCGGCATCGCAGAGCAGCAAGGGCTGGCCGCTGTGCATCGACATCAGCAAGGTCCAGGCGGTGACCAGCGGGCCTTGCTCGCGCACGATATACGGCGAGGTTTTCATCCCGTAGACGCCGGCATCGGCAAGCACCCCGAGGTAGTTGATAAAGTCGCCGCCGCCCCGGGGGAACTCGACCAACTGCTGCGCCGGCTGTACCGCCTGCCCACGGGCCAGGGCACGGAACAGCTCGACCATGGCCTGGTGAACATCGACCCGGGCGAGCAGTTGCTCGGCCTCGACGTGGTGCAGCACATAGGGGGTGATCGACATGGGGCGCTCCAGATGGGTTGAACAATAATTCTATTCTGGATTTTGTTGTCTATATGGGCAACCCCGATCGCGCCAACTTGATATGCCGCTGCGACGTCCGTTACTCCTGCGGGTCGGGCAGGCTCTCCATGATTACCCTTTATCGAGTAGGGGCTTTTCTTGTTTTTGTAGGGGAATGCCTACTGGAGATAGGGGGTTGCTGATCGACTGTTTACTCAGGCGCTCTGTATTCTGCGGCCACAGCCTAGTGTCGTGACTACCTTCATGTGTCGGCTCAATACCGGGCTGGGTGGGAGGGGCTTTAGCCGCGATGTTTTCAGCGCCTTTGAGGTCGATCGCGGCTAAAGCGGGGGGCCGCCCAGCGGAGCGCCGCCCGGCCCTTCCCACGGAAATCGACAAATGATTCGTGTCGCGGCACTAGTTTGGTATTCCTGGTTACCCAGGATCGTAATTGAGCCGGGGAGTTGCTTGAGTCTGGGACGCTAGGGGCCGGGAGTATAGATGCGACAGTATGGCGGCGGGCACTTGGTGCGAGGGGACGTTAGCCTCTCCTTCCTAGGCGGAGGGTTGCTGGCTGCGGCGGCTGTGGGATTGCTGGTTTTCCTGCTTTTTCAGGTCCAGGCGATCAATTGGCGCGAGCACGACGAAACCCGTGATGCGATTCGTCAGCTGCAAGAGCTCGATGCGCAATTGAACGTCCGATTGCTGATGGCGCGTCAGGATCTGCCCCAGAAAGACCGCGCTATCGCCAGCATCGAGGCGCGCATTCGTGAAACCGAAGACCGTCTGTTCGGCGATATCAAAGCCAGCGGTTCCAGCCCGACCGATTCCGCTCGGCTCGGTCGGGCTGACGAAGTGACCTTGGTGCTGGAGTACTACGCGGCCAAAAGCCAGAAACAGGAATTTATCGAACAGTTCCTGGCCCTGAATGCCGGACTAAAGGAGACGGTCGATCTAGCCATCTTCGGGATCGAGCGCATAGCCAGTTTTACCCAGGCGAAAGACCGGATCGATGGCTTACGCATGGCGTTGTTCACCTATCTATATGATGGCAGCGAGGGGTCGGCGAAGAGTCTACAGGCGCAACTGGACGCTATTCGCCAAGACCACGCCATGTTTGGCGATGTGCAAGCGCTGGTGGATATCCTGACTACCGATATCACCTACATATTGCAGCAGTTACCCAGCAGGGATGCGGCGTTATTGGGCGTCGTCAATGCGCCGATGTCCGCACTCGACGATATTTTGAATGCTTACACCCAGCGCTCTTCCGATGATTTTCGGCGCGCGGAAACCTATCGTCTGGCGTTGATCGCTTATGCCTCGATATTGCTTTTCGTGCTGCTGCTCCTGTCGCTACGCCTGCGCCACAGTTATGCGACCCTGGAAACTCAGGTGGGCGAACGCACTCAGCAACTGGCCAAAGCCTACGATGAACTCAAACAATCCCAATTGCAGATCATGCAGGCCGAGAAGATGGCTTCTCTGGGCCAGATGGTGGCCGGGGTTGCCCATGAGATCAACACGCCGCTCGGCTTCTCATCCAGCAACGTGGAGATCGTGCGCGAACGCCTCGGTGAGATGGGGGTGGTGTTCGATCGCTTCGTCGATAAGATGGCCGATGGCATGGCGGCAATCGACCCGGAAATGGTGATGCGTGCCCGGCAATTACAGAATGAGGGTTGCCGGCAGGAGATGATGGAATTGCTCGAAGCCACCGCCGAGGGGTTGAATCAGATCAGTGAGCTGGTCAAGAGTCTGCGGGATTTCAGCCGCCTCGATCGCGGCAAGAATGACCGCGTAGATCTCAACAAGGGTATTGATGACGTGTTGCGAATCGCCAACAACACCTTGAGTAACGCCAATGCCCGGGTGCATCGCGATTATGCCGAGCTGCCGCTGGTGGAGTGCGGTCCCTCGCAGATCAACCAGGTCCTCCTCAATCTTATCGTCAATGCCGCCCAGGCTCTTCCGGAGCAGGGCGGCAACATCGCGGTGCGTACGCGGGTGAATGGACGCTTCGTCGAGATATCGGTAGAAGATGACGGCCATGGTATTCCGGCCGACCTTTTGCCGAGAATTTTCGATCCATTCGTCACCACCAAGGAAATAGGCAAGGGGACCGGGTTGGGGTTGTCCACTGCTTATCAGATCGTCCAGGACCACGGCGGCGCGCTCACGGTGGAATCGACGCCAGGGACGGGGACTTCTTTCACTCTCAGCTTGCCGGTTATCTGAATATGTCAGCCATTCCTGTTCAAGAAATGCCCGAAAAGGCCACGGTGCTGTTCGTCGATGACGAACGCTTCATCCTGATGAGCCTTACCTCGTTGTTTCGCAGCAGTTACCGGGTATTGAGTACGACGGATCCCAAGGAGGCGCTGGAGATCGTGCGCAGGGAGAAAGTCGATGTCATCGTCAGCGACCAGCGCATGCCGCAGATGCTCGGGGCCGAGCTGCTGCGACAGGTGCGCAGGATTTCCCCCAGCACGATGCGCATCCTCTTGACCGGCTACTCCGACATGCCATCGGTGATCAGTTCGATCAACGATGGCGAAGTATTCCGTTTTATCAATAAGCCCTGGTCCAACGACGAAATACGTACGTTGCTGGCCAATGCCGTGCAGATCGCGCGTAACACCCTGGGCGTCGTACCGCGGGAGATCGAACCGGAAGACGATGGCCAAACGCCTGTCCAGCCCCTCAGCCCGATCGATGCGAGCGTTCTGGTGATCGATGACGAAGGGGATTTGCTGGAGGTCTGCCTGGAAGCCATGGGCGATTCGCCCCGCTGCTTCGTCGCCCGCGATCTGGAGAGCGCCTTGCGGGTAATCGATCGGGAGAAGGTCGATATCATCGTTTCCGATGTCAGTGTGGCCGGCCAGGACGTCAGCGACTTCGTCAAGGTACTCAAGGCGATGAACCCGGCGATATCCACCATCGTCACCTCACGCAACCTGGATTCCTCTATCGCGATCAATCTGATCAACGAAGGGCAGATCTATCGCTACCTGAAACGGCCGGTGCAGAAGGGCATGATGCGCTTGAGCCTGATGTCGGCCGCTCGCCATGTCGATAACGTGCGTGCCGTACCCGCGCTAAAACAACGACACATAGTGGCGGATATCAATCAAATTCATGACCAGATTCTGTTCAGGCGGCTACTCACCCGTTATTGGCCTTTCTGCAATACGGAGCCCTGAGGCACCTATTAAGACCCACCGCTATCCCTTGTTTGCGATCGATGGCGGTGCGAACTGTTGATGCGTTATGACGTTCATTCCTGGCCTCCATTGCCAAAACTTTCAAATAAGTCTCCAGCACTGGTATTGATATGACAATTCGTTTGCGTTTGGCCGTTGCATTGGCATTGGCCGGGTCGAGTAGTGCTTATGCGATCACCGACGAAGAAGGGACTTCGGCAATTCAGTTCAATTTCGCTAACCCGGGCGCACGCAGTCTGTCGATGGGCGGGGCATTCGTGGCGCTTGCCGACGATGCCACTGCGGCCTATACCAACCCGGCCGGATTGACCCAGTTGTCGCGACGCGAACTGTCAGTGGAAGGGCGCTACAACCGCTATACGACACCCCATCTCAGCAATATCGTGGTGACAGATGATTTCGACATCCTCTCCTATCACGATCAAACCAATTCGTCCTCCAGTGGGGTTTCCTTTCTTTCCGCTGTTTTTCCCTTCGAATATGCAACGGTCGCGCTCTATCGACATGAGTTGATGAACTTCAATACCCAATTCGATTTTGCACCCAAAGACGATGATTTCATCGTGGCCCCCTTTTCTAGCCGCAGCACAGTGAAGGACGTGGCGTACGGCCTATCGGTCGGCTGGGGCCTGGGCGAAAGATTACGGCTAGGCGCCGGCCTTGCCTGGCACGATTTTGAGATCGACTCGTTGACCACGCGGGATTTCGTCGACTGGGACGGCAACGAGGGTCACTCCCGCCATTCGCAGAAAGGCTCGGATCATGGTTTAGGCTACACACTCGGCCTGCGTTATTTGATAACGGACGATCTGTCCTTGGGTATGGTGTATCGGCGGTCGCCGCGGTTTTCCTACCAGGTCGTCTCGAGTAACAACATGATCCCAGGGGGAGAGCAGGTCGAATTTGTAAACAAACGAAGCGATTTTGATATTCCGGATGTTCTGGGGATGGGATTAAGTTATAGAGTCAGCGAAGCCTTTACCTTGAATTTCGATGTAAACCGTATTCGCTATTCCCAATTGACCCGCAATATCAGCGCCGCCTATCTAGAGGATGGGGCCGGTCCGGCCTTTGGCGACGACACTGCACTGCTCAAATTGCGCGACGGAACCGAAATTCGCTTCGGCGGGGAGTATGTGTTCCTTAACATGCCGGCACCCCTGAGCATTCGCGCGGGTATATGGCGTGACCCTGAGCACACGCTGCACTATCAGGGCGATGATGATTTCGATAATAGCGCGCAGGTTTTCTCCGCGAGGACAGGCGATCAGAACCACTACACCTTCGGTTTGGGGTTGGCCTTCGAACAGTTCTCGGTGGATTTCGGCGCGGACTTTTCCAGGTATGCCGACACCTTCTCGCTGGCGGCTGTGGCGCGCTTCTAGCAGGTCGTTGAAAACGTGGGCGAGGCAGGCAAGACAAGGCAAAAACGGCCGAAAAAGCGGAGTTTACTGCTGTAAATGAGCATTTTGACTGGGCTCGCACGCGAGGCCGTTTTTAACGCAGTATTGCCAACGCAGGTAGTTTTTCAACAGCCTGCTAGC
>NZ_CAMPHN010000161.1 GCF_946885885.1 uncultured Pseudomonas sp.
AGATCACTTCGCTGGCCTGGGTCGGCAGGCTGATCATGTTCTGCCGGGCGATAGGCTCGAATACGCCGGAATTGCGTAGGTCGTTGCCGATGATTTCCGCTATGTCGTCCGGCAATACGCTGCCGCTTTGCCAGCCGAAGGGGACAACGGCCACCGGAATAGCCCGATCCGCGCCATCGGAAATCACAAGTGGGTTAGCAGCATTAGCGCTGCCGACGACAAGCATCAATCCAAAAAAAACTATTCGTATTAAATCGCTCACAGAGACAAATCCTCCGGTTTAAATAAATATTCGCGACTGCGATAACGCTGGTCAAACTCAGCAGGACCTACAGTTCTCATCTCAGAAATACGGCCAACATTCTTCACTGCACTTATGGCCGATTGATCGAAGGCAGCATCTCCGCTTGAGCGCCTTAGCGTAACGTTTGTAATAGTTCCGTCAGGCAGCATTTCAACTTGCAGCGCAACAGTCATCCCATTACGAGCCGAAGGTGGTCGCGTCCAGTTTTGAGAAACCAACCGCCTGATCAAATCATCAAGACTGCCTGCTTCTTGCTCACCAAAAGTTTCAGCCTTCGTTGCCTCACGCCCCACATCGTCAGATAGCAATTCAGCCAAGGCTGCCGCTTTTTTGTCTGCCAAAGCCTTACGCTGCGCGGCTTCGGCGGCCTTTTTCTTAGCATCCTCCGCGGTTTTTTTCTTCGTTGCTTCGGCTGCTGCCTTTTTCTTCGCCTCTTCGGCTGCCTTCTTTTTGGCATCCTCGGCGGCTTTCTTTTTCGCCGCCTCGTCGGCGGCTTTTTTCTTGGCGATATCCGCTAGTTTCTTCTGCTCTGCGGCCTTTTTCGCCGCATCGGCTTTCTTCGCCGCATCGGCCTGCTTCGCGGCCTCGGCCTTCTTGGCCTCTTCGGCTTTTTTCTGCTCCGCGGCCTTGGCGGCGACGGCCTGTTTTTCCTGCTCGGCTTTTTTCTGCTCGAGCTGTTCGGTTTCATAAACCGGCGCGGTGGTTTTCTTGGTTTCCCCGGCGATCTTCTGATTGGTCTGGGTGGTGGCCTGACTCTGCGACTGCAACTTATATAAGGTCGCCTGCACCACCGGCCTGGCAGGTGGCAAATCCGGAGCGAAGGCGAAGCTGACGAACAGCATGGCGAACATCAGCACGTGCAGCGCCACGGCCCAAAGCACCGGCCAGAACAGGCTTTCCGAAGGGGAACGCTCGCGTTGCTGCATCAGGGGGCCTCGGTAATCAGCCCGACGTTACCGACGTCGGCCTGCTGCAGGCCGCCCATGGCCGCCATCACGGTGCCGTAATCGACCGCCTTGTCGCCGCGCACGAACACTTGCACCTGCTTACCCTGGGTACGGCTCTGATTGATGATCGCGGTCACTGCGCGGGTCATTTCCTCCAAAGTCATCGCCTGATCCTGCACGGTGTCGACATCGACTTCGCTGCCCATATTCCAGTAATAGGACTTGTCGGCCTTGATCGAGATGGTCAGCACCTGGGCATTGTTGTCCTGCGGCAAAACCTCGCTGCTGACTTTCGGCAGATCGACCTTGACCCCTTGATTGAGCATCGGCGCGGTCACCATAAAGATGACCAGCAGCACCAACATCACATCGATGTAAGGCACCACGTTCATCTCGGCGACCGGCTTGCGTCTGTTACGAATTCTCACCATGGCTTGAAAAACCTGTATTTGAAAATGCGAAGGCTTAGTCGTCGCTGGTGTGCACTTTACGGTGCAAAATCGCCTGGAACTCGTCGGCGAAGGTGTAATAACGGCCGATCAGCATCTCGCCACGCGCGGAAAAACGGTTGTAGGCGATGACCGCCGGAATGGCGGCGAACAGGCCGATGGCCGTGGCGATCAGTGCTTCGGCGATACCCGGCGCCACAGTGGCGAGGGTCGCTTGCTGCACCTGGGCCAGCCCACGGAACGAGTTCATGATCCCCCAGACGGTGCCGAACAGGCCGATATAGGGACTGGTCGAACCCACGGTAGCGAGGAACGGCAGGCTCTGTTCGAGTTTCTCTTCTTCGCGCGAAATGGCCACGCGCATGGCGCGCGCCACGGCGTCCATCACCGCGTCCGGGTCGACGCCCTGCTGCTGACGCAGGCGCGAGAACTCCTTGAAGCCGGCGCGGAAGATCTGCTCCAGCCCGGAATCCGGGTCAGGATTGCTGCCCGCCTGACGATACAGCTTGGACAGGTCGATACCGGACCAGAAGCGCTCTTCGAAGTTGTCCAGGGCACGCTTGGCCGCACGCAACAGGGTGGTGCGCTGAAAGATCATGACCCAGGAGGTGACCGACGCGGCCACCAGCGTCAACATCACCAATTGCACCACCAGGCTGGCGTTGCTGATCAAACTCCACATCGACATATGGTCAACGGCGTTGGCTTCCACGCTTACTCTCCTGCTCTACTAGATGTACCCGCGCCGCCCTGCTCGGCAAAGGCCGCACGCAGAACCTGGGGAATGGCCCGGGGTTTCAAACTGTTGGCGCCAACACAGGCCACCAAAAACTGCCCCTCGCAGAGCAGCACATCATCCACCACGCGCCTGACCTGTTGACGAAAACGCAGGCTGGCACGGTTCAACTCGATCACTTCAGCGCTTACCAGCAACTCGTCATCCAGACGTGCCGGCGCGTGATAGCGCGCCTCTGCCGAATGCACGACGAATAACAGGCCCTCACCTGCCAGCGCCGACTGGGCAAAACCCAGATCACGCAGCCGCTCGGTGCGAGCCCGTTCCATAAATTTGAGGTAATTGACGTAGTAGACGATGCCGCCCGCATCCGTGTCTTCGTAGTAAACCCGACAACGATGGGCGAAAGACTGAACTCCGTTTGATGCGCGCATACTCTAGTGCCAGCTCCCGTTCTTGCCAATTGCCTGAGATAAGTATTTTTTTCTATTCATTGTCGTCCGCAAATAGATCGGCACTTGGCAATTCGCCCATGCGTTTCGGCGCATTCAGGCCAAAGTGCAAGTAGGCGTGACGGGTAACCACGCGCCCGCGCGGGGTGCGCATGATGTAGCCCTGCTGAATCAGGTAGGGCTCCAATACGTCTTCGATGGTGTGGCGCTCTTCGCTGATCGCCGCCGCCAGGTTGTCCACCCCGACCGGGCCGCCGTCGAACTTCTCGATCATGGTCAACAACAGCCGACGATCCTGATGGTCGAAACCGCGCTCGTCGACATCCAGCAGGTTCAACGCCTTGTCGGCGATGGCCTGGGTGATCTGGCCCTGGCCGCGCACTTCGGCGAAGTCTCGCACGCGGCGCAACAGGCGGTTGGCGATACGCGGGGTGCCACGGGCGCGCCGAGCGATCTCGAAGGCGCCCTGCTGCTCGATCGGCAAGCCGAGAATCCCCGCCGAACGCATGACGATGGTGGTCAAATCGTCGACGTTATAGAACTCCAGACGCTGGACGATACCAAAGCGGTCGCGCAGCGGATTGGTCAGCATGCCGGCGCGGGTGGTTGCGCCGACCAGGGTGAACGGCGGCAAATCGAGCTTGATCGAACGCGCCGCCGGGCCCTCGCCGATCATGATGTCGAGCTGGAAATCCTCCATGGCCGGGTACAGCACTTCCTCGACGATGGGCGACAGGCGATGGATTTCATCGATGAACAACAGATCGCCCGGCTCCAGATTGGTCAGCAGTGCGGCGAGATCGCCTGGGCGTTCGAGCACCGGACCCGAGGTGCTTTTGATCGAGACGTTCATTTCCTGAGCGATGATATTGGCCAAGGTGGTTTTGCCCAGACCGGGTGGGCCGAAGATCAATGTGTGGTCCAGGGCTTCGCTGCGCCCACGGGCGGCCTGAATGAACAGCTCCATCTGTTCGCGCACATTCGGCTGACCGATGTAATCGGCCAGTTTGAGCGGACGGATGGCACGGTCGACCTGCTCGTCGCGATCGAGCGTGGTGGAGGTAATCAAGCGATCGGCTTCTAGCACTACAGCATTCCCTTCAGGGCACGACGAATCAAATCTTCACTACTCAGGCCTTCTTCCTTGATGGCCGAGACGGCTCGACTGGCTTCCTGGGGTTTATAACCGAGAGAAATAAGTGCGCTGACCGCATCATTCTCCGCGCTTATGACTGCGCCCTTGCCCCGAGGTTCAACCACCAGCGGGGTCATACCCGGCACGGTTTCCCAGGCCTTGAAGCGGTCCTTGAGTTCGACCAGCAAACGCTCGGCGGTTTTCTTGCCGACGCCGGGAATCTTCACCAACACCGAGGTGTCCTGCGCCTGCACGCAACGCACCAATTCGTCGACCTCCAGCCCGGACATCAGGGCCAGGGCCAGCTTGGGCCCGACGCCATTGAGGCGGATCAACTCGCGGAACAGCTCGCGCTCGCGCTTCTCGAAAAAGCCGTACAACAGGTGCGCATCCTCGCGCACCACCAGATGGGTATGCAATGCCAGGGGCTCGCCCACCGCGGGTAAACGGTACAAGGTCGTCATGGGGACTTCCAGCTCATAACCCAGGCCATTCACATCCAGAATCACATGGGGCGGGTGTTTCTCCGCCAGGGTACCGCGCAAACGTCCGATCACCGCTGCTTCCTTGAATATGCTTATAAACGAAGACGACCGGCACGCCGCTTGGCGCCGACCAGACCATGGGGAATCAGACTCTGCCTGTGGTGGGCATGGCAAAGCGCGACCGCCAGGGCGTCGGAGGCGTCGATCTGTGGCTTTTGCACCAATTTGAGCAGGTGCATGACCATCAGCTGCACCTGTTCCTTGTTCGCCCCACCGCTGCCGGAAATCGCCTGCTTGACCTGGGTCGCAGTGTATTCGGCGACATCCAGCCCCGCTTCGATCCCCGCGACTATGGCCACGCCCCGCGCCTGGCCGAGCTTCAGCGCCGAGTCCGGGTTGCGCGCCATGAACACCTGTTCGATACCCATGGTCACCGGCCCATAGGTTTCGATGACCTCGCGCACCCCACGAAACACGATCTGCAGGCGCTCGGCCATGGAACCGTTACCCGTACGGATACAGCCCGAAGCGACATATTCGCAACTGCGCCCAGTGTCGCGCACCACGCCGTAGCCGGTAATGCGCGAACCGGGGTCGATGCCGAGAATCAAGGTCATTTAATGCCGCCCACTCGAACCGCCGATACTCGCTGATCGGCCGCACTGTCTATTTATCCAGTTGCCGAGTATAGGGGCAGCCCATGCCGGCGTCACCCCGAATACGCCTGCGCACCTCACCATGAAAAAGGTCCTGCCCCAATTATGTGTTGCAGGCGGCTCTTGTAGGGCGGGTTAGCCGCCAATGCGGTTTCAGGCAAGCCATCCATTTGCGTGCGGCGTAACCCTCCATGGCACGACCGCGAATCCCCTTGTCGGGTTACGTGGCAGCGCGAATTGCGGTGTGACCGGCAGCATGCCGATTGCCGCTAACCCGACCTACGGATCTGCGCGGACATGAAAAAGCCGGAAGCGCCTGGGTGGCTTCCGGCTTAACGGATAGTCAGCGAGCAACCGGCTGCAATCAGCCCAACTGTTCCATGATCTCGTCGGGAATCTCGGCGTTGTGGTAGACGTTCTGCACGTCGTCGAGGTCTTCCAGCATGTCGATCAACTTGATGACTTTCTGCGCGGTTTCCAGGTCGGCGATGGGCGCGGCTATCGATGGGATCATCGATATCTCGGCCTCGTCGCCCTTGAACCCGGCAGCGCCGAGCGCCTCGTTCACCGCATGGAAGTCGGCGAAGGCGGTGTAGACATCCACCGAACCGTCGTCGTTGCTGACGATATCGTCGGCACCCGCTTCCAGCGCGGCGTCCATCAGGGATTCTTCATCGACTCCGGGGGCGTAGCTGATATGCCCCTTGCGCTCGAACATATAGGCCACCGAACCATCGGTGCCCAGGTTGCCGGCGCACTTGGTGAACGCGTGGCGCACCTCGGCGGCCGTGCGGTTGCGGTTATCGGTCATGGCTTCGACGAAGATCGCCACTCCGCTCGGCGCATAGCCTTCATAGGTCAGCTCGATCATGTTGTCGGCTTCGTCGTTACCAGCACCCCGGGCGATGGCTCGGTCGATGACATCACGCGACATGTTGGCCGTCAGCGCCTTGTCCACCGCCAGACGCAGACGCGGATTGTCTGCCGGAACCGGCCCACCATGCTTGGCAGCGACCGTCAGCTCACGAATGATCTTGGTGAAAATCTTGCCGCGCTTGGCGTCTTGGCGCCCTTTGCGGTGCTTGATATTGGCCCATTTGGAATGACCAGCCATAACTCACTCCTATCCAGATTTGAGCTGCAAGCCGCAAGCTTCAAGCGCGCATGTTGCAGCTCAAAGCTTGAAGCTTATGACTTGCCGCTGCCTTTACTCGGCCTTAGGCTGCTCGCGCAGGCGAATGTGCAATTCGCGCAGCGCCTTGTTATCCACCAAACCCGGCGCCTGGGTCATGACGCAGGCCGCACTCTGGGTTTTCGGGAAGGCGATCACTTCGCGGATCGACTGAGCGCCGGTCATCAGCATCACCAGGCGATCCAGACCGAAGGCCAGACCACCATGGGGTGGCGCACCGTACTTCAGGGCGTCGAGGAGGAAGCCGAACTTCTCCTGCTGCTCCTCTTCGCTGATGCCCAGCACACGGAACACGGTCTGTTGCATGGCCTTGTCGTGGATACGGATCGAACCGCCGCCCAGCTCGGTACCGTTGAGCACCATGTCGTAGGCACGCGACAGCGCGGCGGCCGGGTTGGCTTCCAGCTCCGCCGGGGTGCACTTCGGCGCGGTGAACGGGTGGTGCATGGCGGTCAGGCTGCCGTCGTCGTTCTCTTCGAACATCGGGAAGTCGACGACCCACAGCGGCGCCCACTCGCAGGTCAGCAGGTTGAGATCGTGGCCCAGCTTGATGCGCAGCGCGCCCAGGGCTTCGCTGACGATCTTCGTCTTGTCGGCGCCGAAGAACACGATATCGCCATCGACCGCACCGACGCGATCGAGGATCACGTTGATATTGTCCAGCGGGATGTTCTTGACGATCGGCGACTGCAGGCCATCGACGCCATTGGCGCGCTCGTTGACCTTGATGTAGGCCAGTCCTTTGGCGCCGTAGATGCCGACGAACTTGGTGTAGTCGTCGATCTGCTTGCGCGGCATGCTCGCCCCGCCCGGTACGCGCAGCGCGGCCACGCGGCACTTGGGATCGTTGGCCGGACCGGCGAACACCTTGAAGTCGACATCCTTGAGCTGATCCTCGACGTCCACCAGCTCCAGCGGGTTACGCAGGTCCGGCTTGTCGGAGCCGAAACGACGCATGGCTTCGGCCAGGGTCATGTGCGGAAGCTCGCCGAACTCGACGTTCAGCACCTCCTTGAACAGCTGGCGCACCATCTTCTCGGTGATGCCCATGATGTCGTCTTCATCGAGGAAGCTGGTTTCGATGTCGATCTGGGTGAATTCCGGCTGACGGTCGGCGCGCAGGTCCTCGTCGCGGAAGCATTTGGCGATCTGGTAATAGCGGTCGAAGCCAGCGACCATCAGCAACTGTTTGAACAACTGCGGCGATTGCGGCAGGGCGAAGAAGCTGCCAGCGTGGGTGCGGCTCGGCACCAGATAGTCGCGCGCGCCTTCCGGGGTGGCGCGGGTGAGAATCGGCGTTTCCACGTCGAGGAAGCCGTTCTCGTCCAGATAACGGCGAATGCTGCTGGTGATGCTCGAACGCAGCTTCAACTTGGCGGCCATCTCAGGGCGGCGCAGGTCGATAAAGCGATAACGCAGACGGGTTTCTTCGCCCACGTCGGTGTATTCGTTGAGCGGGAACGGCGGGGTTTCCGCTTCGTTCAACACTTGCAGCTCGTAACCCAGCACTTCGATGGCGCCGCTGGCCATATTGGCGTTGCCGGCACCGGCCGGGCGCAAACGCACCTTACCGGTGATTTTGACCACGTACTCGCTACGCACTTTGTCGGCAGTTGCAAAGGTCTCGGCGCGATCGGGATCGAATACCACCTGGGCCAAACCTTCGCGGTCGCGGATGTCGAGGAAAATCACCCCGCCATGATCGCGGCGGCGATGGACCCAACCGCAAAGGGTGACTTCCTGACCTTCCAGGCTCTCGTTCAGTTGGCCGCAATAGTGGCTGCGCATCATGGGGTAATCGCTTCTCTCGAGTCTTGAATTCGTTGGGCCGCAGGGCGGCGCGCGTGTCCGGATCATGCCCGCCAGCGGGGTTGCGCAACGCTTTCCGCAACCCGCATTTCGCGGCAAAGCGCAGGATTATATATGGTTAAGCCGCCACTTGCAGCCGCCCGCCCACGCGCTTTCGCAGGCTTTTCTATACTGAGGGTTCTCACTACAGGAGAGCGGCCATGGCCAAGCCAACCCTCGCCGAAATACCCCGCGATCTGCTGGACGACTTTCGCCAAGAAACCGCCGAGCAATTCCAGCGCAGCGAGCAACTGCTGATCGAGCTCGAAAAGGCCCCGGACGACCGCGAACGCCTGCACAAGCTG
This sequence comes from uncultured Pseudomonas sp., assembly GCF_946885885.1. Next base: position 8,510 of record NZ_CAMPHN010000161.1, read on the forward strand.
TTCCGCCAGATCCACAGCCTCAAAGGCAACCTGGGCTATATCGGCCTCAACGCGCGCATGCCGCTACCGCAGGCTTTGGAAGACGTACTGTCGTGCCTGCGCGAAGCGCAATTGAGTTTCGATAGCCTGCTGGGCGATATCCTGCTGCTCAGCTTGGATAACCTCAAGGAATTGATCGCCCAGGATCTCGGCGGTGCGCCTGCAAGACTTAACGCCGAGCAAGTCGACGCTCTCTGCCAAGCCCTGAGCGCGCTGGCGACAGCGCCCCCGGAGCGACAGATGGCAGTGCGCCGGGCATTGCTGCAACAACTCGACCCCAACACCCAACTGCTCGACCCACCGACCGTGAGCGATCCGCAAGCCGAGCAACTGCTGGCACGCTACGGCATCGAGATCGACGCCGACCTGCTGTTCTTTATCGAACTCATGCAGGCCAGCGAGCGACGCTCGCGCTACTGGCAGGAACGCGGCATGCGCCAATTGGACCTGGCACTGATGATCAACCAGCTCGGCGGCACTCCGGAACCACCCGAACAACTGGCCGCTGCCGTCTGCCTGCACGATCTGGGCATGGCTTTTCTGCCCCTGGAAATGCTGCACAAGGACGCCAGTTTCAACCGCGAAGAGCGCCGGCACATGCAATCCCACCCGCGCCTCGCCTACGATCTGTTCAAGCGCATGCCCAAATGGCAAGGGGCCGCCGAAATAGCCTTACAACACCAGGAACACGCCGACGGCACCGGCTACCCCAAAGGCCTGAAAGAGGCGGAAATCTGCGCCGGCGCGCTGATTCTCGGCATCGTCGACACCTTCGATGCACGCACCCACGAACGCGCCCACCAAACGCTGAGCAAACGTCCGCTACTGCGCGCCATCCTGGAAATCAACGGCCTTGCGGGCAGCCAATTCAGCGCGCACTGGGTCGAACGGTTCAACCACACACTCAACCAGCACCCCGAACTGGGCCACCGATAGACTCCGCCCGGCACGCCGGCAAGGCGGGCATTTCTCGTCGTCGCCCATAGCGACCGCGCCAAGCTGATCGGCGAGGATGCGCGACTGCAATGCCCGTTACCCTCGACTACCCCGAGGCGCTGAGCAAGCTGCTGGACAGCATTGAACCGCCGAACAGCCAATAGCCTCTAAAAATCGTATCTATTGGTATAAGTCAGCACGAGATACCTAGGGTCTGTTGCCGTTTCATCGCGACCGCGCCGGAGCCTGTTTTAGCGCGAG
>NZ_CAMPHN010000162.1 GCF_946885885.1 uncultured Pseudomonas sp.
GGAATGCAACCGACGTTCAGGCAGGTACCGCCGAGGGCGATCTTGCCGTCCTTGTCCTGGTACCGTTCGATGCAGGCGGTCTTCAGACCGAGCTGCGCCGCTTTGATGGCCGCTACATAGCCGCCAGGGCCGGCACCGATGACTACCACGTCGAATTTCTGGGTCATAAACTTCTCCTAAAAGCCGTAAGCGTCAAGCGACAAGCCGCAAGTCGAAGCTGAGTAACGTGCAGCTTGGAACTTGCAACTTGCCGCTGATTTTTAAATATCCAGCAGCAGACGAGCCGGATCTTCAAGCAAGTTTTTGATGGTCACCAGGAAGGTCACGGCTTCCTTACCATCGATCAAGCGGTGGTCGTAGGACAGCGCCAGGTACATCATCGGGCGAATCACCACCTGGCCGTTGATGGCCATCGGGCGTTGCAAGATGTTGTGCATACCCAGGATGGCGGCCTGAGGCGGGTTGACGATCGGCGTCGACATCATCGAACCGAAAGTACCACCGTTGGTGATGGTGAAGGTACCGCCGGTCATGTCTTCGATCGCCAGCTTGCCGTCTCTGGCCTTCTTGCCGAAGGTGGCGATGCCGTTTTCGATCTCAGCGAGGCTCATCAGCTCGGCATTGCGCAGCACCGGCACCACCAGGCCACGGTCGCTGGACACGGCCACGCCGATATCCTGGTAGCCGTGGTAGACGATGTCATTGCCGTCGATGGAGGCATTGACTGCCGGCAGGCGCTTCAGTGCCTCGACAGCGGCCTTGACGAAGAACGACATAAAGCCCAGGCGCACGCCGTTGTGGGTCTTCTCGAACAGATCCTTGTACTTCGAACGCAGGGCCATGACTTCGGTCATGTCGACTTCGTTGAAGGTAGTCAGCATCGCCATGTTCGACTGAGCTTCGACCAGACGCTCGGCGACTTTGGCGCGCAGGCGGGTCATAGGCACGCGCTTCTCGACGCGATCGCCGGCAGCGAACACTGGAGCCGCGGCAGCAGGCGCAGCCGGCTTGGCGGCAGGCGCTGGAGCGTTCTTCTTCGCTTCGACGGCGGCGACCACGTCTTCCTTGGTCACCCGACCGCCTTTACCGGTACCGGCAATGCTATTGGCGTCGATGCCGTTTTCTTCGGCGATCTTGCGCGCAGCCGGCGAAAGGATCTGATCGTCCCCAGCAGTTGCCGGAGCAGCGGCGGCGGCTGGCGCGGCGGCTTGAGCTGCAGCCGCTGGAGCAGGTGCGGCAGCACCGCCTTCATTCAGGGTGCCGAGCAGTTCGTTGCTGAGCACGGTGTCGCCTTCGTTCTTGATGATTTGCGCCAGGACGCCGTCGGCCTCGGCCAGAACTTCGATCACTACTTTGTCGGTTTCGATGTCGACGATCAGTTCGTCGCGCTTGACCGCATCGCCCGGCTTCTTGTGCCAAGTGGCCACGGTGCCGTCGGCAACCGATTCCGGGAAAGTAGGGGCTTTGATCTCGATAGCCATTATCAGTGGTTCCTTAAAATTCGGTTTCTTCTACAAGGCGGCCCCTGTGGGCCGCCTATTACGTGAAGGCGTTAAACAGTGAAGGCGTCCTGCAGCAGTTTTTCCTGCTGCTCGGCGTGCATCGAGGCGTAACCGCAAGCCGGCGCGGCAGACGCATCGCGACCGGCGTACTCGAGGAACAACGCCTTCTTGTGTGCTGTCGCCACACGACGCATGTGATGCTGGCTGCAATACCAAGCCCCCTGGTTCATCGGCTCTTCCTGACACCAGACGATGTGCTTGAGGTTCTTGTACGGCGCCAGGGCTTCGGCCAGATCGTCTTCCGGGAACGGATAGAGCTGCTCGATACGCACGATGGCGATATCGTCGCGACCTTCGCTGCGGCGTTTTTCCAGCAAGTCGTAATAGACCTTGCCGCTGCACAGAATCATCCGCGTCACCTTTTTCGGGTCGATCGCGTCGATTTCCGGGATCACCGTCTGGAACGAACCTTCGGCCAGATCTTCCAGGGTCGAGATCGCCAATTTGTGGCGCAGCAGCGACTTCGGCGTCAATACGACCAATGGCTTGCGCAGCGGGCGGATCACCTGCCGACGCAGCAAATGGTATATCTGAGCCGGGGTGGTCGGTACGCAGACCTGCATATTGTGCTCGGCGCACAGTTGCAGGTAACGCTCCAGACGCGCCGAGCTGTGCTCAGGCCCCTGCCCTTCGTAGCCATGGGGCAGCAGCATGGTCAGACCGCAGAGACGGCCCCACTTGTGCTCGCCGCTGGAAATGAACTGGTCGAACACCACCTGGGCGCCGTTGGCGAAGTCGCCGAACTGCGCTTCCCAGATCACCAGCGCATTCGGCTGAGTGGTGGCGTAACCGTATTCGAAGGCCAGCACGGCTTCTTCCGAGAGGAAGGAGTCGTAGAGGTCGAAACGCGGCTGTCCCTGGTAGAGGTTCTTCAGCGGCAGGTAAGTCCCGGCGTCCTTCTGGTTGTGCAACACCGCGTGACGGTGCGAGAAGGTGCCGCGGCCGATGTCCTGGCCGGTCATGCGGATCGGATGACCTTCGAACAACAACGTGGCGTAGGCCATGGTTTCGGCGTAGCCCCAGTTGATCGGCAGCGCACCGGCGCTCATCTTCTGGCGGTCTTCGAGAATCTTCGCGACCTGACGTTGAACCACGAAGCCTTCCGGGATCTCCAGCAGCTTGTTCGACAGTTCCTGCAGGGTCTTGAGCTCGAAACGGGTATCGTGACGCGCGGTCCAGGCATGGCCCAGATAAGGGCGCCAGTCGACGAACAGCTCCTTGTTCGGCTCCTTGACCAAGCTCTTGACCACGTGCTGACCGTTATCCAGGGCCGTGCGGTAGTCGTCGATCTTGGCCTGTACGTCGTCCACCGAATGGCTGACGGCATTGGTCAGCGCCTCGGCATACAGCTCGCGGGTGGTGCGCTGCTTGCTGATCTGCTGATACATGATCGGCTGGGTGCCGCTCGGCTCGTCGGCCTCGTTGTGACCGCGACGGCGGTAGCAGACCAGATCGATCACCACGTCGCGCTTGTACTGCATGCGGTAGTCGACGGCCAGCTGGGTGACGAACAGCACCGCTTCCGGATCGTCGCCGTTGACGTGCAGGATAGGCGCCTGAATCATCTTCGCCACATCGGTGCAGTACTCGGTGGAACGCGAGTCCAGCGGGTTGCTGATGGTGAAGCCGACCTGATTGTTGATCACGATGTGGATGGTGCCGCCCGTCTTGAAGCCACGGGTCTGCGACATCTGGAAGGTTTCCATGACCACGCCCTGCCCGGCAAAAGCCGCGTCGCCGTGCAGGGAAACCGGCAGAACCTTCTCGCCGGTGGCGTCGCTGCGACGATCCTGACGCGCGCGTACCGACCCCTCGACCACCGGGGAGACGATTTCCAGGTGCGACGGGTTGAACGCCATGGCCAGGTGCACTTCGCCGCCGGCGGTCATCACGTTGGAGGAGAAACCCTGGTGATATTTGACGTCGCCGGAAGACAGGCCATCGGCCTTCTTGCCTTCGAACTCGTCGAACAGATCGCGCGGGTTCTTGCCGAAGGTGTTGACCAGCACGTTGAGGCGGCCGCGGTGGGCCATGCCGATGACGATTTCCTTGGTGCCGTAGGAACCGGAACGCTGGATCACCTCATCGAGCAACGGAATCAGGCTTTCGCCGCCTTCCAGACCGAAGCGCTTGGTGCCCGGATATTTGGTGCCCAGGTACTTTTCCAGACCCTCGGCCGCAGTCAGGCGCTCGAGCAGGTGGCTTTGCGCTTCGGCGGAGAATTGTGGACGCCCGCGAACGCTTTCCAGACGCTGCTGGAACCAGCTGCGCTGCTCGGAATCGACGATATGGGTGAACTCGGCGCCGATGGTGCGACAATATGTCTGCTGCAACGCCTCGTGGATTTCGCGCAAAGTGGCCTCTTCCTTACCGATGAACAGACCACCGGTACGGAAAGTGGTGTCCAGATCGGCATCGGTCAGACCATAGTGGTTGATCGACAGATCGGCCGGTGCGGGACGCTGCCAAAGGCCAAGCGGATCGAGCTGAGCGGCCTGATGGCCACGCATGCGATAGGCCTGAATCAGGCGCAGTACTTCGACTTGTTTCTTTTCGTGCTCACTGCTCACACTACCGGCGGACACCGGTTGAGCCCGTCGCTGATTTTTAGCGAGCAGAACGAAATGGTCGCGAATCGTCGAATGCGATACGTCTGTGGTGGCGCTGCCGTCTGCCGGTAACTTCTGGAAGTAAGTGCGCCACTCTTCTGGCACAGCGTTGGGATCGTGCAGGTAAAGCTCATAGAGCTCTTCCACATAGGCAGCGTTACCACCGGATAGGTGGGCACTGTCCCACATGCGCTGCATCACGCTTTCTTGCATGCTTGGTCACCCTCGGTAAGGGGACACCACCGGCGAAGAAACCGCATGGTCGACAGAGTCATGGAGCAGCGACTCGGCCAAGCCACTTTGGCTCCCGCAGATAGTCCGGGCACCAGCCCGAATGCCCCTGCTGGTCGTCAAATTTTTTTCGAATTAAAAACCGCGGCTTTGTGAGCTGCGGTCCTTGCTAAAACAACGGCGCCGGGAGTTGAAGCCAGCGCCGCAGCTGTTGGTGCTACAGGTCAAACCGATGGATCAGGTACCGCTTTGCAACAGCATGTTACGTACGTGGCCGATCGCCTTGGTCGGGTTCAAACCCTTCGGGCAAACGTTCACGCAATTCATGATGCCGCGGCAACGGAACACGCTGAACGGATCGTCCAACGAGGCCAGACGTTCGGCAGTCTTGGTGTCGCGGCTGTCAGCCAGAAAACGGTAGGCTTGCAGCAACGCAGCAGGACCAAGGAACTTATCCGGGTTCCACCAGAAGGACGGGCAACTGGTCGAGCAGCAAGCGCACAGAATGCACTCGTAAAGACCGTCCAGTTTCTCGCGCTCTTCCGGGGTCTGCAGACGCTCGATGGCCGGAGCCGGCGTGTCGTTCTGCAGGAACGGCTGCACCTTTTCGTATTGCTTGTAGAAGATGCTCATATCGACTACCAAGTCACGAATAACCGGCAATCCCGGCAACGGGCGAATCACCAGCTTGCCGCCCTTCAGGCCGGCAGCCGAAATCGGCGTGATGCAGGCCAGACCGTTCTTGCCGTTGATGTTCATGCCGTCGGAACCGCATACGCCTTCGCGACAGGAGCGACGGTAGGAGAAGCCTTCGTCCTGCTCCTTGATCAGCGCCAGCACATCGAGGACCATGATGTCCTTGCCGCCGGTGTCGACCTGGAAATCCTGCATAAACGGCGCAGCATCCTGCTCCGGGTTGTAACGATAAACGCTTACTTGCAACAGATTGGCTTGCGACATATCAGGCACCCTTAATAAGTCCGAACCTTCGGTTCGAACGCAGGAACTGTCTTCGGCGAGAAATTGACGGCTCGCTTGGCTACACGCTTCTCACCCGGGAAGTACAGGGAGTGGCACAGCCAGTTCTCGTCATCGCGATCTTCGTAGTCTTCGCGGGCATGGGCGCCACGGGACTCTTTACGCGTCTCGGCAGCCACCGCGGTCGCTTCGGCCACTTCAAGCAGGTTTTGCAGTTCCAGCGCTTCGATACGTGCGGTGTTGAACGCCTGGCTCTTATCCGCGATCTTGACGTTGGCGATACGCTCGCGCAGACCGGCCAGTTGCTCGATCCCCTTCTGCATGTATTCGCCGGTACGGAATACACCGAAGTAGTTCTGCATGCAGGTTTGCAGCTCTTTACGCAGCGGCGCGACATCTTCGCCGGTGCTGCGCCCGTTGACCCCGGCCAGACGCGCGAGCGACTGATCCAGATCGGTTGCGGAGGCATTGCGGTATTCGACGCCGTCCTTCAGCGCCTTCTCCAGATGCAGGCCGGCAGCGCGACCGAACACCACCAGATCGAGCAGCGAGTTACCGCCCAGGCGGTTCGCGCCGTGGACCGACACGCAAGCCACTTCGCCCACAGCGAACAGACCTTCGATGATCTTGTCGTTGCCGTTGGCATCCTGGGTGATCGCCTGACCATGAATATTGGTGGCCACACCACCCATCATGTAGTGGCAAGTCGGCACGACCGGAACCGGCGCGACAACCGGATCGACATGGGCGAAGGTTTTCGACAGTTCACAGATGCCCGGCAGGCGGCTGTGCAGCACTTCCTCGCCCAGGTGATCGAGCTTGAGCATCACGTGATCGCCATCCGGACCACAACCATTACCGGCGATGATTTCCTTGACCATGGAGCGCGCAACCACATCGCGGCCGGCCAGGTCTTTGGCGTTCGGCGCGTAGCGCTCCATGAAACGCTCGCCGTGCTTGTTGATCAAGTAGCCACCTTCGCCGCGGCAGCCTTCGGTCACCAGGACGCCGGCGCCGGCGATGCCGGTCGGGTGGAACTGCCACATTTCGATGTCCTGCACCGGCACACCGGCACGCAGGGCCATACCCACACCGTCGCCGGTGTTGATCAGGGCGTTGGTGGTGGAGGCATAGATACGGCCCGCACCGCCAGTGGCCAATACGGTGGCCTTGGAGCGGATGTAGACGGTTTCGCCGGTTTCGATGCAGATCGCGATCACGCCGACGATGGCGCCGTCCTGGTTCTTCACCAGATCGACCGCGTACCACTCGTTGAGGAACGAAGTACCGCTCTTCAGGTTGGCCTGGTACAGGGTGTGCAGCAGCGCGTGACCGGTACGGTCGGCTGCGGCGCAAGTACGGGCTGCCTGAGTTGGGTTGTCCGGACCCTTGGACTGGCCGCCGAACGGACGCTGGTAAATGCGGCCCTGCTCGGTACGGGAGAACGGCAGGCCCATGTGCTCGAGTTCGAATACGGCTTCCGGACCAACGGAGCACATATATTCGATAGCGTCCTGGTCGCCGATATAGTCGGAGCCCTTGACCGTGTCGTACATGTGCCAGCGCCAATCGTCGTTCGGGTCGGCCGATGCGATGGCGCAGGTGATGCCGCCCTGGGCGGACACGGTGTGCGAACGGGTCGGGAAGACCTTGGTGACTACAGCGGTCTTGTGGCCGCCCTGAGCCAATTGCAGCGCGGCACGCATGCCCGCACCGCCGCCACCGATGATGATGGCGTCATAAGAAAGCGTACGAATAGTCATGGATCAGATACCCCAAAGAATCTGCACGCCCCAGGCGAAGAACGTGAACATGGCGATGCCACACGCGGCCTGGAACAGGAAACGCACTACAGTTGCGTACTTACCCAGCGCCATTGGCGTCAGGTAGTCGGTGGAAATCGTCCACATACCGACCCAGGCGTGGGCGCTGAGCGCTACCAGGGTCAGCAAACTGAAAATACGCATCGCATTATTGGAGAACAGACCATGCCACTCGGCATAACTCATATTCGGGTGAAGCACTACATAGCCGAGCAGAAACACCACATAAGCCGCGAGAATGACAGCAGATACACGCTGCGCCATCCAGTCGTACAGACCGGAACGCGAGAAGTTCGTAACGTTGGTTACCATATCCACACCCCCACCAATACGATCAGGATCACCGAAACCACGATGACGATTTGCGAGCCCAGCTTGCCGCCTTCCAGCGTTTCGCCGATGCCCATATCCATGATCAAGTGGCGCACGCCGGCCACCAGGTGGTAAAGCAGAGCGGACAGCAATCCCCAAATCACGAACTTGGCCAGCGGACTGGTCAGGCATTCTTTCACCTGGGCGAAGCCTTCCTCGGAAGCCAGCGACTTGTCGAGCCCGAACAGCAGCACGGCAATACCGACGAAAAGGATGACACCGGATATACGGTGAAGAATGGACGTGTAAGCGGTGACTGGGAGTTTGATAGTCCTAAGGTCTAGGTTTACAGGTCGTTGGCTATTCACGGCTTTTTATCACACTGAGAGCCCCTAACTATCAGGGCAAAGTTGTCGGGAAGTGCACTGGTCAGGTACCCATCACCCAAGAAGTGACGACCCCCAGAATATCAGGCGGAAACCCCTGGCGGTCGGGCGCAGAGTATAAACAGTTAGGTTACTAATGACAATGCAAAGGCCTTTACCTAAAAGCGGATTGCGCACCCTATATAAATGACGTAAAGGGCCCCTTTTTTATACAAAGAACCACCCGCAAACCCTTCTACCGCCTGGGTTTTCGCAAATTGACTTTAGAATTTATCCCACTATAGTGGTGCGGGCCCTGCGTGGGGGGCTGTCAGATGAGTCCAAGCATAATTAGGAGGCCACACATGGCTGACAAAAAAGCGCAGTTGATCATCGAGGGCAATGCCCCCGTCGAGCTGCCCGTTTTATCCGGCACCGTTGGTCCCGATGTAATTGACGTGCGGGGCTTAACCGCCACGGGCCGTTTCACGTTTGATCCTGGCTTTATGTCCACCGCCTCGTGCGAGTCGAAGATCACCTACATCGACGGCGATCAGGGCATTCTGCTACACCGCGGCTACCCCATCGAGCAGTTGGCAGATCAGTCCGACTACCTGGAAACCTGCTACCTGCTACTCAACGGCGAATTGCCGAACGCAGAGGACAAGGCCAAGTTCGTCAGCACCATCAAGAACCACACCATGGTTCACGAACAGTTGAAGACCTTCTTCAACGGTTTCCGCCGCGATGCCCATCCAATGGCCATCATGTGCGGCGTGGTCGGCGCCCTCTCCGCCTTCTACCACGACTCGCTGGACATCAATAACCCGCATCATCGCGAAGTATCGGCCATGCGCCTGATCGCCAAGATGCCGACCATCGCCGCCATGACCTACAAGTACTCCATGGGTCAGCCGATGATGTATCCGCGCAACGATCTGAACTACGCGGAAAACTTCCTGCACATGATGTTCAACACCCCGTGCGAGATCAAACCGATCAGCCCGGTATTGGCCAAGGCCATGGATAAAATCTTTATCCTGCACGCCGACCACGAGCAGAATGCTTCCACCTCGACCGTGCGTCTGGCCGGCTCCTCGGGCGCCAACCCGTTCGCCTGTATCGCCGCCGGTATCGCCGCACTCTGGGGCCCGGCCCACGGCGGTGCCAACGAAGCGGTACTGAGCATGCTCGACGAAATCGGCGATGTCTCCAACATCGACAAATTCATCGCCAAGGCCAAGGACAAGAACGATCCGTTCAAGCTGATGGGCTTCGGTCACCGGGTCTACAAGAATCGCGACCCGCGCGCCACCGTGATGAAACAGACCTGCGACGAAGTATTGGCCGAGCTGGGCATCACCAATGACCCGCAGCTGGAACTGGCCATGCGCTTGGAAGAGATCGCCCTGACCGACCCGTACTTCATCGAGCGCTCGCTGTACCCGAACGTCGACTTCTACTCGGGCATCATCCTCAAGGCCATCGGTATCCCGACCAGCATGTTCACCGTGATCTTCGCTCTGGCGCGCACCGTCGGCTGGATCTCGCACTGGAAGGAAATGCTCTCCAGCCCGTACAAGATTGGCCGTCCGCGCCAGCTCTATACCGGCTATACGCAGCGCGACATCAAGAAGTAAGCTGCAAATCGCGCCGTACAAAAAAGGCTGCCCTCGGGCAGCCTTTTTTGCATC
>NZ_CAMPHN010000163.1 GCF_946885885.1 uncultured Pseudomonas sp.
CGAGCAGGTGCTCGACAATCGCCTCTTGCATGGCGCCGATGTCCGGTTGCGCGCGTGGGCCGAGGCGCGTCGGGACGATGCGATGCAGGTGCAACGACGGCATGCGCCCCTCGAAGCCACGCAGCTCCTCTTTGACCAACACCGGCAGGAAAGGCTCGCCCCTGGCCTGAAAACGCTCGATCAACAACTTCAGCCCGGCATGGAACGGCAGCTCCTTGGAAGCGACCAGGCGGTTCTCGCTCGGCACCTTCAAATACAGGCCGCTGTAGCCGAGGGCTTCGCCGGGCATGATGTGCACCCCGGTGGGCTCCACCGCCTGGGCCGGAATGTCGTTGTAAGTCGCTTGCCATGCCGGCTCGCCCGGCAGGATGGTGATATCGCCCTGTTCGCTCTGCGGGATCACGAAGCTGTAGCGGCTATAGAGTTTCTGCGCATAGGCCGAATAGATGCACAGGCAATTCTCGAAGCGCCGCAGAAAGGCCAGCGCTTCGCCGCGGTCGGAAATCGCATCGAGATCCCACGCCAACTCGCGCTGCTGTTGCAATTCGCGCCATTGGTCGTCGACATAGGCAGTGCAGGTAAATGGCATAACGTTGACCTGATCCATAGGCAGTTAACGATCTATCGCAGAATCCATGCCAGCTCGCGCCGAAGGCATAACCGCGCGCTTGAGTGGCACTCTCCAACACACCTGGCCGTTTGCGCGCCCCCATGCCGTCCTAAACTGCCGCTTTGGGTCACTTTCCGGCGGTTCGACGCCTTCGATCGGTTCGGGCGTAAGCGATCGCCGGCCGATGCAGTACAATCGGCGTTTTTTCCGATTGAGCGACCGGCCCTGCGATGATCGACCCCAAGCGCGTACTGCGCGCCCTCGCCGAACACTGGACGTTGCTCGAACCGCTCTGCGAGCGCTTCGACGCCGGCACCCTGAGCCTGATCGAGCTGCGCAAGCAGCTGGTGATCCAACTGCCGGAAAGCACGCCGATTGACATCACCGCGCTGCTCGACCAGTGGATCCGCCTGGATATCCTGGTGCCGGTGGCCAAGAGCCCCAACCGCTTCGAGCTCAACGCGCAGATTCACGACTTCCTCGCCTACCTACGCCGCGAACACCGCCTGGGGCTGTGCCTGGAGATCGAGGCCTACCTGCGTCACCTCGAACGCCTGGCCGGCTATATCAAGGACGCCTTCGAGGTACGCGATGCCGCCGACCTCGCCCGGCAGTTGCGTTTGCTCGATATGCGCGTACGCGATGTATTGAAAAAACTGGCCAACGACGAGCAGGCCCTGGTCGCCGTGGCCGAGCGGGCCAAGACCTCGGATCGGCAGATTCCGCTGCGTCAGCGTTACGCCGAAGTGCTGGCGACCTGGGACGAATACGTCGAGCCGATGATCCAGTTGGTCGCCGCCGACGGCGCCTTCGAGCAAGGCGTGTACCGCGTCGAACACGTGCTGTTGCGCCTGCTCGGCGAACAGCAGCGCCTCGGCCAACTGGTCGACGACGACCTGTTGTTGCGTACCCACGCGCGCATCCTGGAGATGCAGACCACCGCCCAGTTGACCCTGCGCCGCGCCCGCGAACTGCTGCTGCCGCTGCGTGAGGAAGCGCGCCGGCACAACGCCGTGACCCGCGGCGCGGCCCTGGCCCTGGCGGCGATCCGGCGTAAGGGCCTGGACGCCGTCCCCCAGGCGTCGTTACCGCTGTTCAGCCGCCCGCAGAGCACCTTTCTCGGCAGCGCCTCCCAGGTCGAGGCCTATGTTTACGCGCTGGCGCGCTTCCAGCCCAAGCCGGCGCAGTTTCCCAAGGCCCACAGCACCCGCAAGGGCGAAGCACCGCGCGCGCCACGTACCGCCCGCGAGATGCTCGAACGCTGCGAACAGGCGCTGCCGCTGCCGGACCTGATGGTCTGGCTGCTGGAGCAGGAACCCGAGGGCGCCACCGACGAACTGCTCTATTGGTTCTCGCGCCTATCGCGCGACGCGCGCTTCCAGCGCGAGCGCCTGGAGCGACAGGAGTACCTGACGGCCGAACATCGGGTCAGCCTGAGTTCGTTCGCCTTGCTCCGAACCACTTAGGGTGCGCTGCGCGCACCGCAACCGAATTCATGGTGCGCACGGCGCACCCTACGCATAACGCGCTGCACCTGCAGCGAATGGACCGCCATGAACATCGACCTGAAAGAACTCACCCAGCTCTCCGCCATCTTCCGCGAGCTGTTCAAGGGCTACCATGTCAGCCGCCGCGATCCGGAGCTGTACGCCCAGCTGTCCAATCTGCAGGACCAGTACCGCGCCTTGTTCAAGGCCCTGGGCTACGAGCTGGTCTGCGACAGCCGCGGCTTCTACTATTTCGTCCCCGAGCAGATGGGCGCGCAGGTCAACAAGACCGCGCAACGCCTGGCGCTGTTCACCTTCATTCTGGTCGAGCACCTCGCCGACCAGGGCCGCGATCCGCTGGCAGTGCTCGACGGCGGCAGCCTCGGCCGCGACGAGTTGCCGGCCTTGCTCGACAAGTACCGCGATCTGTTCCTCCAGGCCGAAGTCACCACCCAGGACGAGCTGGAAGAAAAAGTCATGCGCCGCCTGACCCAGCTCGGCTTCGCCAGCGAAGAGAACGGCATCTACCGCTTCCTCGCGCCCATGCACCGCTTCCTCGATGTCTGCCTGAGCGTGCAGCAGGACCGCGATCTCGCCGCCACCTTGCACAGCGCCCTGCCGCTGCCAGCCCCGGAGCTGGTCGACGATGACGCCGAGGAAGAAATCATCAGCCTCGCCGAAGAAGATGAATCCGAAGAGGACGCCCTGGCCCGCGCCATGGCCGAAGAACACGCCGCACAGGAGATAGACGCATGAGCCAGGAACGCTACGGCATCCGCCGCTTCGCCCTGCTGAACACCGCCGGCTACAGCCTTGGCCTGTTTCCGCTGGAAAACCCGCTATCGGTGTACGGCGCCAACAACCTCGGCAAATCCGCCTCGATCAACGCCCTGCAATTCCCGATTCTGGCGCGCATGTCGGACATGAGCTTCGGCAAGTACAGCCTGGAGCAATCGCGCAAGTTCTACTTCGCCACCGACACCAGCTACATCCTCGTCGAAGTCGCCCTGCCCCACGGCCCCCATGTGATCGGCGTGGCCGGGCGCGGGCCGGGCGGCGGCTTCGGCCACCAGTTCTTCGCCTACCAGGGCGAACTGGACCTGGCCCACTACCAGAAGAACGGCACCTGCCTGCGCCAACGCGAGCTGTTTAACAATCTGGAACGAGAAGGCATCAAGGCCTATGAGCTCAAGCCCGAGGAGCTGCGCCGTCTGCTGGTCGGCGGCCACACCTCGATCCCGCTTGATCTGACGCTGATCCCACTGCGCTCGACCAGCGAGCAAAGTCTGAAGACCTTCCGCGCCCTGTTTATCAATCTGCTGCATATGCGCGAGATCACCGCGGCCAAGCTCAAGCAATTGTTTCTCGATGCCTTCGAGCACAGCCTGCGCTCCGGCAGCGTCGACTACATTGCCGCCACCGAAGAGGCATTCCGCGATGTGCGGCGCATGGAGCAGGACTACCAGGCGCTGGTCACCGCCGGCCCGCTGATCGAAGCCCTGGCCGCTGGCGTGGCCCAGCGCGAACAATTGCGCGGCAAGCTGCATCGCCTGTCGCCGCTGCTCGATTCGCTGCTCGGCACCTGGCAGGACTACGCCGGCGCCCGCCGCGAGGAGCTGGTGATCCAGGCCGAACACTACAAGGGCGAGCAGGACGGCCTGCAACAGGAACAACGCGGCGGCACCGCCGAGCTGATGCGCATGGAGCGCGAAATCAGCGAGATCCAGCGCTGGCTCGGCGAGCTGGCGGTACTGAAAAACCGTTTCGCCCTGGTCGACGACGTACAGGTGCTGGAAGTGCAACTACTCGCCGCCAAGGACGCCCACGACGAGCTGGCCGGCGCCTTGGCGCAATCGCGGCAATTCTCCGCCGAAGACCTCGACGAGCGTCTGCGCGACCTGGAAAAACGTCTCAAGTCGGTGAAACAGCAACTCGATCATGCCGACAACAACAGCTACTCGCGCCTACGCGAAGAATTCTCCCAGGCCGACGTCGACCGCCTGATGCGCCTGTTCAACGGCCAGCTGTTCAGCTTGCCGCTCGGCGACAAGGGTATTCAGGTGGACGACGGCGATGCCTGGGTGAAATCCCTGGAAGCTGTGCTCGATGGTTTCAAGGGCGAGCGCTTCGAAGTACCCGGCTTGTCCATCGACCTCTCGCATATCGAACCGCCGGCCCTGCAAGCGCTGGCCGACCGTGCGGCCCTGCGCGACCAGAAGGATCGTCTCGATCGCGAATACAAACAACTGAAAACCCAGCAGGCGGTCGCCGCCGACCGCGCCGCCAGCAAGGCCCAGGCCGAGCAGTTGTACCAGGCCGTGCTGGATGCGCAAAAAGCCCTGGAAGATTTCCGCCGTAGTCAGACCCTGGCGGTCGAGGAAGCCGGCAAGCTGGAACAGCTGGCGCAACTGGAAGCGGCCCAGGACGAACTCAAACGCAGCAGCGACGCCTTCACCGAACGCGTCCAGCAACTCTCCGCCAAATTGCAGCTGGTCGGCCGCCAATTGGCCGATCTCGACGCCAAGCAACGCACCCTCGAAGACGCGCTACGCCGTCGCCAATTGCTGCCGGCCGATCTGCCGTTCGGTACGCCGTTCACCGACCCGGTGGACGACTCGCTGGATAACCTGCTGCCCCTGCTCAACGACTATCAGGATGCCTGGCAAGGCCTGCAGCGCATCGACGGGCAAATCGACGCCTTGTATGCCCAGGTGCGCCTCAAGGGCGTGGCCAAGTTCGACAGCGAAGAAGACGTCGAGCGCCGCCTACACCTGCTGGTCAACGCTTACGCGCACCGCCAGGACGAAGCCCTGACCCTGGCCAAGGCCCGCCGCGCGGCGGTCACCGATATAGCGCGGACCCTGCGCAATATCCGCAGCGACTACGACAACCTGGAACACCAGTTGGCGCTGTTCAACCGCGAGATCAACAAGCGTCAGGTGTCCAACCTGGAAAGCTTCCGTATCGTCCTGGCGCCGAACAAGGATGCGCTCAAGCACATCGACCAGATCATCCACAGCGCCGGCCAGTACGAACAAGGCGAGACCCTGTCGGTATTCGACCTGCAACAAAGCAGCGACCAGGACAGCAAGAACGAGGAAGCCAAGGAATACCTGGCGCGCCTGGTCGCCGCCAACCACAACCAGCTGGGTTTGAAGGATCTGTTCGAGCTGGCCTTCGAGATCACCAAGGTGCATGGCCAGCCGGTGATCCATACCGACATCGACGGCGCGGCGTCGAACGGCACCACCATGACCATCAAGGCGCTGACCAACATGTACCTGTTGCTGCACCTGATGGACCGCGAACACGCCGGGCGCGTGCGCCTGCCGTACTACCTCGACGAAGCGGCGGATATCGACGAGAAGAACCAGCAGGCGCTGATCGAAACCAGCCTGCAATTGGGTTTCGTGCCGATTCTGGCCTCGGTCAAACCGCAGGTATCGGCCCATGTGGCCATCGATCTGGAAGGCGGCAGCGGGCCCAACGGTATCTATATCGACGAAGCGGACTGGAAGTACATCCAGCGCCGCGAAGGTGCCAAGGTCCAGGCTTCGCAGACGGAGACAACGGTAGAGCCGGCTTGATTCTGGGTGGGTTGGCGGCGCATAACCACGGGTGGCTGCATCACCAACGCAGCATGCGCGCCGCGTAACCCACCAAGCGAACACCAAGCCAACTGCCAGAGACGATAAGGGCCGCATATGCGGCCCTTATCCGTTATTGCTCCAGCGCTATCTTCGGCGCCCAAGCCAGCCATTCGGGCAAAACCTCGTCATGCAGCGCGAACGTTTGTCCAGGCTGCGCCGGCCCGCCCATCTCCGGGTTATTCGGCGAAGCGAAGGCAATCCCGCCTTCGAGCAAAGCCTCCAGGGACTCGGTGCGCACCTTCACGCCGCTGAACAGACCGGCATCCACACCGATGCCGCTGGCATTCCAGAAGCGGCTGCCGCTACGCACCAAAGGCGCATAACGCGGCTCGATCAGGATATGGATGAGCACGCGATCCGAGGTGGGCCCCAGTTCGAAATCGGTCACTTTGCCGACCGGGATCTCCCGGTAACTGACGACCACACCCGGTTTTATCGAACCGCGGCGCGCCGCACTCAGCACCAGACGTAAACCCTGCTCGCGAGCATTGGCGTTCGGCGCCGAAGCAGCCGCGACAAAGGCCGACTGCACGGTACCCGCTTGGCTCGCGGGCAGCACCTCCAGATACTGGCCGCTGACCAGGGTTTCCAGATTGGCCGCACGGGTCAGGCTGACCTCTGGCTTGACCACCCAGAACTGCGTACCGGCCCGCGCGATCTGCTTGGTCGCCTGGGTGATCCGCGCATGCAGAATCACCGCTTGCAGATCGTCCGTCAGCTCGATGCGCTCGACCTTACCGACATCCAGCCCTTTGTAGCGAATAGCCGTTCCGGGGCTCAAGCCGTCGCCTCTATCGACCCGAATGGTCAAGGCCACACCCTTCTCCAAGGCAATGTCCTGGCTGGCGTGCAGGCTGAAGCGTTGCACCCGTCGGTCGCTTTTCGGCGCCTTTGCATCCGGCGTTTCGAATGCGATACCGCCAGCAAGTAACGTCTGTAACGACTCGCTTTTCACCTCGACGCCGGAAAGCCCACCCTTCAGGGTGATACCGCTGGCATTCCAGAAGCGCGTGCTGCTGTTGATCAAGTGACTGTATTCGGGCTCGACATGCACGCCGAAGACCACCCGCTGGTTGTTCCGCGATAACTGCACACTCTGCACCGAGCCCACTTGCAGTTGGCGATACAGGATTGGGCTGCCGACTTCCAGCGAACCGCGGCTGTCGCTGAACAACACCAGGTGCAGCCCTGGCGAGTCCAGATTCAATGGCGGCGCCTTGCGTCTCGCTTCGAAGTCGCGCTTGGCCAAACCACCTTTTTCCCCCGGGCGCACGGCGATGTAATTGCCTTTAACCAAGGCGTCCAACCCGGTGATGCCCGCCAGCGAAATAGAAGGTTTGACCACCCAGAACTCGGTGCCTTCGACCAGATATTCTTCAGCACGCGGATCGAGGGTCAATTCTGCGGTGGCGCTGGCGAGGTCGTCATTGACCTTGAGCGTCTTGAGGGTACCGGCCTGGATACCGTTGTACAGGATGGGGGTACGGCCCGCCTGCAAACCCTCGAAGTCGGTCATTTTGACCAGCACCCGAATCCCGGCCTGGGCAGAGTCGAAATCCTCATAGAGACGAAACGGCAGACTCGGATCGGTCGGCGGGCTGTCTTTTCGATGCTCCGGGGTGGCGAAGGCGATACCGCCCGCCACTATGCTGGTCAGAGATTCACTGCGTAGCTTCAAGCCGGATAGATCGGCGTCGATGCTGATGCCGCTGGCGTTCCAGAAGCGCGTATGTTTGCGCACCAGGCTAGCGAAAGCCGGTTCGATATAGACCTTCACCTCGACCGTGCTCTGGTCCTCGGTCAACGCGAAGCTCTTCACCTTGCCGACCTGGATCTGTTTATAGAACACCGGGCTGTCGCGATTCAGCGAGCCCAAACGCTCGGCTTTCAAAGTCAGGTGCAAACCCGGCTGATCATCGGCCAAGGGCGGCGCTTCCGGCAACGCCTGGAACATCAGGGTCGGCTCGCCATCCCCGGGGTTGACCGCAATGTAATTGCCCGAGACCAGGGTTTCCAGGCCAGTGATGCCGGCCAGACTCACACTCGGCTTGACCAACCAGAAGCGGGTGTTGCTGCGCAACTGTGGCTCGACTTCCTTGTTCATTTCCAGGGTGGCGATCACCCCGCGACTCTCGGCGCTGTGGTCCAGCGCCAAAGCCACGACCTTGCCGATCGGCATCCCCTTGTAGATAACCTCGGTCTTGCCGGCCTGAATGCCTTCGCCACTGGGGAAAATTACCTGGATCTCTATCCCCGCCGTGCTGTAAGCCTTCCAACCCAGCCAAGCGCCAATCAGCAAGGCAATCAGCGGTAATACCCAAATAGCCGACCAGTTGGATGCTGGGCGTGCTTTGGCCATCGGCAAGTCATTCATGCTGGTCATCCGGATCCGTGTTATCCCAAATCAATCGCGGGTCAAAAGTTAATGCCGCCAACATGGTCAGTATCACCACGCAGGCGAAAGCTGCCGCGCCAAGACCTGGCTCGATACTCGCCAAGCTGCCGAAATTGACCATCGCCACCAGAATGGCGATGACGAAAATATCCAGCATCGACCAGCGGCCGATCCATTCGATAAAGCGATACATCAGAATGCGCTGGCGCACCGACATGGGCTGATGGCGTTGTACCGAATACAGCAGGAGCGCGATCCCGACCAGCTTGAAGGTCGGCACCAGAATACTGGCGACAAACACCACCGTCGCTATCGGCAACATGCCGTAATTCACCAGTTCGATAACTCCCGACATGATGGTGTCGGTTTGCCCTTTGCCCAGGGAATTGACCGTCATGATCGGTAGCAGATTGGCCGGGATATACAGAATCGCTGCAGTCAGCAGCAACGCCCAGGTGCGCGCCAGACTATTCGGCCGCCGCCCGTATACCCGACCGCCACAGCGGCTGCAGAATTGCTTTTCAGCGCCATCCTGCACAGGATTGAGCTGGTGGCACTCATGGCAGATCAGCAATCCCGCATCAATCGCCCGCATTCGTGTCCTCTCCCGAGAGCGCTTCCCAAATCTGATGAGGCGACATGGTCACTTCCAGCCACACTTGGATCAGCAGCAGGGCAATAAAACACAGCAAGCCGAAGCCGAGGGTTACATCCGCAATATCACTGAGCTTTACCAGTGCCACCAAAATGCCCATCAAATAGACTTCGAGCATGCCCCAGTCGCGTAAGTGGTGATAGATACGGTAAAGCAGCAAGCCATAGCTGCGACCGATATCCAGGCGAATACTCAGCAATACCGCAAACTGGCAGAGCAGCTTCAGCAACGGCACCGCCATGCTGCAAAGAAACACCACCACAGCGACGCCCTGCATGCCGCTGTTATAAAGCCCCTGCACCCCCGACCACAGGGTGTCCTCACTGGATCGCCCGAGCAGATTGAGCTGCATGATCGGCAAAAAGTTCGCTGGCACGTACAACAACAGCGCGGCAATCACCAACGCCATACTGCGCCGAACCACCTGCTGCCGATGGGTATAGAGTTCGAAGCCGCAGCGCGGACATTCGGCTTTCTCGCCATGGGCAAGCGATGGCTTACGCATCAGTAAATCGCATTCGTGACACGCGATCAGCTGCTCGAGGGCAAGCTCAGGCAATGGAGTAGCCGGTTCCGGCATAGGAGATATCTCATAATTAGGTAGGCTGCTCTAAATACACCTCATCCCACCAGGGGCGTCGAGCATAGGACAAGGCCTAAGGAGGGGCAACGCCGGCCAAATATTTTCCCGCACAAAGACAAACCCCCCATCCGTTTACACGGATGGGGGGTTTGGTTTTAGAAGCTT
>NZ_CAMPHN010000164.1 GCF_946885885.1 uncultured Pseudomonas sp.
ACTTGTACTAACAGGACATAACGCCTGCTTTGAAAGGTGCACCGGCCGTGCCAGGAAGCCCGGAAATCGCCATAGGCGACTGTTTTAAAACAACTAATGACGGCTGTTTATGACCCTGTGGTCAAACCTGTTTTGCCCGCCAATCGCCCCTCGCTGGTGCGTCGCGCGCACACAGGGGCCAAGCCGGCGCAAGCACCGACGCGGGGTTTAGAACAAGTAGGGCAAGTTGAGGGAAGACGCGGCTTACGCTTACGTAGGGTGGACATGGCGAAGCCTTGTCCGCCGGGGGATGGCAGAGACAGGAGGGGGTAGCCTGGATAAGCGCAGCGCAGTCCGGGGAGGTCGGCTGCGCTGGGGCGGTTGCTTAACAGTCTGCTAGCAGCCAGTCCGAGAATGTGGGCTTTGTAGATTGGGCCGGGGCGCGTAGGCCGGGCCGCGTAGGCTTCGCTTTGCGAAGCCCTACATGCTGATTTTGTTGGGCTTCGTTCCTCAGCACCAACCTACAATTTGCAGTCAGTTGCTGTTCTCGGACAGCCCCCTATGCGCGTACGCGGGAGATATGCACGACGCCTTTGATCGCCCGCAGCCGCTTGATCACCCGGGCCAGGTGGACGCGGTCATGCACGCTGACCACCAGTTGCACGACGCTGATACGGCCGTCGCGCTCGTCCATGCTGATCTTCTCGATATTGCCGTCGGCGGCGTTGACGCTGCCGGCCAGCAGGGCGATCAGGCCGCGTTGGTGTTCCAGCTCGATGCGCAGTTCGACGTTGAATTCGCCGACCACGTCCTTGGCCCAGGACAGCTGGATGCATTTTTCCGGGTTGTGCCGCACTTCGCCGATATTGCGGCAAGTCTCCAGGTGCACCACCATGCCTTTGCCCGCGGACAGGTGGCCGACGATGGGGTCGCCGGGAATCGGCGTGCAGCACTTGGCGTAACTCAGCACCAAACCTTCGGTACCGCGAATCGCCAACGGCCCTTCCGGGCTCGGCAGCTCTTCGCCGCTTTCGCTGAGCAACCGGCGCGCGACTACATAGGCCATGCGATTGCCCAGGCCGATATCTTCGAGCAGGTCTTCCAGCGCGCTCTGCCGATACTCGGCGAGTACCGCTTGCACGCGCTCGGGCGAGAGCTTGTCGATATGGCTGTCGAAACCGCCGAGCACCTTGTTCAGCAGGCGCTCGCCGAGGCTGATCGATTCCGAGCGGCGTTGCAGCTTGAGCGCGTGGCGGATATGCGTGCGCGCCTTGCCGGTGACCACGAAATTCAGCCAGGCCGGGTTCGGCCGGGCGCCCGGCGCGCTGACGATTTCCACGGTGGCACCGCTTTGCAGCGGTTCGGAGAGAGGCGCCAGGCGGCGGTTGATCCGGCAGGCGATGCAGGTGTTGCCGACGTCGGTGTGCACCGCGTAGGCGAAGTCGACCGCGGTGGAGCCTTTCGGCAGCTCCATGATGCGACCCTTGGGCGTGAACACGTAGACCTCGTCGGGGAACAGGTCGATCTTCACGCTCTCGATAAATTCCAGCGAATTGCCGGCGCGCTGCTGCATTTCCAGCACGCCCTTGACCCACTGGCGGGCGCGGGCGTGGGTGCCCTTGGGCTGGTCGTCCTCGTTGGATTTGTACAGCCAATGGGCGGCGATGCCGTTGTTGGCCATCTCCTCCATCTCGCGGGTGCGGATCTGGATTTCGATGGGCACGCCGTGCATGCCGAACAGCGTGGTGTGCAGCGATTGGTAGCCGTTGGCCTTGGGAATCGCGATGTAATCCTTGAAGCGCCCCGGCAGCGGCTTGTACAGGTTGTGCACCGCGCCGAGCACGCGGTAGCAGGTGTCGACCTTGTCGACGATGATGCGGAAGCCGTAGACATCCATGATTTCGTTGAAGGCGCGGCGTTTGCCGCGCATCTTCTGGTAAATCCCGTAGATGTGCTTCTCGCGGCCGAGCACTTCGCCTTCCAGGCCTTCGCGGGCCAGGCAATGGGTCAGCGACTCTTCGATCTTGTTGACGATCTCCTTGCGATTGCCGCGAGCGCGTTTGACCGCGGCGCGGATGTGCTCGGAGCGCATCGGGTGCATCGCCTTGAAACCCAGGTCCTCGAATTCCACGTGCATGCTGTGCATGCCCAGGCGGTTGGCGATCGGTGCGTAGATTTCCAGGGTTTCCTTGGCGATGCGCCGGCGCTTCTCGCCGGACAGCACTTCGAGGGTGCGCATGTTGTGCAGGCGGTCGGCCAGCTTGACCAGGATCACGCGGATATCGCGGGCCATGGCCATGGCCATCTTCTGGAAGTTCTCGGCCTGCGCCTCGGCCTTGGTCTCGAAGTTCATCTGGGTCAGCTTGCTGACCCCGTCGACCAGTTCGGCGACGGTTTCGCCGAACTGCGCGTTGAGCGCTTCCTTGGCGATGCCGGTGTCTTCGATCACGTCATGCAGCATCGCGGCCATCAGGCTCTGATGGTCCATGTGCATGTCGGCCAGGATGCTCGCCACCGCCAGCGGATGGGTGACGTAGGCTTCGCCGCTACGGCGGCGTTGGCCGTCGTGGGCTTGTTCGGCGTAGAAATACGCGCGGCGGACCAGGTTGACCTGGTCGCTATCGAGGTAGTCGGCAAGTCGATCGGCGAGGGCATCTATGCTCGGCATGAGAGAGCCTCCTGCCGATTCCGATGGTCCTGCGCCGCGCGACTTCGACCGGCCATAAATTTACAGAGGCTCGTTGGCCTCTTCCTCGAATGCGGCGAACAGCGGTTCTTCTTCGACGATGTCTTCTTCGGCGATGACATCATAGTTCATCAGGCCGGCGGCGATTTCGCGCAGGGCGACCACGGTCGGCTTGTCGTTCTCCCAGGCGAGCTTAGGCTCTTTGCCGCCGGTGGCGAGTTGGCGCGAACGCTTGGTGGCTAGCATGACCAGCTCGAAGCGGTTATCAACGTGTTCCAGGCAGTCTTCGACGGTAACGCGGGCCATGGTGTTCCTCGTAGCAAATGCGTAATAAAACTGGGCCCGAATGGGCGGGCGGACTGGGTAGTCTAGTTAAGCCTGTGGGGCAGCCGCAAGCTTTAAGCTACAAGCGGCGAGAAAATACAGTGCCGATGTAGGTTGCGCTGAGCGTAGCGAAGCCCAACGGGCAGAACCAGGCCCCGCGCCGGAGCCGCAGTTGGGCTTCGCGGAACTCAGCCGCAACCTACGCCAGCAATTCGCTGAGCAGCCCGGCATGGCGCTGCTGTTGCGGGCCTTGCAGCAACTGGTTGGCGCGGAAGATCGCCTTCAGGTCGCTGAGTGCGTGGACGAAATCGTCGTTGATCAGCAGGTAGTCGTATTCGACGTAGTGGCTCATCTCGCTGACCGCTTCGCGCATGCGCCGCTCGATGATCTCGCCGCTGTCCTGGCCGCGGTTGGTCAGGCGATGACGCAGCGCTTCCTGGGTCGGCGGCAGGATGAAGATGGATTTCGCTTGCGGCATCAGGCGGCGTACCTGCTGGGCGCCTTGCCAGTCGATTTCCAGGATCAGGTCGTAGCCGTCGGCCAGGGTCTGCTCGACCCAGGCTTGCGAAGTGCCGTAGAGGTTGCCGAAGACTTCGGCATGCTCGAGGAATTCGCTGTTGTCGAGCATCTTGTGGAACTGCTCATGGCTGGTGAAATGGTAGTTGACCCCATCGACTTCCCCCGGGCGCATGGCACGGGTGGTGTGCGAGACCGAGACGCGGATCAGCGCCTCGCTGTCGATCAGCGCCTTGACCAGGCTGGTTTTACCCGCGCCGGACGGGGCGGAGATGATATAGAGGGTGCCGGTGGTAAGGGTCATAGCGGTTCCCGAGAGGTTCTTTTCAAATCTTAAAAACGTAGCGAGCGACGGCTAGGTCGGGACGCGCAGTCAGGCGGAGTCGGGTGAGAAAGCGGAGTTTACGACTGTAAATGAGCATTTCGAATCTGACTCCAACACCGCATAGCCTAGCGCAGTAGTTTTTATTCGATGTTCTGCACTTGTTCGCGCATCTGCTCAATTAGCACTTTCAAGTTCACGGCGGTCTGGGTGCTGCGGGTGTCGAAAGCTTTGGAGCCGAGCGTGTTGGCCTCGCGGTTGAGTTCCTGCATCAGGAAATCCAGGCGTCTGCCGGCGGCGCCGCCGCTTTTCAGCACGCGGCGCACTTCCGCGACATGGGTGACCAGGCGATCGAGCTCTTCGGCGACATCGCTTTTCTGAGCAAGAAGAACAAGCTCCTGCTCCAGGCGTTGCGGATCGAGGTCGGCCTGCATCTCGGCGCAGCGGTCGAGAATCTTCTGCCGTTGCGCGGCGAGCATCTGCGGCACCAGCTCGCGCAGTGCGACGACTTCGGCGGCGATGCTGTCCAGGCGCTCGTTGAGCAGCTTGGCGAGCTCCGCGCCTTCGCGCGCGCGGCCGTTTTTCAACTCGTCGAGCGTCTCGGTGAACAGTGTCAGAGCCGCGGCATTCAGCGCCTTCGGGTCGGCGGCGTCGGCCACCAGCACACCGGGCCAGCCGAGCATTTCCAGCGGGTTGAGCGGTGCCGGTTGCTGGATCAGCTTGGCCACGTTCTCGGCGGCGGCGACCAATTGTGAGGCACGTTGCAGGTCGATCTGCAGCAGCTTGCCGGCGTTGTCGTCGGCGAAGCGCAGGGTGCATTCGATTTTGCCGCGCGACAAACCATTGCGCAGCGCTTCGCGCACCGGACCTTCGAGGTCGCGGAAGGCTTCCGGCAAACGCAGGTGCGGTTCCAGGTAACGGTGGTTGACCGAGCGCAGCTCCCAGCTCAGGGTGCCGTTGGCGCCGGCCTGCTCGACGCGGGCGAAGGCCGTCATGCTGTGGATCATGGGGCTAACCTCTCGTGACGGGTATACCTTAAAGGGCATGCGGACTCATGGAAACCGGTGCCGATCGGCGATTGCTCCGGCCCGGCGCTAAGCCCGCTGGAAAAGGCGCTGTGGCGCGACTTTCATGGATAAAGGGTGCAGGATTGTAGCGCAGTGCGTCGGTCGCTCCCAATTGGTCGTGTCGTGGCCGAGCGGGGCGCCCTATAATGCGCGGCAGATTTTTTCCCGAGAACAGGTATTTTTTGATGAAACGTCCCAGTGGCCGCGCCGCCGATCAGTTGCGTTCGATCCGCATTACTCGCAACTACACCAAGCATGCCGAGGGCTCGGTATTGGTGGAGTTCGGCGATACCAGGGTGATTTGCACGGTCAGTGTCGAATCCGGGGTGCCGCGCTTTCTCAAGGGGCAGGGCCAAGGTTGGTTGACCGCGGAGTATGGCATGCTGCCGCGCGCCACCGGCGAGCGCAATCAACGCGAAGCCAGCCGCGGCAAACAGGGCGGCCGCACCCTGGAGATACAGCGTTTGATCGGCCGTTCGCTACGGGCCGCGCTGGACATGTCGAAACTCGGCGAGAACACCCTGTATGTCGACTGCGACGTGATCCAGGCCGACGGCGGCACCCGTACCGCGTCCATCACCGGCGCCATGGTGGCGCTGATCGACGCGCTGAAAGTGATCAAGAAGCGTGGCGGCCTGAAAGGCGGCGACCCGCTCAAGCAGATGATTGCCGCCGTCTCGGTGGGCATGTACCAAGGCGAGCCGGTACTCGACCTGGATTACCTGGAAGATTCGGCCGCGGAAACCGACCTCAATGTGGTGATGACCGGCGCCGGCGGCTTTATCGAAGTGCAGGGCACGGCCGAAGGCGCGCCTTTCCAGCCGCTGGAGCTGAATGCCATGCTGGCCTTGGCGCAGAAGGGCATGGCCGAACTGTTCGAGTTGCAACAGGCGGCATTGGCGGACTGATTGCCTTCGGGTCGTCCGTTGCGCAGCAAGGCGACGCAACCTTTGCCGTTCGCCTGCCCTGTCGCAGTGATTTTCAATGGAACCCAAGGAGAGACAGCGTGACTGACGACTCGCAAACCCCGCAGCCGACACCCAGCCAGGAAGCCCGGCAATGGGCGATGTTCTGCCATTTCGCGGCCTTTTTCGGCCTGGTGTTCCCGTTCGGCAACCTGCTCGGTCCGCTGATCGTTTGGCAGATCAAGAAGGACCTCGATCCCTTCGTCGACGAGCAGGGCAAGGAAGCGCTGAACTTTCAGATCAGCGTGGCGCTGGCGATGATTCTGTGCTTCGTGCTGATGGCCGTCCTGATCGGTTTCCCACTGTTGCTGCTGGTCGGCATCGGGGCGCTGGTGCTGACCATAATCGCCGGGATCAAGGCCAATGAAGGCCAGGCCTATCGCTACCCTTTCGCCTGGCGTTTGATCAAGTAAGCAAAAGCGTTATGTGCAGCGGCGACACCCGAACTTTCGCGCCATAAGGCGGTCTTGAGAGAACGGGTGATATTTCTGTGCAGGCAACCCACGTTGCCCTTGTCACCCATACTCTCCTGGCGGTGATTATGGATGAGCTCAGCGAAGTACCGCATGAGTTGGAAGAACTGACCCTGGCGTTGCTGCACAGTCGTGCAGAGGTCACGCGTTTGCGAGAGCGCGAGCAGCTGTTCAGCAGCTTGCTCGGCAGCGTCAACGCGGTGCTCTGGGCCTTCGATTGGCAGGAGCAGCGGATTATCTATGTCAGCCCCGCCTACGAACATATCTTTGGCCATTCCGCGGCCCTGCTGCTCGCCGGCTACGACGAGTGGCGCAACAGTATTTATCCCGATGACATGGAATATGCCGCCGAGAGCTTCGCCAAGGTGCTGGAAACCGGCGCCGTCGAAGCGCGCGAATACCGCATTATCCGCGCCGACGGACAGCTGCGCTGGCTGAGCGACAAGTGCTTCGTCAGCCGGCGCAACGCCGACAAAGAGGTGCAGATCGTCGTCGGAATCGCCGAGGACATCACCGAAAAGAAACAGCTGGAGGGCGAGTTGCAGCGTCTGGCGACCGTCGATGTGCTGACCCAGAGCAGCAATCGACGGTATTTTTTCGAGTGTGCCCAGCGCGAGTTCGAGCATGCCCGCAAGTTCGGCGGCCCGCTGGCCTTCCTCCTGCTCGATATCGACGATTTCAAACTGATCAACGACCAATATGGCCACCAGATGGGCGACCAGGTGTTGCAGCGTCTGGCCTATTGCGCCGCGGCGGTGCTGCGCCGCAACGATCTGTTCGGTCGGGTGGGCGGCGAGGAGTTCGCTGCGGTCTTCCCCAGTTGCGAGTCCGACCTGGCCATGTTGATCGCCGAACGCTTGCAGCGCGAGGTGCAGCGCCTAAGTTTCACCCATGAAGGCAAGACCTTCGGCGTTACCGTCAGCCAGGGGTTGGCTAATCTGCGTGGCGACGATGCCAGCCTGGATAGCCTGTTCGCTCGCGCCGATGCCGCCATGTATACGGCCAAGCGTCAGGGTAAGAATCAGATCGTGCTTGGCTGACCGAACGGTCAGGTCGCTCGGGCGTCATTGGCGAAAATCCGCCGTTGGTGATTTTCAGGTCGGCCAAAATCCGCTTATTTCCGCGTTCGGTACGCACTTCCGCAGTTTTTCATATCTATCTCAATCGATTGAAATTAAAGGATTTTTATTTAATTTGAATCGATTGGCACGGTATCCGCTTAGGGCTCTTCAACCACCGGCTGTCTCGGCCGGCACACAATAAAAACGAAGAGACCACACCATGACCCTTATCAGCTTCCACCCTTGCCTCGCCAACACCAGTTTCTCGCTTGCCGGTCAGCGCGCAGCGCCTTAACCCAAATTCCGTTCGCCCACCGATGCCCGACGGCGTTGGCGCCCATGCGCCGACCGGCTGGTGCCTGTCTGGGCGAACCGTCGAATTCGGTCTGCGCGTGGGCTTCTATTTCCTTGGAAGCGCGCCAGGACCGATGTGCAACCACTAAAACTGGAGAAAACCATAATGAGAAAGACCTCCCTGGCGCTGGCCGTAGCCGCCGGCACCCTGGGCTTGTCCCTGAGCCAAATCGCAAACGCCGAGTTCATCAAGGACAGCAAGGCCAGCATCGAAGCGCGTAATTTCTATTTCAACCGCGATTTCCGTGAAGGCGCCGGTCAAGCCAAGCAGGAAGAGTGGGCTCAGGGCTTCCTGCTGCGTTTGGAATCCGGTTACACCGAGGGCACCGTGGGCTTCGGTGTCGACGCCCTGGGCACCTTCGGCTTCAAGCTCGATTCCGGCGACGGTACCGCCGGTAGCGGTCTGCTGGTGCCTGACCGCGAATCGGGCGGCTCCCAGGACAACTACGGCGACCTCGGCCTCGCCGCCAAGGCTAAAATTTCCGAGACCGTGCTCAAAGTCGGCTCGCTGCAGCTGAAGAATATGGCTATCGGTTCCAGCGATGGCCGTCTGTTGCCGCAGGTGTTCAGTGGCGGCCAGCTGGTTTCCAAGGACATCGCCGGCTTGACCCTGGATGCCGGTTACCTGGATGAGGTCAATCATCGTAACTCCGGCGACTATGAAGATCTCAGCCTGAACACCTACGCCCACAGCGGTATCACCTTCGAAGAAGGCAACCAAAGCAGCAACTTCATCTTCGCCGGCGGCACCTACAAATTCAGCGACAGCCTGACCGGCGGCTACTACTACAGCAATCTGGAAGACCTGTATAAGCAGCACTCCTTCAACCTGGTGCACGTGCTGCCGCTGGGCGACAAGCAATCGCTGAAGACCGACCTGCGCTACGCGCGCTCGACCGACGACGGTCACAGCAATGTCGACAACAAGGCCTTCGGCGCCATGGTCACCTACGCCCTCAGCGGCCACAGCTTCGGCTTCGGCTACCAGAGCATGAGCGGCGATACCGGCGCGGCCTATGTCAGCGGTACCGATCCGTTCCTGGTCAACTATGTGCAGATCGGCAACTTCGCGGCCAAGGACGAGAAGTCCTGGCAGGCACGTTACGACTTCAACTTCGCCTCCATCGGCATCCCCGGCCTGACCTTTATGACCCGCTACCTGAGCGGCGACAACATCGACCGCGGCGACGGGGTATCCGATGGCCGCGAGTGGGAGCGCGATATGGACCTCGCCTATGTGGTCCAGACCGGTCCGCTGAAGAACCTCGGCCTGAAATGGCGCAACGCCATGGTGCGCAACAACTACGGCCGCGACATCGACGAGAACCGCCTGATCGTCAGCTATACCCTGCCACTGTTCTGATAGCGCCAGCGCGGTACAGCGTCGATCTGTTGCATCCATTTCGACGCTGAGCACAACTGAGCCCGGACCCTGGTCCGGGCTTTTTTTAGGCTGTTGGGTCGGGCGGCGCTCCGTTGAGGAGCGCAGCGACGAAGCCCAACGAGACATGCCGATGCCTGTTGGGCTTCGCTGTGCTCAGCGCCAACCTACCCATTGCATGCAACACCTAACGGGGACATAGCCTTTTTTAGGCTATGTCCCCGTAGTGTATTGCGTTCAGGCTTGGGCGCTTAAGTGTGAAGGGTCCGACCTCGTAGGGCGCGCCTGGGCGAATGCAGCTTGCGGATCGTGGCAGTTCGCACGGCGGTGATACGCGCCCGGTTGGGGCGGGCCAAACTATAGGAGACGGCAGGCTGTTGTTCAACAATATACAAAGTAATATATTGTCTTTGT
>NZ_CAMPHN010000165.1 GCF_946885885.1 uncultured Pseudomonas sp.
GGCCGTTGCTACTGGTGCGGCCTCTTATCGGAATGCCTGGGCCGTACCCGTCGGTACTTGCTCCTTGAGCGTTTCGCCAAGGGCACAGATCAGGGCCCAGAGCCTGGGCGGCAGGTTGTCCGGGTCGAGGCTGTCGAGCAGGTTCTTGATGCCCAAGCCCAGGTCGGTGTCGCCTTCGATGGTCAGGCGGCGGCGAAAAAACAGGGTGTCCGGGTCTTCCTGGCGGCTGGCGAGCAAGAGGAACTCGCGCCAGTTGCCGCGAATGCACACATCCACCCGCTCGTCAGCGGCGATACGCAGGCCGCGCGAGTCGCGGGTCAGGCACCAGGCCAGGCGCAGATCGCTGACCTCCAGACGCAACCAGCGGCCTTGCAACAAGTCGAACTCGCCGCTGGCGAGGGGTTCGGCAAACAGGCGCGCGATGACTTTTTCCAGCACCAGGCGTTGTAACGCGAAGGGTACATGCTGGCCCAAGGGCAACAACGGCTGGCCGGCGCGCATGGCGAAACGGGCGAAGGTTTTCATAGCGGTAGATCCTCCGTTCCGAGCATGCCGGCGCGGCCGTGCCAATAACCATTGCAACCCTCGACCGCCAGCGGCGGCAGTTCGCCATTGCGTACCGCGTCGAAGGCCTTGACCACCGCACTCATGCCTTCGGCGCGCGGACTCAAACGCAATAGATCGGCGCCGCTTGCGGCCAGCTGGGCATAGTCGGCCAATAGGTTATTGACCTTGGCCGACATGGTCTGGATGCCGTTGAGGGTGAACAGCGCTTCCTGCTCCTGGCTGTGCAGAACGATGCCTTCCGGGTAGTTTTCGCAGCAGATCCGGCAGTCGTCCTTGGGCCGGTTTTCCGCGCGCGCGGTAAAGCACCGCGCCGAGTAGGCCAGGGGGAGATGCCCGTAGGCGAATACCTCCACTTCCGGCCGCGCGACGCCAAGGCTGTCGAGCTGCTGCAGAACACTCAGCAGCAAGGCGCCGGAACACTCCACGGGCGGCACCCAGCGCTGCAAGCCGCAATCGATCAGTTCGGCCAGGGCATGGCCGTTGTACAGGTTGAGCGCGGGACCCGCGACGAAGGGCAGCTTGCGTTGGTGCAGGAGCTGCACCGCGCCCATGTCGTTGGCCTCCACCAGCAGTTCGCCGTTGTCGCACAGGCGCTTGAGGCTGGACAGTTCGGAGGCCGCCTCGACCAGTGCCAAGCCGGACAACACCAGTTCGGCACGGGTGCATTCGCGCAACTCGCGGGCCAGACCGATCCAATCGTCCAGGCTCAAGGCGCGGCGCTTGGAGCACACGGTTTCGCCGAGGTAGATCGCATCCAACGGCTGCTCGGACATCTCGGCATAGAAATCCAACAGCTTTTCGCGGCGCCAGTAAAACAGGACGGGGCCCAGGCTGAGTTTCATGATGGCCTCCTCATTGCCAGGATCGGTGGTAGGCACCCAAGGTGGTCTGGCTGCCTTCGGAAAGCTCGTCCAACGCGCTGCGCCACTGCGGTTGCACGGCGTAGCTCTGCGGCGCCCGGGCATAGGCATCAAGGGCGGTGCGCCAGACCCGGGTGACTTGCTCGACATAAGCCGGGCTGCGCTGGCGGCCCTCGATCTTCACCGCGCTGACGCCCATGGCGGCGAGCTGCGGGATCAGGTCCAGGGTGTTCAGGCTGGTGGGTTCCTCCAGTGCATGGAAGCGCTGACCGTCGACCAGGAAACGCCCCTTGCACAGAGTCGGGTAGCCGGCCGGTTCGCCCTTGCCGTAGCGATCGATCAGCACGCCGTTGAGGCGCGAGGTCAGTCCCTCGGCATCCTCCTGCCAACGCACCGCCTTGGCCGGGGAACAGACGCCACAGAGGTTGGGCGACTCGCCGGTGAGGTAGGACGACAGGTGGCAGCGCCCCTCGGCCATGATGCACAGGCTGCCGAAGGCGAAGACCTCGATCGGCACCGTGCTCTTGTCCGCCACCTGACGCACCTGGGCCAGCGACAATACCCGCGGCAGCACCGCGCGGCGGATGCCGTAGCGCTGCTGGTAAAGCATCAGCGCGGCGGCATTGGTCGCCGAGCCCTGCACCGACAGGTGCAGGTTGAGGTTCGGGTACTTGCGGCTGGCATAGGCCAGCACGCCCGGATCGGCGGCGATCAGGGCATCCACGCCGAGGTCCGCGGCCTGATCGACCGCGCGCTGCCAGCGGCTCCAGCCATCGGGCTGGGCATAGGTGTTGACCGCCACATACAGCTGTCGGCCCTGCTGACGAATCAGCTGCAGGCCGCTTTCCAGTTGTTTGTCATCAAGGTTCAGGCCGGCGAAATGCCGCGCATTGGTGTCGTTGCGAAACCCCACGTAAACCGCATCGGCGCCCTGCCGAACCGCGGCCTTGAGCGCAGGCAAGCTGCCTGCCGGGCAAATCAGTTGCATGGAAACTCCGTACTGCGGCAAAAAATAAGGACTCTAGGGATTTACCCGTGCAGTCGCCTTGATCGGGGTCAACAAGCCCCTGATGCGGCTAACGTCACTATCGGGTTAGATGTAGGAGCCAGCTTGCTGGCGATCTGGCGATATTTCAGATCAAAAGCATCGCCAGCAAGGACTAGGCGTCCCCCTAGCTCCTACAGTTTGCTGCGCGACAGCGCGGCGTCTGGACGACGGGGGTTCTCCCACAGGCCCCTATCAGCCGACAGACACGTTATATCCACCCAAACGGCGCACTCCTCCTACATCACTCAGTGCAGCAACTCGCCAAACGGCAGGTAGTCGAGCAGATCGCCCTGCTCCAGCGTCTGCCCCACATCGATAACCGCCAGGCCATCGGCCCAACAGGCGGACGTGAGCATCGCCGAACCCTGCTGCGGGTGCAGGCACACGCGCAGTTGGCCGTCCTGTTCCTGCAACCGCGCGCGCAGGTATTGCCGGCGCGCGTTGGGTTTGGTCCAGGCGAAGCCGGCCGGCATGGGCAGCGGCTGTGGCAACACGCTGAGGCAGCCCTGGGCGCGCAGCAGGAACGGCCGCGCCACCACCAGCGCGGTGATCAAAGCCGCCGCCGGGTTGCCCGGTAAGCCGATCCAGGGTTTGCCGCCTACCGAGCCGAAGGCCAGGGGTTTGCCCGGTTGAATCGCCAGGCGCCACAGGTGCAACTGGCCGAGTTCGCGGATCGCCTGTTTGAGGTGATCCTCCTCGCCGACCGAGACCCCGCCCGAGGTGATCAGCAGGTCCCATTCGGACGCCGCCAAACTCAGCGCATCGCGGCTGGCGGCCAGCTCGTCGGCCATGATTTCGTAGTCGTGCACTTCCAGCCCCAGGCTCTGCAGCAGCCCGGCCAGGCTGTAGCGATTGGCGTTATGGATCTGCCCGGGTTGCAGCACTTCGCCGGGCTCGCGCAGCTCGTTGCCGCTGCTCAGCAGGCCGACGCGCAAGCGCCGATAGACCGCCACCCGCGCGACGCCGAAACTCGCCAGCAACCCAAGTTCCTGAGCGCGCAGACGCTGCCCAGCGGCCAGCACCAAAGTGCCGGCGGCCACCTCCTCGCCCCGTTTGCGCACATGCTCGCCGCCTTTCACCGGCGGTAGCCACAGCTGCCCGCCTTCCAGCCGGCAATGTTCCTGGGCCACCACGGTGTCGGCGCCGGGCGGCAGCGGCGCGCCGGTGAAGATGCGCACGGCATGCCCGACCTGCAGCGTCTGGCTCGCCGCATCGCCGGCGGCGATACGGCCGGCCAATGGCAGGCAGCCGCCCGCGGCGGGTAAATCGGCGGCGCGCAGGGCATAACCGTCCATCGCGCTGTTATCCCAGGCCGGCACCTCGAACGGCGCGCGCAACGATTCGGCCAGCACCCGGCCGAGCGCCTTGCCGACGGCGACGTATTCCACCGGTGGCGGCGCCGGTGCGCGTGCCAGCAACTCGGCAATCGCCTCATCGACCGGGCGCAGCTCGTCGCCGGTGCAATCGCAGGCGCTCATGAACGGGCTCCGCAGCGCTGCGCCTGGGGCTGATCGGCCAGGCGTTTGAGGTGGGCGACGAAATTGCACGGGCCGGTGCGGCTGTCCAATTGTTCGCAAAGAATCTTTTGCCAGGCCGTGCGGCAGGCATTCGGCGAGCCGGGCAAGCAGCAGATCAATACGCCGTTGCTGATCCCGGCCAGGGCGCGAGATTGCAGGCTGGAGGTGCCGATCTCCGCCAGGGAGACCTGACGGAACAGCTCGCCGAAGCCATCGACCTGCTTGTCCAGCAAGGGCGCCACCGCTTGCGGGGTGTTGTCGCGGGCGGTGAAACCGGTGCCGCCGGTGATCAATACCACCTGCACCAAGGGGTCGGCGATCCAGGCGCACAGCTGGGCGCGGATCTGCCAGATGTCGTCGATCACCAGAGCACGCTCGACCAGGGCGTGGCCGGCGGCCTCCAGGCCGTCGATCAAGGTCTGCCCGGACGTATCGGTCGCCAGGCTACGGGTGTCGCTAACGGTCAATACCGCGATACGCAACGATTGGAAATCGGCACTCGATAAATGAGCCATGCGCAAAGCCTCCATTGGGTGTGTCGGCAGACTGCATCGGCGCCCCGGCGCGGCCTATTCCCCGTTGGAGGTATGCCCTCGCGTCGATGGGCCGCGAGCCCCGGATCTAAAAGGCTCGGCTGCCACTGCGACGCAAGGTCGCGGGCGCCGGCCGGAACGGCGAGATCAACCGAAACCTGCGGGAGGCGCGTTAATCCGTAGGTCGGGTTAGCGGCAATCGGCACGGTGCAGGTCACCCCGCGATTTACGCTGCCGCGTAACCCGACAACGGTAATCGCGGCTAAAGCCCCTCCCACGCCCGACAGCGGAATTCGCGGTGCGCCATGATGGGTTACGCCGCGCAAGAATGGATGACTTACCTGAATACCATGCTGGCGGCTAACCCATCCTACGGGCTACGGGATCGCGCAGACTCAGCGCTCGGGTTGCTGCACACCCGTGCAGCGCGGTGTGGCGAGCTGGTGTTCAAAGGCTTTGCACACCGCGCCCATGCTCAGCCGGCCGATGGCGGAAAGCTCGATGCGCTCGCGGCTGAGCGTCAGCAAGCCGTCGTGGGCCATCTGTTCGAGCAACGGCCAGGCCGAGGCGAAATAATCGTGCAGGCACACGCCGAAGCGCGCTTCGATGGCTTCTATGTCCACGGCGAAGTTGCACATCAGGCTATCGACCAGCGCGCGCCGCAGGCGGTCGTCGGCCCCGCAACGCAAACCACGACT
Organism: uncultured Pseudomonas sp.; assembly: GCF_946885885.1. The sequence continues at coordinate 5,224 of NZ_CAMPHN010000165.1, forward strand.
GGTCGCCAGTTGGCCCATCTGCAGTTGCCGCTGATAGCGCTGCAGGTCGCGGCTATTCTGCGCGTAGAGATCGCCGACCTGACTGATCGCGGCCACGCCGAGGCCGATCTGGTCGCAATCGGCATGCTGGCTGAAGCCCTGGCAGGTGCGCCGCAGGTGGCCGTTTTCCCGGGCGATCGCCAGGTCGTCCTCGGGCAGCGCGAACAATCCCGTGCCGATATAGCGGTAACCGGCGAGGCTCAATTGCTCGACGCCAAGACGGCGCATCGCCGCCTTATCCTCGCGACTGGACAAGCCCCGCGTGGAAAAACGCCGCTGCGGCCAATAGCGCTGTGGCGGCTCGGCGTAATCGAACAGGGTCACCCTGCCCGGCTGCAACTCGACGATGGCGGCGACCTTACGGGCGAAACTGGCCCGGGTTTGCCAGGCGCGGCCGTAGCCCAGCTCGATGTTCACCGAGCGATAGTGCAAGGCCCGCGCGGCGTCGATCAGCGAACGGATCTGCCGTGGATTCTGCAATGCGATCGCCCCGCCGCCGCTGCTCTCCGCATCCGCCACGCCGATACTGACGTGGTTGAAACCCAGCTCGCGCAACAGGCCCATGGTCGCCCAGCTGGTGTGCGCCTGCTCGATCTCGATGGCGTAATCGCCGGAGTCGTAATCCAGCAGGCTGAAGCGCTTGCGCAGATGCGCCATCAGCCCTCGCAGCGCGTCGGCGTCGAGCACATTGGCGCCGGCCAGATGAAATTGCTCGACGCGTTGCTGTTGTCCCAGGTGGCAACCGATCAGGTCGATTTCGCGCTGTAAACGTTGCAGGTAAACGCCGACCGCATCGGCCAAGCCGTCCTCGCGGCCATGGCCGAGGGCGCGCCGGCTGGGCAAGCGCACGGCCAAGGACAGCGGCCGCTGCGCCTGCCGACTGCTGCGCAAGGCGCGCAGCAGATCCAGCGAACCGACCCGGTGATGGAAGGTGCCGCTATCGGGATAGCCGCCATAGCTGAAGCCGCCATAGGCATAGCGGTCGAGCGGTTCGCTGTCCCAGTCGATGGATTCGAACATCTGCTCTCCCCCGGCATGAGCACATGGATACAGTGTCCGGGGGTTCGTGCAAAAGCTCCTTGACCTGCGTCAACTTGACCTGGGGACCCGGCTTATTTCAAGCCCAGGCGGCGCGCCAGCTTATGCAGGTTGCTCGGGTCGAGGTCGAGCATGCGCGCCGCGCTGGCCCAATTGTCGGCGCACGCTTCCAGGGCCTGCACGATACTGCGCCGCTGGCAGGCTTCCACCGCTTCGCGCATCGAACAGGCCGCGGCCGGTACGGGATCGAGGGCCGCTACGGTGTCCGCCGCAGCGCCCTGACGGATCGAGCTGTCGAGGTCGAGCAGCTCGGGTTCCAGGCTGAGTATCTGCGTGCGACTGGCGCCGCGGCTGAGCAGTTTCAGCGCGGCGCGGCTGATCACGTGTTCCAGTTCGCGTACGTTGCCCGGCCATGGGTAGGCCAGCAGGGCCCGCTCCGCCGCAGGCGACAGGCGCATGCTGCGCAGCCCCAGGCGCGCGCGGTTGAGTTCGAGAAAGTGCCCGGCGAGCATCAGCACATCGTTGCCGCGCTCGCGCAACGGCGGAATCGGCACCGGATACACCGACAACCGATGATAGAGATCGGCGCGAAAATGCCCATCGCGAATGCTGTCCGGCAGGTGCCGGTTGGTCGCCGCGATGATGCGCACATCGACGTGCAGCGGTTTGTCCGCGCCCAGGCGTTGAATCTCGCCGTTCTGCAAGGTGCGCAGCAGCTTGGCCTGCACGCTCAGGGGCAACTCGCCAACCTCGTCGAGCAACAGGGTGCCGCCGTTGGCCGCATCGAAACGCCCGGGGCGATCGGTGGTGGCGCCGGAAAAGGCGCCTTTGACATGGCCGAACAATTCGCTTTCGGCCAAGGACTCCGGCAGAGCCGCGCAATTGACCTGGATCAGCGGCTTGTTGCGCCGCCGCGACAGGCTGTGCAAGTGGCGGGCGAATAGCTCTTTGCCGACCCCGGTTTCACCCAGCAGCAGCACCGGCAGTTCCGAGTCGGCGACCACTTCCAGCTCGCCCAGCAATTGGCGGATGGCCTGACTCTGGCCGAGGATCTCGCTGTTCTCGAGCGGCATCGGGGCACTTTGCAACGCACTGCGCGACAGGCGCAAACCGCGGTTCTCCTGCTCCAGGCGCGTCACCCGGATCGCCGCTTCGACCATCAGGCTATAGCGCTGCAGATCGCGCCGGGCATCGCTGCCGAAGGTATCGGCATGCAAGGCATCGAGGGTCAGCGCGCCCCACAACTGACCCTCGACGTAGAGACTCACGCCCATGCAATCGTGCACCGGCAAGGGTTCGCCGACATGGTTGTCGAGCAGGCCGTCGTAGGGGTCCGGCAGCCGGCTGTCCGGCTCGAACCAAGTGGGTTCGCGAGTCGCCATGATCGCCGCCAGTCTCGGGTGCTGGGCGATCACGAAACGCCGGCCGAGGGCCTCGTGCACCAGGCCGACCGCGGCCACCGGGCGCAGGCTGTCGCCGTCCAGGCGCAGCAGGCCGACCGCGCCGCAAGCGAAATGCTCGCGCAGCGTATGCACCAGGCGCTGCAGGCGCACGGCATTGGCCAGTTCGACAGTCAGGTCGGCGAGAAGGCTGGCTTCCAGCATGGTATTTATCACCCCGATTTGGTGGTTAAAACCCTGTCAGATCAAGGTGTTATCAACCACACCTAAGAAATAGTCACGGATTTTCAATAACTTGAGCATGGCACGAGTGCTGCTATCGACCAATGACACCGATCAACTCTCGGTCGATTAACCGATTTTTCAGCGCCCAAGGAAAACCACCATGCACAACCATCTGCTGGAACAAACCCTCGGCAACCTCGCCTGCGACATTCCCGGTGCCACGCGCCTGTTTCACACCTTCGACCTGGATTTTTGCTGCGGCGGCCAGCAAAGCCTGCGCCAAGCCGCCGAGCGGCGCGGCCTGGAACCGGAGAAAATCGCCGCGGAACTGGGTGCGCTGCACGCCCGCAAAGGCTCGGCGCACGATTGGCGGCTCGAACCCAGCCACCTGCTGATCGCCCACATCCTCAGCCGCTACCACGCCTGCCACCGCGAACAGCTGCCCGAATTGATTCGCCTGGCCAGCCGCGTGGAGCAGGTGCACGGCGAGCGTCGCGATTGCCCCAACGGCCTGGCGGACCACCTGCGCGACATGCAGCAAGAACTCGAGAGCCATATGCTCAAGGAGGAACAGATACTCTTCCCGATACTGCTGGAGGGCTTCGGCAGACAAGCCGCGGCGCCGATCGCGGTCATGCGCTTCGAACACGACCACCACGGCGCGGCCCTGGAGCGCCTGCTCGGCCTCACCGCGCATATCACCCCGCCGGAGGATGCCTGCAACACCTGGCGCGCGCTGTATCGCGGGTTGCAGGAACTGCGCAGCGACTTGATGCAGCACATCCACTTGGAAAACAACGTGCTGTTCGTCAATGCACTGAAATCACAACCGATGCCGACACCCGAATAAGCCAGTGGCTTATTCGGGCCACAGGAATGGCGCAGAGCCCTCTACCTGGCGCGATCCCGTAGCCCGAATAAGCCTTTGGCGCAATCCGGGAGCGGTGGTGCGTGCGCAGATTGTTCCCGGATTTCATCCGGGCTACTGGCTGCTAGTTACGAATATCTGGTTGATCCGCGCGCTTCCATAGGGTGAGCATGGCGAAGCCTTGCCCACCGCTGACCCCATCACCAACTCAGATAAAACATGCCCTTGGCCAAGAGCACGATGCCGAGCATATGCGCGAACAGGCTGAGATGAAGAATGCGCAGATATCGCCCATTCATGCGCCCGCTCGCGAATAGCCACATGGCACTGAAGAAATGCCCGAGCACGCTGGCCGCAAGTACCAGTTTGAGCAGCAACAAGGTGCCGAAAGACGACGCCAAGGGCGCACTCAGCGCCGGTAAATAACGCAGCCAGAGCATGCCCAGCCCGGCGCCGAACAACGTCAGCAACACCCAGGGCATCAGGCGTCTGGCGCGCCGGCCGATAGCGCGCTCCAACACGCGCATAGCCTCGACCGGCACCTGTTTACGCACGCCTTCCAGAATCAGCACCTCGAAGAACACCGTGCCGATGAAGATCAGCGCGGCGAACAGGTGCAGGGTGAGCAGAATGCCGTAACTCATGAGCGACCACCCCCGTTAGCAGGCCGTTGAAAAACGTAGGCGAGGCAGGCAAGACAAGGACTAGGCGTCCC
>NZ_CAMPHN010000166.1 GCF_946885885.1 uncultured Pseudomonas sp.
GTGCCCTTGTCGATGGTGCGCACCGATCTCGCGCCCGATGCGGTGCAGGTGATCCCGGAAACGGTCGCGCTGACCATGCAGGGTATGTTGCAGCAAGTGATCGAGGCGCCGGGCGGGGTGTTCCGGGCTCAGGTTCCCGGTTACCACGTGGCCGGCAAGAGCGGTACCGCGCGCAAAGTATCGACGGACAGCCGGGGCTATCGGGAAAACGCCTATCGCTCGCTGTTCGCCGGTTTCGGTCCGGTCAGCGACCCGCGCATTGCCGTGGCCATCGTGATCGACGAACCGAGCAAGGGCGGCTACTACGGCGGCCTGGTGTCCGCGCCGGTGTTCGGCAAAGTGATGGCCGGCGCCCTGCGTTTGATGAATGTCGTGCCGGATAATCTGCCGCCGCCGGGCGAGCCGCAGACCGCCGCGGTGGATGCGGGCAAAGGAGGGCGTATCTGATGCCGATGCCGCTGAATCAGTTGCTGCCGGAAGCCGCCAGCTCGATGTTGATTCGCGAACTGACCCTGGACAGCCGCAAAGTGCGTCCGGGCGACTTGTTCCTGGCCGTGCCCGGCACCCAGCAGGACGGCCGCGTGCATATCGCCGATGCGATTGCCCGCGGTGCCGCGGCCGTGGCCTATGAGGCCGAAGGCGCGGCGGTGATGACCGCGCAAAGCGCCGAGCTGTTGCCCATCAAAGGCTTGTCCGGCCAACTGTCGGCGATTGCCGGGCGCTTTTATGGCGAGCCGAGCCGCGGCCTGCACTTGATCGGCATCACCGGCACCAACGGCAAAACCAGCGTCAGCCAATTGCTGGCCCAGGCCCTGGATCTGCTCGGCGAGCGCTGCGGCATTGTCGGCACCCTCGGCAATGGCTTCTATAACGCCTTGGCCTTGGGCCGCCACACCACCCCCGATCCGATCGGCGTGCAGGCCACCCTGGCCGAGATGAAGAAGGCCGGCGCCCGCGCCGTGGCCATGGAAGTCTCGTCCCACGGTTTGCATCAGGGCCGTGTCGCAGCGCTGGATTTCGACGTGGCGGTGTTCACCAATCTGTCCCGCGATCATCTGGATTACCACGGCTCGATGGATGCCTACGGTGAAGCCAAGGCCGCTTTGTTCGCCTGGCCCAACCTGCGTTGCCGGGTGTTGAATCTGGACGATGCCTTCGGCCGCAAACTCGCCGCACGACCGCAGCCGTCGCGTTTGATCGGTTACAGCCTGGAAGATCGCAGCGCCTATTTGTATTGCCGCCAGGCGCGTTTCGACGAGCAGGGCGTGGTCGCCACTGTGGTCACCCCGCAGGGCGAACGCAGCCTGCGCAGCTCGCTGCTCGGCCGTTTCAACCTGAGCAACCTGTTGGCGGTGGTCGGTGCCTTGCTGGGCATGGATTACCCGCTCGATGAAATTCTCGCGGTGCTGCCGCAATTGCAGGGGCCGGTCGGTCGCATGCAGCGCCTGGGCGGCGCTCGGCAGCCGCTGGTGGTGGTCGACTACGCGCACACCCCCGATGCCCTGGAAAAAGTTCTCGAAGCCTTGCGCCCCCATGTCAAAGGCCGCTTGTTGTGCCTGTTCGGCTGTGGCGGCGATCGCGACAGCGGCAAGCGTCCGCTGATGGCCGCGGTGGTCGAGTGCCTCGCCGATGGCGTGCTGGTGACCGACGACAACCCGCGCACCGAGTCCCCGCAGCAGATTTTCAGCGATATCCGCGCCGGCTTTAGCGCGCCGGATAATGTGCAGTTCATCCATGGCCGTGGTCAGGCCATCGCGCAATTGATCGCCGCCGCCAGCGCCGACGATGTGCTGGTGCTGGCCGGTAAGGGCCATGAGGACTATCAGGAGATCAACGGCGAGCGTCAGCCGTTCTCCGATCTGGTCGAAGCCGCCAAGGCCCTGGCCGAATGGGAGGTGGCCCATGCTTAAAGCCCTGCGTTTGAGCGAAGTCGCCGCGCCGCTGAGTGCCCGCTTGATCGGCGAGGATCGGCTTTTCGACGCCGTCAGCACCGACAGCCGGGCGATTCAGCCGGGTCAACTGTTCGTCGCGCTGACCGGGCCGCGTTTCGACGGTCACGACTACCTTGCCGAGGTCGCCGCGCGTGGCGCCGTGGCGGCCCTGGTCGAGCGTGAGGTGGCGGGCGTGGCCTTGCCGCAATTGCTGGTCAGCGATAGTCGTCTGGCGTTGGGGCAATTGGGCGCGCTCAATCGCCAGGCCTTTGGCGGCCCCCTGGTGGCGATCACCGGTTCCAGTGGTAAAACCACGGTCAAGGAAATGCTCGCGAGCATTCTGCGCGTCGGCTTGCGCGGTGCGGTGCTGGCCACCCGCGGAAATCTCAATAATGAGCTCGGCGCGCCCCTGACCCTATTGGAACTGGCCCCCGAGCATGTCGCGGCGGCGATCGAGCTGGGCGCCAACCACGTCGGCGAAATCGCTTACACCGTCAGCCTGGCGCTGCCCCAGGTGGCCATTATCAACAACGCCGGAACCGCCCATGTCGGCGAATTCGGCGGGCCGGAAAAGATCGTCCAGGCCAAGGGCGAGATCCTCGAAGGGCTGGGTCGCGACGGTGTCGCCGTGCTCAATCTCGACGACAAGGCGTTCGCCACCTGGCGGCAGCGCGCCGCCGGCCGCAGCGTATCGAGCTTCGCCCTGCATAACCAAACGGCGGACTTCCACGCCAGCGACCTGGCCCGCGATGCCCGCGGTTGCTCGGCCTTTACCCTGCATTGCGCGCAGGGCCAGGCGCGGATTCAGCTCAATCTGCTCGGCGAGCACAACGTGGCCAATGCCCTGGCCGCCGCCGCTGCCGCCCATGCGCTGAACGTGCCGCTGGTCGATATCAAAAGCGGCCTGGAGCTGCTGCAGCCGGTCAATGGCCGCGCCGTCGCGCAGTTGGCGAGCAACGGCGTGCGGGTCATCGACGACAGCTACAACGCCAATCCAGCTTCGATCTGCGCGGCCATCGACATCCTCGCCGGCTTCAGTGGGCGGACGGTACTGGTGCTGGGCGATATCGCCGAGCTGGGCGCCTGGGCCGAGCAGGGCCACCGCGAGGTCGGCAGCTATGCGGCCGGTAAGGTCGACGCGCTCTATGCGGTCGGCCCGCTGATGGCTCATGCGGTGAGCGAGTTCGGTACCGATGGCCGTCACTTTGCCGAGCAAGCCAGCTTGATCGAGGCATTACGCCACGAGCAAGGCGACACCACCATTCTAATAAAAGGCTCACGCAGCGCCGCGATGGAAAAAGTCGTGGCGGCGCTTTGTGGCAGTTCCGGCGAGAATCACTTTATGGGGAGTCACTAATGTTGCTGCTGTTGGCGGAGTACCTGCAACAGTTCTACAAAGGCTTCGCGGTCTTTCAGTACCTGACCATGCGCGGCATTCTCGGGGTGCTGACCGCATTGGCGCTGTCGCTGTGGCTGGGCCCCTGGATGATCCGCACCTTGCAGATTCGCCAGATCGGCCAGTCGGTGCGCAACGACGGCCCGCAATCGCACCTGTCGAAAAAGGGCACGCCGACCATGGGCGGCGCGCTGATTCTCTCCGCCATCGCCATCAGTACGCTGCTGTGGGCCGACCTGAGCAACCGCTACGTGTGGGTGGTATTGGCCGTAACCCTGCTGTTCGGCGCCATCGGCTGGGTCGACGATTACCGCAAGGTGATCGAGAAGAACTCCAAGGGCCTGCCGAGCCGCTGGAAGTACTTCTGGCAATCGGTGTTCGGCCTGGGCGCGGCGCTGTTCCTTTATATGACCGCGCAGAGCCCGCTGGAAACCACCCTGATCCTGCCGTTGCTGAAAGATGTGAGCATCCCGCTCGGCGCCGGCTTCGTGGTGCTGACCTACTTCGTCATCGTCGGTTCGAGCAACGCGGTCAACCTCACCGACGGCCTCGACGGCCTGGCGATCCTGCCGACGGTGATGGTCGGCGGCGCATTGGGGATTTTTTGCTACCTGTCGGGCAACGTGAATTTCGCCCAGTACCTGCTGATCCCCTACTTGCCGGGTGCCGGCGAGTTGATCGTATTCTGCGCCGCACTGGTAGGCGCCGGCCTGGGCTTTTTGTGGTTCAACACCTACCCGGCGCAAGTCTTCATGGGCGACGTCGGCGCGCTGGCGCTGGGCGCGGCCCTGGGCACCATCGCGGTGATCGTCCGTCAGGAAGTGGTGCTGTTCATCATGGGCGGGGTGTTCGTCATGGAAACCCTGTCGGTGATCATCCAGGTCGCCTCCTTCAAATTGACCGGCAAGCGGGTATTCCGCATGGCGCCGATTCACCACCACTTCGAACTCAAAGGTTGGCCCGAGCCGCGCGTGATCGTGCGTTTCTGGATCATCACCGTGGTTCTGGTGCTGGTCGGCCTCGCCACCTTGAAACTGCGTTGAGGAAAAGATGAGCCTGATCGCTTCCGATCACTTCCGCATCGTTGTCGGCCTCGGCAAGAGCGGCATGTCCCTGGTGCGCTTCCTCGCGCGCCAGGGCTTGCCTTTTGCCGTGGTCGACACCCGTGCCAACCCGCCGGAGCTCGCCACCTTGCGCGAGCAGTTCCCGCAGGTGGAAGTGCGTTGCGGCGAGTTGGACGTGGAATTCCTCTGCCGCGCCAGCGAATTGCTCGTCAGTCCGGGCCTGGCCATCGCCACCCCGGCGTTGCAGCAAGCGGCCCAGTGCGGCGTCAAGCTGTCCGGCGATATCGATCTGTTCGCCCGCTACGCCAAGGCGCCGATCGTCGCCATCACCGGCTCCAACGCCAAGAGCACCGTGACCACCCTGGTCGGCGAGATGGCCGCGGCGGCCGGTAAGAAGGTCGCGGTCGGCGGCAATCTGGGCACGCCGGCACTCGACTTGCTCGACGACGAGATCGAGCTGTACGTGCTGGAGTTGTCGAGTTTCCAGCTGGAAACCACCGATCAGTTGAATGCCGAAGTGGCGACCTGCTTGAACATCAGCGAAGACCATATGGATCGCTACGCCGATCTGCCGGCTTACCACTTGGCCAAGCATCGGATCTTCCGCGGCGCCCGCCAGGTGGTGGTGAACCGCGACGATGCGCTATCGCGGCCGCTGGTGGCGGACGGCTTGCCGTGCTGGTACTTCGGCCTGGGCAAGCCGGATTTCAAACGCTTCGGTCTGATCGAGGAAAACGGCGAGAAGTGTCTGGGCTATCAGTTCGCCGCGCTGTTGCCGGTGCGCGAATTGAAGATCCGTGGCGCGCACAATCAGTCCAACGCCCTCGCGGCCCTGGCCCTGGGGCATGCCGTGGGCCTGCCGTTCGAGCCCATGTTGCAGACCCTGCGTAGCTTCGCCGGCCTGGCGCACCGCTGCCAGTGGGTCGGTGAGCGCGAGGGCGTCGCCTATTACGACGATTCCAAAGCGACCAACGTCGGCGCCGCGCTGGCGGCGATCGAGGGCTTGGGTGTGGATATCGCCGGCAAGCTGGTACTGATCGCCGGCGGCGACGGCAAGGGTGCGGACTTCTCCGCGCTGCGCGAACCGGTGGCCAAGTTCTGCCGCGCGGTGATTCTGCTCGGGCGCGATGCCGAGCGCCTGGCCGAAGCCTTGGGCGATGCCGCGCCGTTGATCCGCGTGCAAAGCCTGGAGGAGGCAGTACAGCGCGCCGCCGAGCTGGCCCAGGCGGGCGATGCGGTGCTGCTCTCGCCGGCCTGCGCGAGCCTGGATATGTTCAAGAATTTCGAGGAGCGCGGACGTCTGTTCGCCCAAGCAGTGGAGGCGCTCGTCTGATGCTCGCCCTATTGCGCCCTTATCCGTCTCCGCTGTTCGGCCGCCGTGGCCTGGACCTGGATTTCCCGTTGCTCGCCGGCTGTCTGGCGTTGCTTGGCCTGGGCTTGGTGATGATCACCTCGGCCTCGTCCGAAGTGGCAGCGGTCAACTCCGGCAATCCGCTGTACCACATGACCCGCCATCTGATCTATCTGGTGATCGGCCTGGTCGCCGCGGGTGTGACGCTGTTGATTCCCATGGCGACCTGGCAGCGTTTCGGCGGCACCCTGCTGCTCGCCGCCTTCGCCTTGCTGGTGCTGGTGCTGATCCCGGGTATCGGTCGCGAAGTGAACGGCTCGTCGCGCTGGATCGGCTTCGGCGCCTTCAACGTGCAGCCGTCGGAAATCGCCAAGTTGTTCGTCGTGGTCTACCTCGCCGGGTATCTGGTACGCCGTCAGGAAGAGGTGCGCGAGAGCTGGGCCGGGTTCTTCAAGCCGTTCGTGGTGCTGTTGCCGATGGCCGGTTTGCTGCTGCTGGAGCCGGACTTCGGCGCCACCGTGGTGATGATGGGCGCAGCGGCGGCGATGCTGTTCCTCGGCGGCGTCGGTTTGTTGCGGTTCGGCCTGATGGTCGCGTTGGCCGTCGGCGCGGTGTTCGTTCTGGTGCAGACCCAGGAGTACCGCCTGCAACGCCTGATCACCTTTACCGACCCCTGGGCCGACCAGTTCGGTTCCGGCTATCAGCTGACCCAGGCGTTGATCGCCTTCGGCCGCGGCGAATGGTTTGGCGTTGGCCTGGGCAACAGCATCCAGAAGCAGTTCTATCTGCCGGAGGCCCATACCGATTTCGTCTTCGCCGTGCTCGCCGAGGAGCTGGGTTTGATCGGCGCCTTGCTGACCGTGGCGTTGTTCGTCTTCGTCAGCGTGCGGGCCCTGTATGTCGGTCTGTGGGCCGAAAAGGCCAAACAGTTCTTCTCCGCCTATGTCGCCTACGGCCTGGCGTTTCTGTGGGTCGGCCAGTTCCTGATCAATATCGGGGTGAACGTCGGCCTGCTGCCGACCAAGGGCCTGACCCTGCCGTTCCTCAGCTACGGCGGCAGTTCGCTGGTGATCTGCTGCGTCAGCCTGGCGCTGCTGCTGCGCATCGAATGGGAGCACCGCACCGAGTTGGGCAACGAAAACGTGGAGTTCGACGAAGCCGATTTCGCCGAAGCGGACATCGGCAATGCCAAGGAGGCCCGGCATGCGCGGTAATGTGCTGATCATGGCCGGCGGCACCGGCGGACATGTGTTCCCGGCGCTGGCCTGCGCCCGCGAGTTCAAGGCGCGCGGCTACAGCGTGCATTGGCTGGGCACGCCGCGCGGGATCGAAAACGAGTTGGTGCCGGCGGCCGGTTTGCCGCTGCACCTGATCGATGTCAGCGGCCTGCGCGGCAAGGGCAAGTTGTCGCTGCTCAAGGCACCGTTCCAGCTGCTCAAGGCGCTGTTGCAAGCGCGTAAGGTGCTGCGCGAATTACAGCCGGTCTGCGTGCTCGGTATGGGCGGCTATGTCACCGGGCCGGGCGGTCTGGCGGCGCGAATGAATGGCGCGCCCTTGATCATCCATGAGCAGAACGCCGTGGCCGGTACCGCCAACCGCAGCCTGGTGCCGTTCGCCAGCCGCGTCTGCGAGGCCTTCCCGGATACCTTCGGCGCCAGCGACAAGCGCCGCACCACCGGCAACCCGGTGCGCGAAGAGCTGTTTCTGGAAACCCCGCGCGATGCCCTGGGTAAGCGCCGGGCGCGGCTGTTGGTGCTCGGCGGTAGTCTGGGCGCCGAGCCGCTGAACAAATTGCTGCCCGAGGCCCTGGCGCTGGTCGCCGCCGAGCTGCGCCCCGAGGTGTTCCATCAGGCCGGCAAGCAGCATGACGGGGTGACCACTGAACGCTACGCCGCCGCTGGCGTCGAAGCGCAGGTCGCGCCCTTTATCAAGGACATGGCCCGCGCTTATGCCTGGGCCGATCTGGTGGTCTGCCGCGCCGGCGCGCTGACCGTCAGCGAACTGGCAGCCGCTGGCCTGCCGTCATTCCTGTTGCCGTTGCCGCACGCGATCGACGATCACCAAACGCATAACGCCGGCTATCTGGCCCGTGAAGGGGCCGCCGTGCTCCTGCCGCAACGCTCCACTGACGCCGCCACGCTGGCCGCGCAGCTGACCGAGGTTTTGATGCATCCCGAACGACTCAACAGCATGGCCGGCACTGCGCGTCGCCTGGCCAAGCCCGACGCAACCCGCACCGTTGTCGATATTTGCCTGGAGGTGGCCCGTGGTTGAGAGCCAGAAAGCGTTCCCACAGCCGGAAATGCGCCGGATTCGCCGCATCCATTTCGTCGGGATCGGCGGCGCCGGTATGTGCGGTATTGCCGAAGTGCTGCTGAACCTCGGCTATCAGGTTTCCGGTTCCGATCTCAAGGGCTCGGCGGTGACCGAGCGTCTTGAAAAGTTCGGTGCGCGGATCTTTATCGGCCATAGCGCCGAGAACGCCGAAAGCGCCGACGTGCTGGTGGTGTCCAGCGCGATCAACCCGGCCAACCCGGAAGTCGCCACTGCCCTGGAGCGCCGCATCCCGGTGGTGCCGCGGGCCGAGATGCTCGCCGAACTGATGCGTTATCGGCACGGCGTGGCGGTGGCCGGCACCCATGGCAAAACCACCACCACCAGCCTGCTGGCCTCGGTGTTCGCCGCTGGCGGCCTGGACCCGACCTTCGTCATCGGCGGCCGTTTGAATGCCGCGGGCACCAATGCCCAGCTCGGCACCAGCCGCTACCTGATCGCCGAAGCCGACGAGAGCGACGCCAGCTTCCTGCACCTGCAGCCGATGGTCGCGGTGGTCACCAATATCGACATGGACCACATGAGCACCTATGAGGGCGACTTCAACAAGTTGAAGAAAACCTTCATCGAGTTCCTCCACAACCTGCCGTTCTATGGGTTGGCGGTGCTGTGCGTGGACGATCCGATCGTGCGCGAGATCCTCCCCCAGGTCGCCCGTCCGACCCTGACCTACGGCTTCGACGAAGGCGCCGACGTGCGCGCGATCAACGTGCGTCAGCAGGGCATGCAGACCTTCTTCACCGTGCTGCGTACAGGTCGCGCGCCGCTCGACGTGTCGGTGAACATGCCCGGCAACCACAACGTCCTTAATGCCTTGGCGACCATCGCAATCGCCGGCGACGAAGGCATCAGCGACGAGGCCATCGTCCAGGGCCTGTCGGGCTTTCAAGGCGTCGGCCGGCGCTTTCAGGTATACGGCGAGCTGCCGGTCGACGGCGGCAGCGTGATGCTGGTCGACGACTACGGCCACCACCCGCGCGAAGTCGCCGCGGTGATCAAGGCGGTGCGCGGCGGTTGGCCGGAGCGGCGTCTGGTGATGGTTTACCAGCCGCACCGTTTCAGCCGTACCCGCGACCTTTACGAGGATTTCGTGCAGGTCCTGGCCGATGCCAATGTGTTGCTGTTGATGGAGGTCTACCCGGCCGGCGAGGAGCCGATTCCCGGTGCCGACAGCAAGCACCTGTGCCACAGCATCCGTCAGCGTGGCCAGTTGGATCCCATCTATATCGAGCGCGGCGTCGAGCTGGCGCCGTTGGTCAAGCCGCTGCTGCGCGCCGGCGACATCCTCTTGTGCCAGGGCGCCGGGGATATCGGCGGGGTCGCCCCGCAATTGCTGCAGAGCAG
>NZ_CAMPHN010000167.1 GCF_946885885.1 uncultured Pseudomonas sp.
CCTCGGATTGTTTGGATTTTACAAACAGTGATGGCCAGAGTTGCTCGTTTATCGGTCGGCTACAAGCCCTTACATTCACTCCATCGCTAACTTTCCGGTCGCTTTCGACCCTTGATGGAGGTATCCAGATGAGCACACGTGACGTCATTTTCCCGCCCGGGCGCCAGGCGCTTTATGAGCGCAACCGCTACTCGCCGGCGATCCGTTCCAATGGCTTTCTGTTCGTCTCCGGTCAGGTCGGCAGCAAAGAAGACGGCTCGCCCGAAGCCGAACTCGAGCAACAGGTCAGGAGCGCATTCAGCAACCTGAACGCGATATTGGGCGAAGCGGGTTGCACATTCGACGATGTGGTCGATGTCACCATCTTTATCGTCGACCCCGAATCCAAGTTCGAGACCATCTGGAAGGTTGTTCCGGAGTTCTGGGGTAACGCCCCGCACCCGACCTTAACCGCCGTTGGCGTGACCTGGCTGTATGGCTTCCAGTTCGAGATCAAGGTGATCGCCAAGCTTCCTGAGCGCACCACCAACTGATCCGCTTCATGCCCCGCGCCTACAGGTGAAACACGCAGGTCCTGCTCGGTGTGCTGCCCAGAACGCAGCTTATGCCGAGCGGTGTCTGCGCAGGCTAGAGCCTGAGCGGCTGCTTTTTTAGCTGTCGGCGAATCACGGGAGCGCACGCGATTCGCAAAAACTATCAATTCAATTTCAAATCAATATTTCATCTATAGGTTCGAGCTGACTAACCTGCACACAACAGCGAATAATTCTCACTCGAGGTGCGCCATGCTCAAGACCCTGACCTTTACCCTGATGCATTTCGCCATCGCCTTCTCGGTCACCTATGCCTTGACCGGCAGCGTTTCCGCCAGCGGCCTGGTGGCGGCCATCGAGCCGTTGTGCAACTCGGTCGGTTTCTATTTTCACGAGAAACTCTGGCAGCGTATCGATGCACGCCCAAACGCGGCCACAGAACGTCCGCGGCATGCCTGGTTGCATCATCAAGCCTGAGTCGTCGATGGGTGTGTCCTTGACGATCTCAGCAAGCCGCACAGGCTAAATCCGTTAAGATGCGCGGCTCGCTCATCATCGATTCGCGCCCGCTTATGACCGCCACCGCCCGCTTTCCGCTGCTCGCTTATCTCTTCGCCAGTTGTGTCGGCCTGCTCGGCCTGGCGGCCCTGTGGTACGGGCTCGGCCGGCCGCTGCAACTGGCCGACGCCGGGAGCCCGACGCACAAGCTGCAATGCGCGTCTTACACCCCGTTCGATAAACATCAGTCGCCGTTCGATCAGCCGCTACGGATCAGCGAGGCGCGCATGGACGCCGATCTGGCCCTGCTCGGCAAAACCTTCACCTGCCTGCGCACCTATTCGGTCAGCGGCCTGGAAGCGCTGCCGGCGCTCGCCCGCAAACACGGTTTGAAGCTGATCGTCGGCGCCTGGGTCAGTCGCGATGCGCAGGCGACGGCCGTGGAGATCGCCGGGCTGATCGAGGTGGCGAATAAACACCCGGATATCATCGAAGCGCTGATCGTCGGCAACGAGGCCCTGCTGCGCAAGGAAGTGACGCCCCAGCAGCTGGTCGCCTTGATCGAGCAGGTGAAAAGCCGGGTCGAGCAGCCGGTGACCTACGCCGATGTCTGGGAATTCTGGCTGAAACACCCGGAAGTCGCGCCGGCGGTGGATTTCCTCACCATTCACCTGCTGCCCTATTGGGAGGACGACCCCGCCGGCATCGACGAGGCGCTGGCCAAAGTCGCCCAGGTGCGCCAGCAGTTCGGCCGCCAATTCGCGCCCAAGGACATTCTGATCGGCGAAACCGGCTGGCCCAGCGAAGGCCGCCAGCGGGAAACGGCGCTGCCGAGCCGGATCAACCAAGCCCAGTTCATTCGCGGTTTCGTCGCCCTGGCGGAGCAGCACGGCTGGCGCTACAACCTGATCGAAGCCTTCGACCAACCCTGGAAGCGCGTCAGCGAAGGCGCGGCGGGCGGCTATTGGGGCTTGTACGACGCCGACCGTCAGGACAAAGCGATACTCGCCGGCGCGGTTTCCAATCTGCCGCATTGGCGGTTCTGGCTGCTCGCCTGCGGGCTGATATTCGCTGCAGCCTTGGTTGTCGCCGGCACGCCGCGCTCCAACCGCAGTGCCTTGGGCATCCCGTTGATCGCCGCCCTGGGCGCGGCCTGTATCGGCTTATGGGCCGAGCTGGCCTGGGTCACCAGCCTTTACCTTGGCGAGTGGTTATGGGCGGCGGCATTGCTGGTTTTGAATCTGGTGGTGCTGGGGCATGCGCTGCTGGCCTCGGGCGACAGGCGCGGCTGGCGCACTCGGCTGTTCGCCTGGCTGGACGCGCGGGCCGGCTGGTGGCTGCTCGCCGCGGGTTTCGCCGGCGCCGCGATGATGCTGGCGCTGGTGGTGGACGCGCGCTACCGCAGCTTTCCCAGCGCCGCGTTGCTGCTACCGGCGCTGATCTACCTGTGCCGGCCGGTCGTCGCGCCGCGCCGGGAAGTCATATTACTGGCGCTAGTGATCGGCGCCGGCATCGCTCCGCAGTTGGTCCAGGAAGGCCTGGGCAACCGCCAGGCAATCGGCTGGGCCATAACCTGCGCGCTATTGCTCGCCGCGTTGTGGCGCAGCTTACGGGTAAAGCAGGTTCAGAGCGCCTGAGCCGCCCGGCGCGGCGCCCGCACCAGACGCAGCAACGCCAACAGCACGGCAAACACCGCCAGGCTGGCGCTGTACAACACCAGCGCGGGCAAACTCAGGAGCAGCGCCGGCACCGCCAATAGCCGACCGCCACGCCCCGGCAGGATGAATGCCAGCGCTGCCGTGACCACGGCGCTCCAGGCCAGCACACGGGTATGGATCAGCCAACCGAGCGTGGCCCGTAGTTCGCACGCCCAATACTCCGGTATCTCGACGCAACGCCCGACCCAGCGATCGGCTTCCATCAGATTGAACCGCAGCCCATAGCTGCCGGCCAGACAGAGCGCGACGGCGAGCGCGAGTAGGATCCAGGGAAACAGGCGGGCCATATGGAACTCCGAGCAAGGGAAAAACGGCAGGCATCAACGGGGGGCAAGAGTAACCGGACGCAGCGCTAAGCAAAACCGCGATTGATACGAGCAGACCATGCAATCGAGTAAGCGAATCCCTATAGTGCGGTAGCGAATATCTATCGCCCACCCGCTACGGATCGCAGCTAACCGCAGTCGACCCGAGCCTCACCGTTAAAGGAATGACCATGCCGCTATTGAATATCCGCCCCGCCGACCGCGACGATATCCCGCTGATTCTGGGTTTTATCCGGGAGCTGGCCGAGTACGAAAAACTCGCCGACCAGGCGATCGCCGACCCCGAGCAAATGGCCGAGCACCTATTCGGCCCGCGCCCCTATGCCGAGGTGCTGATCGGCGAAGTCGATGGGGCGCCAGCCGGCTTCGCGCTGTTTTTCCACAACTACTCGACCTTCCTCGGTAAGCCCGGGATTTACCTGGAGGACCTCTACGTACGCGCCAGCGCCCGTGGCGCCGGGCTGGGCAAGGCCTTGCTGAGCACATTGGCGCGGCTTGCCGTGGAACGGGGTTGCGGGCGCCTGGAATGGTCGGTGCTGGACTGGAATGCGCCGGCCATCGGCTTCTACCAACAGCTCGGCGCCCAGCCGCTGGATGAGTGGACGGTCTATCGCCTCACCGGCCCGGCATTGCTGCAAGTAGCGAATACCCCATTGGCCACGGCACTCGAGGCTGATCCCGCGGTCATATAACTCCACGTTATTAGCGCTCTTTGAAAGGGTACTTTCTCGATGCCGTACTTCATGCGTTTCGCTGCATTAGCGGGCACCCTACTGTGTGCGCTGCCGTTGTCGGCCGCCGACATCGCCGAAAAGGACTACGGCTACCCGCTGAGCAATCCGTTCGAAGCGACTATCGCCACCACCCCGCCGGAGCTGCGCCCGCAGCTGCCGGACGACAGCGACATCAGGCAAGACGACCACAAGGTCAAACTGCGCCCGGAACGCGAATTCGTCCTGCCGGAAAACTTCTGGCCCGTGACCAAAATGGGCTACCGCCTGGCCAGCCAGAAGGGCAAGGCGCCGCTGATCTTCATCATCGCCGGCACCGGCGCGCACTATTCGAGCAGCCATTCGGAGTACCTGAAGAAGCTGTTCTACGGCGCCGGCTACCACGTGGTGCAGATGTCCTCGCCGAGCAGCTACGACTTCATGGCGGCGGCCTCGCGCTTCGCCACGCCGGGTTTTACCAGCGACGACGCCGACGACCTGTACCGCGCCATGCAGGCCGTGCGCGCGCAGCACCCGGACCTGCAAATCAGCGACTACCACCTCACCGGCTACAGCCTGGGCGCGTTGCATGCGGGCTTCGTCAGCCAACTCGACGAAACCCGGCGCAGTTTCAATTTCAAGCGCGTGTTGCTGCTCAACCCGCCGGTCAATCTATACACCTCGATCGGCAACCTGGACCGCCTGGTGCAAACCCAGGTGAAAGGCATCGACAGCAGCACTACGTTCTACGAGTCGATACTGGCGAAGCTGACCAATTATTTCGTGGAGAAGGGCTATATCGATATCAACGATGCGCTGCTTTACGACTTCCAGCAGTCCAAGGAACAGCTGTCGGACGAACAAATGGCCATGCTGATCGGCAGCTCATTTCGCTTCTCGGCGGCCGATATCGCCTTTACCTCGGACCTGATCAACCGCCGCGGGCTGATCACCCCGATCAACTACCCGATCGACGAGAGCACCAGCCTCACGCCTTTCTTCAAGCGTGCGCTGCAATGCGATTTCGAGTGCTACGTCAACGAACAGCTGCTGCCCATGTGGCGCGCCCGCTATGGCGGCACCGACCTGAACCAGTTGATCCGACAGGTCAGCCTGTTCGCCATCGAGGATTATCTGAAAAACACCGACAAGATCGCCGTGATGCACAACGCCGACGACCTGATCCTCGGCCCCGGCGATATCGGTTTTCTACGCCGCACCTTCGGTGACCGCATGACCCTGTACCCGCTCGGCGGGCATTGCGGCAACCTCAATTACCGCGTCAACAGCGACGCCATGTTGGAGTTCTTTCGTGGCTAAGCCTTCTTCCTTCGTGCTGACGGCCCTGCTCTTCGGCAGCGGTCTGGTTCAGGCGCAACACAACGTCGATGACGACGGCTTCAAGCAACCGCTGGAACATCTGCAATTCAACCCAGGCTTGGATCAGCGGGAGTTCGAGCGCTCGAGCCTGGACGCGCTGCAAGTTTATGACCCGCTGGAGTCGTGGAACCGCCGGGTCTATCACTTCAACTACCGCTTCGACGAATGGGTGTTCCTGCCGATCGTCGAGGGCTACCGCTATGTCACCCCGGATCTGCTGGAGCAGGGTGTCAGCAACTTTTTCAGCAACCTCGGCGACGTGCCCAACCTGTTCAACAGCCTGCTGCAATTCAAAGGCAAACGTTCGCTGCAGACCAGCGGGCGGCTGCTGCTGAACACCACCGTCGGGGTCGCCGGGCTCTGGGATCCGGCGACGAAAATGGGTCTGCCCAAACAGAGCGAAGACTTCGGCCAGACCCTGGGGTTCTACGGCGCCCCGGCCGGGCCTTATCTGATGTTGCCGTTGCTCGGCCCCTCCAACCTGCGCGACACCGGCGGCCTGGTGGTGGATTTCAACGTGGACTTCCACGCCAATCTGCTCAACGTCGCCGCAGCCAGCCGCGCCCACCCGGAAATCGCCTTGCTGGAAGTGGTCGATCAACGCTCCACGGTGAACTTCCGTTACGGTCAGCTCAACTCGCCGTTCGAGTACGAGAAGCTGCGCTACTTCTACCACGAGTCGCGCAAACTACAGATCGCCGAATAACCAACAGGCTTGACCGAGGGGCCGCACCTGGGTTTTAACCTGGCGCGACCCTTTTCATTCGGAGACCGTCCATGCGTGTCGCCCAACTGGCCAAAGCCGCCGAGGTCAGCGCCGAAACCGTACGTCACTACAGCGAACTCGGGCTGCTGCGGCCTTCGCGCGATCCCCATAACGGCTATCAGCGGTTCAGCCAAAACGATTTGCAACGCCTGCGCTTTATCGTCCGCGCCCGTCGTCTGGGCTTCAGCCTCAAGGATGTGCAAGCGATTCTCGCCCGCGCCGACAGCGGTGCCGCACCTTGTGCCGAGGTACGCGATCTGATGCGCGAACGCCTGGCCGCACTGCAAGCGCATATCGACGAATGCCAACGCCTGGCCCTGGTGATGCACGATGCGCTCGAGGATTGGGCCGGCAAAGCCGAATGCGCCCCGGACGGCCAGGCGATCTGCCGCCTGATCGAGGATTTCGAATTACCCGGCGCAAGCCGCCCGGCAACGCCCTGCCCCGCGCATTAATCGACGATTCGACAAAGTGGGCCGCCAGTAACCCGGACGCGCCTTTGTAGGGTGGACATAGCGAAGCTTTGTCCACCGCTGGCGCCCGGATGGTGGACAAGCCTTCGGCATGTCCACCCTACGATCTAGCAGGTTTTCGGCAAGCGAGCGCCTCGCTATTACTGCGCGTAGCGCCGATACAGGCCCGGCGGTACGCCGCTGCTGTCGGTGGGTCGCCACGGGCCTTGCGGGCTGTTGGCCCAGCTCCAGCCGTTGTTCCAGCGGTAATAGGTGCGCTCGCGGTAATACAGGTCGCGCGCACCGCCGACCACGTAGACGCCCAAACCGCCATCCCAATGACTCTCCGCCCCTGGCGGCGGCGCGTAACGCGGGTGGGATTTAGTGGTGGTGGGGTTCTGGCTGATCGGTGCCTTGCTGTGCACCGCGCAACCGGCCAGGCTCGACAAAGCGAGCGCCAGAGCAAGCGTTAACAAGCGTTTCATTGTCCTTGGCCTTCGGCGGTGTCGATGGTCAGTTGCTGCGGCTCGCTGGTGTTGCTGGCCAGCGGTTGGCTGCTGCCTATCCACTCGCCGGCCGTGGCGTTGCCGCTGCGCGAGATACGCGCCAGCAATTGCACCTGCTCGAAGCCGGAAATCTTCAGTTGCGGCATCATCGCGTCACTGTCGGACAGGCTCACCTCGGCCGGCAGATCGGCCACGGTCAGGCGTTTCACCGCCAACGGCATCGGCGGGCCGGATACCGCGCGGGCGAAGACGAACACCGCGTCGCCGGGCTGCACTTTGCCTTTGAGCGCGTCGGCCAAGGCGACTTTGACAGTCAAGGCCTGCGCCGGAGCCGCTGCCGGGGCGTCGGCCGTCTGCGGATTCAGGCGCTTGCGGGCTTGCTCGATGCCGCCTTGAATGGCCGCGCGCGACGGGTCTTGCGCCGGCAGCGCCGCGACCAGTTGCTGCCAGTAGTCGATGGCCTGCTGGAAACGCTGTTCTTCATAGGCGGCGATACCGAGCAGGCCCAGGCTGGTCACTTCCGCGGGGTCGGCGCGTAGCGCTTCATCGGTCAGCGCTTGCAGTTGCTCGGTCCATTGCCGCTCGCCAGCGAAGTACAGCGCCTGCGCCCATTGACCCAACAGCTCGGGCGCGCGTTCGCTCAGAGTCACCGCCCGTTCGAAAGCCGCGGCGGCATCGCCGGCACGTTCCTGAGCCATATAGGTGCGCCCGAGGAAATACCAGGCCTCGGCCGAATCGGGCTCGCTTTGCACCTGGGCTTCCAGGCGCGCGGTCATTTCTTCGATGGTTTTCGGTTGCTCGGCAAAGGTACGCGCGCGTTCGACATCGTCGATGGCGCCCCAGTGCAAATACAGGCCATAGGCCAATAGCGGCATCAACAAGGCGGCGGTCAGCGGCACCTTATTGCCCAACACGCGCTGGCGCGATTGGCCCTGGGCACCTTCGGTATCGGCCAACAGCTCGCGAGCCGCCTCGTCGCGCCCGGCCTGCAATTGGCGGTCGTCGAGCGCGCCAGCGGCATGCTGGCTTTGCAGCTCCTGCAGGCGTTCCTGATACAGGCTCACATTGAGCGCGGTGCGGTCCTCTTCGGCCTGCGCTTTGCGCCCGCGCACCACCGGAAGCAGCAGAAAAGCCAAGGCCACCAACAACAGCAGGCCGGCGCACAACCAGAATTCGATCATCAGTCTTTACTATCCACAGGCGGTTGATTGGCGGGCTGTTGGTTGGCCGGCTGTTGATTGGCCGGCTGTTGATTGAGGAGCGCAGCCAGGCGTTGCTGTTCGTCCGCTGACAGCCCCTCGGCGGCAGCACTGCGCTTGCCGCGCCGGCGCAACACTATGACCCCGAGCAGCACGAAACCGCCGACCAACAGCCCCGCCGGGCCGTACCACAACAACAGGGTGCGCGCCGTCACCGGCGGTTTGTAGAGCACGAAATCGCCATAGCGGTTGACCAGAAACTCGATGATCTGCTCGTCGCTCTGCCCCTCGTCGAGCATGCGATAGATCTGCGCGCGCAGGTCCATCGCGATAGGCGCGTCGGAGTCGGCGATATTCTGGTTCTGACACTTGGGGCAACGCAGCTCTTCGACCAGGGTGCGATAACGCTCGCGCTCGGCATCGCTGGCGAACTCGTAGGTATCGATGGCGGCCTGGGCGCTGCCGAGCAATGCCAAACCCAGTACGGCGGCCCCGAGCCAGCGCTTCATTGCGCCACCTCATCGACCAGCTCTTGATAAAGCGGCGCCAACTGCTCGCGCCATACCCGCTCGTCGATCACCCCGACGTACTTGTGGCGGATGATGCCGTTCTTATCGACCAGAAAGGTCTCGGGCGCGCCATAGACGCCGAGGTCCAACCCGAGGGTACCGCGCGCGTCACTGATATTCAGCTGATAGGGATTGTGCAGCTCCACCAGCCATTTCTGCGCGGCGGCGTTGTCGTCCTTGTAGTTGACCCCATGGATGGTCACCCCCATTTCCGCCAGCTTGTTCAGCACCGGGTGCTCGGCGCGGCAGGCCACGCACCAGGTGGCCCAGACATTGACCAACGCGGGTTTGCCCTTGAAGTCGGCGACGCTGAGGGTTTTATCGCCCTGCACCGCTGGCAGGGAGAACGCCGGGAAGGGTTTGCCGATCAGCGCCGAGGGCAGCTCGGTCGGGTCGAGAAACAAGCCGCGGTAGAGAAATACCGCCACGCCGAGAAAGATCGCCAAGGGCAACAGCAGAATCAGACGTTTCATGCTTGCGCTCCCGCCAGGCCCAGCGCTTCGCGAACGCGGGTTTTGACTTTCATCCGGTAGCGTTTATCGGAGGCCGAGAGCACGC
>NZ_CAMPHN010000168.1 GCF_946885885.1 uncultured Pseudomonas sp.
GATCATCATCTTGCTACTTGCGCTAGAGGAGGAGTCCATATACGGGCTACGAAAAGCATTCCACTCCCATCCGTAGGCTCGTAACCCGAACCGCAGAGATAAAAAAGCCCGCAGTGTGGCGCGGGCTAAGACTCTGCGACGAGTCGAGGGTAACCGGGTCGCTTCAGCTGCCGCGGTAGGTCGAGTAGCTGTAGGGCGAGATCAGCAGCGGTACGTGGTAATGCTCCTGGGCTGCATCGATGCCGAAGCGCAGCACCACCACATCGAGAAAGGCCGGTTCGGGCAGGCTGACGCCGCGGGCGCGGTAGTAGTCGCCAGCGTGGAAATGCAACTGATAGACGCCGCTGCGGTAGTCGTCGCCTTGCAGCACCGGCGCATCGCAGCGCCCATCGTGATTGGTCAGCGTTGTGGCGAGCAATTCCATCTGCGTCCCTTCGACGCGGTACAGCTCGATCTTCAGCGCACTGCCGGGGCAGCCGTGCGCGGCATCCAGAACATGTGTGGTCAATCGTCCCATTGGTCTATGGGCCGCCGCCCGGGCCTTACGCCTGGCGGTGGCCGCACCTCCTCTCGTGTGTTGAATTCGCTAAGGCACTCCTATGCGAGCAGCCTAGACTTCGCTGAAGCATAGCATGTCGAAAAGCCAATATAAGACAGTTTTCATAAATATTGTACACAATTTACGCACTCAAATCGCATCGCGAATGTCGCGTCACGAATCTCCGACATGCAAGCCGCATAGTAGAGGGCAGTTACCGGGAACAGTTGCTCAGGCACCACGGTAGAACAGCTGAGAGATATGTATTTTGCAAAATAGCTGAATTTTAGATTTACAAAATGCAATACACTTTGTATACAATTAGCCCATCACAGCCGCACGACACCTTCCGGTGATCCTGCAATGGCCGCCCAACATTCAGAAGGAAGACTGCAGTGAGCGCTGACTACCCACGCGACCTGATCGGTTACGCCAACAACCCGCCCCACCCGCACTGGCCTGACGATGCCCGTATCGCCCTGTCGTTCGTTCTCAATTACGAGGAAGGCGGCGAGCGCAACGTGTTGCACGGCGACAAGGAATCCGAGGCCTTTCTCTCCGAGATGGTTTCCGCCCAGCCGCTGCAAGGCGCGCGCAATATGAGTATGGAATCGCTCTACGAATACGGCAGCCGCGCCGGGGTCTGGCGCCTGCTCAAGCTGTTCGACCAGCACGCCATCCCGCTGACCGTGTTCGCCGTGGCCATGGCCGCCCAGCGTCATCCCGATGTAATCAGGACGATGGTCGCCGCCGGCCATGAGATCTGCAGCCATGGTTACCGTTGGATCGACTATCAGTACATGGACGAGGCGAGCGAGCGCGAACATATGCTCGAAGCCATCCGCATCCTCACCGACATTACCGGCGAACGCCCGCTGGGCTGGTACACCGGCCGTACCGGGCCGAACACCCGGCGTCTAGTGCGCGAGGAAGGCGGCTTCCTCTACGACAGCGACACCTACGACGACGACCTGCCCTACTGGGACCGAGCCAGCACCGCGGCCAAGCCGCATCTGGTGATCCCCTACACCCTGGACACCAACGACATGCGCTTCACCCAGGTGCAGGGTTTCAACACCGGCAACGACTTTTACCAGTACCTCAAGGACGCCTTCGACGTGCTCTACGCCGAAGGCGTGGCCGGCGCGCCGAAGATGCTGTCGATCGGCATGCACTGCCGCCTGCTCGGCCGCCCGGCGCGCATCGCTGCCCTGGCGCGTTTCATCGAGTACGTCAAAGGGCACGAAAAAGTCTGGTGCGCCCGCCGCGTCGATATCGCCCGCCACTGGCACGCCACCCACCCCTTCTCCTTGAATCAACAGCAAGAGAACAGCAAATGAGCCGCTTTCAGACCCTGACCCCGTCGCGCCTGAGCCGTGAGGATTTCGTCAAAGTCTTCGCCGACATCTACGAGCACTCGCCCTGGGTCGCCGAGAAAGCCTTCGAACTGGGCCAGGACCCGAGCGTCGACGACATCGACGGCCTGCATCAGCGCATGGCCGACATTCTGCTTAGCGCCACCTTCTCAGCGCAGCTGGCGCTGATCAACGCCCACCCGGACCTGGCCGGCAAAGCCGCCATTCACGGCGAGCTGACAGCATCGAGCACCGCCGAGCAGGCCGGCGCCGGCATCAGTGAATGCAGCGCCGAAGAGTTCGCCCGTTTCACCGAACTCAACGATGCCTACAAGGCCAAGTTCGGTTTTCCTTTTATCAAGGCGGTGAAAGGCAGCAACCGGCACGAGATTCTTGCGGCCTTCGAGCAACGCATCCACAACTCGGCCGAGCAGGAGTTTCAAACCGCCCTGGCCGAGATCAACAAGATCGCGCTGTTTCGCTTGCAAGCCCTGTAGCCCACCACTCTCAGGCCCTCACTGTTAAGGCAGACACGACATGAAAGCTTACGCCGTACCCTTCGAGAAATACCTCAACCTGGCCGACGCCCGCCTCGGCACCAAAGCCATTTCGGTCACCGACGACTGGTTCGCCGACGTCAACCGCCTGTTCCAACCGACCCCGGCGGTGTGGAAGGAAGGCGTATTCGACGACAACGGCAAGTGGATGGATGGCTGGGAATCGCGCCGCAAGCGCTTCGAAGGTTACGACAGCGCGGTGATCCGCCTCGGCGTGGCGGGCTCGATCAAGGGCGTGGATATCGACACCAGCTTCTTCACCGGCAACTTCCCGCCGTCGGCCTCCCTGGAAGGCTGCTTCGTCGCCGAAGGCGACCCGACCGACACCACCGAGTGGACCGAAGTGCTGGGCGCCGTGGAATTGCAGGGCAACAGCCACCACTACCACGAGATCAATAACAGCCAGGCCTTCACCCACCTGCGCTTCAATATCTACCCGGACGGCGGCGTTGCTCGCCTGCGCGTCTACGGCGTACCGTTCCGCGACTGGAGCGATGTCGGCGATAACCAGCAGGTCGACCTGGCCGCCGCGCTGAATGGCGGTCGCGCCCTGGCCTGCTCCGACGAACACTTCGGCCGCATGAGCAACATCCTCAACCCCGGCCGTGGCATCAATATGGGCGATGGCTGGGAAACCGCGCGCCGCCGCACCCCGGGTAACGACTGGGTGATAGTCGCGCTCGGCCATCCGGGCGAGATCGAACGCATCGTCGTCGACACCCTGCACTTCAAGGGCAACTACCCGGACAGCTGCTCGATCCAGGCGGCCTACGTGAAAGGCGGCACCGACAGCCAGATCGAGACCCAGAGCCTGTTCTGGCGCGAACTGCTGCCGAGCCAGAAGCTGCAAATGCACGCCGAGCATGAGTTCAGCGAACAGATCAACGCCCTCGGCCCGATCACCCATGTGCGGGTGAACGTGTTCCCGGATGGCGGGATCAGCCGGCTGCGTCTGTTTGGCAAGGTCGCCAAATAAACCCTGTAGGAGCGGCCTTGGCCGCGATGGTTATCGAATTGATCGCGGCCAAGGCGGAGTGCCGCCCAGCCGCTCCTACACAAAGCCTCTTCATCCTCAGGGAAAAGGGGCCATCAATGACAAACAAGTAGACCAACATGCGCACACTGATCATCGAGCCGTTAAGCAAAGAAGCCTTCGCCCCCTTCGGCGACGTTATCGAAACCGAGGGCAGCGAGTTCTTTATGATCAATAACGGCTCCACGCGCCGCTATCACAAACTGGCCACGGTCGAGACCGCACAGCCAGAGGATACGGCGATCATCAGCATCTTCAGTGCCGAGGCCCTGGATATGCCGTTGACCGTGCGCATGCTGGAGCGCCATCCGCTGGGCAGCCAGGCCTTTATACCGCTGCTCGGCCACCCCTTTCTGATTGTGGTCGCGCCACTTGGCGATGCCCCGCAATCGGAGTTGGTCCGCGCCTTTCGCAGCAACGGCAGGCAGGGCATTAATTACCATCGCGGCGTCTGGCACCACCCGGTGCTGACGATCGAAAAGCGGGATGACTTCCTGGTGGTTGATCGCAGTGGTTCCGGCAACAACTGCGATGAGCATTTCTTTACCGAGGCAGAGCAACTGCTCCTCGACCCCCACCAATAAGAGAAGCCCGGCGCCGGCTTGCCGGCAGCGGGAAAGAGGTACTGATTGTGGAAGCACATTTGACTGAGTGGCTGAACCTGGGCATCCGCTGGATCCATATGATCACCGGCATCGCCTGGATCGGCGCATCCTTCTATTTCGTCTGGCTGGAAAACAACCTCAACCGAGCGAACCCGCGTGACGGCCTGTCCGGCGATCTGTGGGCGATCCACGGTGGCGGCATCTATCACTTGGAGAAATACAAACTGGCCCCGCCGAAGATGCCGGACAACCTGCATTGGTTCAAATGGGAAGCCTATTTCACCTGGCTGTCGGGCATCGCCCTGATGCTGGTGGTCTACTACCTCAACCCGAGCCTGTATCTGGTCAAGCCTGGCGTCGACCTGGCACCGGCCTTGGCCATTGCCATCGGCTTCGGTTCGATGATCGCCGGTTATGTGGCCTATCACTTCCTCTGCGATTCGCCCCTGGGCAAGCGCCCAGCCCTGCTCGGTGCGGTGCTGTTCGTGCTGCTGATCGCCGCGGCCTTTGGTTTCAATCAGATTTTCAGCGGCCGCGCCGCCTATATCCATGTCGGCGCGATTATCGGCACCATCATGGTCGGCAACGTGTTCTTCACCATCATGCCGGCGCAGCGCGCGCTGGTTAAGGCGATCGAAGACAACACCACCCCCGACCCGACCCTGCCGGCCAAGGGCCTGCTGCGCTCGCGCCACAACAACTACTTCACCCTGCCGGTGCTGTTCATCATGATCAGCAACCACTTCCCGAGCACCTACGGCAGCCAGTACAACTGGTTGATCCTGGCCGGTATCGCGGTGCTGGCGGTGTTGGTGCGCCACTACTTCAACACCCGCCACGACAGCAACAAGTTTGCCTGGACCCTGCCGGTCGCGGCCCTGGGCATGATCTGCCTGGCGTTCGTCACCGCTCCGCAGATGAAGGCGAGCGCAGTCGCAGCGCCGAAAACCGCGGAAATCAAGTACGCGCCGGTTCCGGCCACCGGCATCGCCGGCAATCCGCCCACCAGCAAAGCCGCAGAGCCGCTGGCCAAGGCCGAGGCGCCTGCAACTGCCGCAGCGGCGCCTACCGACAACGGCGACTTCGCCAAGGTGCAGAGCGTGATTCAGGAGCGCTGCACGGTTTGCCACTCGGCCACACCAAGCAGCCCGATGTTCAGCACGGCGCCGGCCGGTTTTATGCTCGATACCCCGGAGCAGATCAAGGCCCAGGCAGCGAAGATCCATGCCCAGAGCGTCGCCTCGCAGATCATGCCGCTGGGCAATATGACCCAGATGACCCAGGCAGAACGCGACCTGATCGGCGCCTGGATCGACCAAGGCGCCCAGCTCGACTGATACGCCCAAGCGCCGCACCCTGACCGGGTGCGGCGCTTTCTACTGGCTGTCCCCTTTAGGTGGTGCATGCGGCTTTTGTAGGGTGGGTTAGGCGCATGATCACGGGCTATCCGTCGATGCTCAATCAGTTGCGCCGTAACCCACCAGCGGGGCCAGGCCGAAGACCGCTTGGTGGGTTACGTGGCACACATATCTCGCAGTTGTTCCGTCATCCCGGTTCAGCGCCCCTAACCCACCCTACGAGTTACCGCATCCTGGTGTGGTTTCGCTAGCCCGCGCACAGCAATGCCTTGTAGACGTCCCCTGGTTCCCACACCCATTGCTTTGGCTCCCGTGCAATTCCCAGGTCCACTCTCCCACTCGCTTGAAGCCTCGAAACAAGCCATCGGACCGACGGCAGATTTTTTTGTACACAATCTATAAATAAATTGTTTTTAACACTGTAAACAAGTTGCTATAGTCGACCAATTCTGACCAGGCAGACAGCTTTTATGTCTGAGATTGGAAAGAGGCGCCGTGAAGCCTCGTGCAAGCCCATGACCGTATAAAAACAACTGGCAGGCTCTGACAATGACCACGACCCCTAACGCGAACGCCACAGCTCCGTCTGTGAGCAACAACGACCTGATCTACCAGCTCGACGACCGCCCGGCGTTCACCCCGGCGATCTTCGCCGCGCTGCAACATGTGCTGGCCAGTTTCGTCGGCATCATCACCCCCACCCTGATCGTCGGCAGCGTGCTCGGCCTGGGCGCCTATGTGCCCTATCTGGTGAGCATGGCGCTGTTCGTTTCCGGCCTCGGCACCTTCGTTCAGGCCAAGCGCATCGGCCCGGTCGGTTCCGGCTTGCTGTGCTTGCAAGGCACCAGCTTCGGCTTTCTCAGCGTAATTCTCAGCGCCGGCTTTATCGTCAAGGGCCGCGGCGGCAGCGAGGAGGAAATCCTCTCGACCATCTTCGGCGTGTGCTTCTGCGCCGCGTTCGTCGAGATCGCTTTCAGCCAGTTCATCAATAAACTGCGCAGCGTCATCACCCCGGTGGTCACCGGCACCATCATCTGCCTGATGGGCCTGTCGCTGATCAAGGTGGCGATGACCGACCTGGCCGGTGGCTTTGGCGCGCCGGACCTCGGCGCCCTGCACCACCTCGGCCTCGGCGGCCTGGTACTGGCCACCATCGTGGTGCTCAACCGCTTCAAATCCCAGGTGGTGCGCTTGTCGGCGGTAATTATCGGCCTGACCCTGGGTTTCGCCGTGGCCTGGTTCACCGGCAAAGTGGATTTCGCCAACATGGCCGAAGTGCCACTGGTCAGCGTGCCGCTGCCGTTCAAATACGGCTTCAATTTCGACTGGGTGGCCTTCGTGCCGATCGCGGTGATCTTCCTGATCACGCCGCTGGAAACCGCCGGCGATCTGACCGCCAACTCGATCATCTCCAAGCAGCCGGTAAGCGGCCCCTTGTATATGCGCCGGATCAAGTCCGGGGTGCTCGCCGACGGCTGCAACTCGGCCATGGCGGCGATGTTCAACAGCCTGCCGATGACCACCTTCAGCCAGAACAACGGGGTGATCCAACTCACCGGCGTGGCCAGCCGCCACGTGGCCTTCTACATCGCCGCGATGCTGGTGTTGCTCGGCCTGTTCCCGGCGGTCGGCGCGCTGCTGCAACTGATGCCCAAGCCGGTGCTCGGCGGCGCCACCCTGATCATGTTCGGCACCGTGGCGGTGGCCGGGATCAAGATCCTCACCGAGGCCGGCCTGCATCGCCGCAATGTGCTGATCGTGGCCATTTCCCTCGGTCTCGGCCTGGGCGTGGCGGCAGTACCGGAAGCCCTGTCGCAGATGCCGGAAGCGCTGAAGAACATCTTCGGTTCGCCAATCACCATCGGTGCGTTCAGCGCCATCCTGCTGAACTTCTTTCTGCTGCAAGAACATCTGCCGCAGAAAGAAAGCGACTACGACCCCGAGGCCCATCTTCACAGCGTGCTGCAAAACCCGCGGAACGCCGAGCCCGACCACCAGTCGCGCGCTCAGAGCGATGGTTTGAACCCGGCCAACCCGGCCTAACCCCCAAAACATTTCGCCCCTTCACCCCTGCGGTTCGCCGCAGGGTCACGAACCCTTGCGCCTGAAAATCGCAGTTGAACATAAGGAAAACCCGATGAAACTCAAGCACCTGCCTCATTGCCTCGCCCTTTCCGCCGGTTTACTCGGCGCCCAACAAGCCGGCGCCGGCGAGATGCTGTTCTGGCAGGACAACAGCCTGTCCTACCTCTACGGCAGCAACTTCCAGCGCCTCAACTTCAACGGCGAAGAGCAGCGCTCGCAAACCACCTTCACCTTCGAGCACGCCAGCGGCTGGGCTTGGGGCGATGTGTTCTATTTCCTCGACTACATCAAGGCCGACAACACACAGGCGCGCGGCAGCACCTTCGCCAACCTGGAAGTCGACAACAAGGACAGCTTCTATTACATGGAATTCTCGCCCCGGGTCAGCCTGAGCTGGCTGACCGGCCAGGACCTCTCAGCCGGCCCGTTGAAGGACGTGTACGCCGCCTTCACCTACGAAAAAGGCAACGGCGGCCCGGGCACCGAGAACTACCTGTACGGCATCGGCACTGCCTGGAACGCACCCGGCTTCGCCTACCTGAACGCCAACCTGTATGCGGTCAAGGTCAACAACCACATCTTCTTCGACCATGATTTCCAGGCCTCGGAAAAAGGCAACGGCCACACTTACCAACTGACCCTGAGCGGCGCCTACCCCTTCGCCATCGGCGAACAGGATTTCGTCATCGACGGCTATGTCGACTGGCGCGCGCCGTCGAAAGATGCTGGCACCCAGACCTCGGTCGGCTCCTCAATTCAGATCAAGTGGGACGCGGGCAAGGCCCTGTTCGGAAAAGAACGCAAGCTCTATGTCGGCACCGAGCTGAACATGTGGCGCAACAAATACGGCATCCGCCCGATCGACGGCTCCGACGACGGTTTCAACCAGACCGCGGTGCAGGCGCTGGTGAAGTACCACTTCTAACATCGATTGCGGAAGAACAAGACTGGCTCGCTATCTCTGGGGCCAGTCTTTGCTATGGCAAAGGCTCTTCGCGGAACGTTGTGAACACCGGACTGGCAAGTTTGTGTTTTCTGATCAATGCGCTCTCTGCTTCTGAAACAGGTTCATTAATGTGTCGAACCAGCGTCCTGGTTTCGCCCCTCACGGGCGAGTCACTTTCTCTTGCTTGCCCAAGAGAAAGTAACCAAAGAGAAGGGCACCCCGACATCCGGCCCCGGCTGCGCCGGGGTTCCCTCCTTCCATCACCGCTCCAGGGGCCCGCCGCGAAGGGCCATCCCTGGCCCATCGCGGCTCTCGCGACATCCATGTCGCTCAAGACTGCCCGTCCGGCCCCTTACGCGGCGATTCCACTCGGCCTCCTGAAGGGGATTTTGGCGTCGTCTGCGCGATCGCAGCTCAAAAGCCAAAGCCAAAGCCAAAGCAAAAAACAGACGCCGCGAGCTTGAGCCTGTGGAAATCTCGCAAGCTCGCGACCTCGGTCCCGTCAGAGGGCCGAGCGCAGGTGTTGCGGAGGGGGACGAGCCGCATGGATGCGGCGAGATACCGACGGCGGCCCCACTTAATGGGCCAGGGATGGCCCATGTAAGCCGGCCCCCGGAGCGGCACCGGAGCG
>NZ_CAMPHN010000169.1 GCF_946885885.1 uncultured Pseudomonas sp.
TGGTGTATGGCTTGTTCGGCCAGTATTTGCCGGGCGATCTGATGCACCGCGGTTATGCCATCGACCAGCTCGTCAACCAGCTGGCCTTCGGCACCGAAGGGCTGTACGGCACGCCGACTTATGTTTCGGCCACCTATATTTTCCTGTTCATCCTGTTCGGCGCGTTTCTCGAGCAAGCCGGGATGATCAAGCTGTTCACCGATTTCGCCATGGGCCTGTTCGGCCACAAACTCGGTGGCCCGGCCAAGGTGTCGGTGGTGTCCTCGGCGTTGATGGGCACCATTACCGGTTCGGGCGTGGCCAACGTGGTCACCACCGGCCAGTTCACCATTCCGTTGATGAAGCGCTTCGGCTACAAGCCGGCGTTCGCCGGCGGCGTGGAAGCCACCGCGAGCATGGGCAGCCAGATCATGCCGCCGATCATGGGTGCGGTGGCGTTCATCATGGCCGAGACCATCAACGTGCCCTTCTTCGAAGTGGCCAAGGCGGCGTTGGTGCCGGCGTTGCTGTATTTCGGTTCGGTGTTCTGGATGGTTCACCTGGAAGCCAAGCGCGCCAACCTGTGCGGCTTGCCGAAAGACCAATGCCCGAACCCTTGGGCCGCGGTCAAGCAGCGCTGGTACCTGCTGATCCCGCTGTTCATCCTCATCTACCTGTTGTTCTCCGGGCGCACGCCGCTGTTCTCCGGGATGGTCGGCCTGGCGCTGACCGCCATCGTGATTCTCGGCTCGGCGATCATCCTGCAGGTGTCGTCCAAGGTCATGCGCTTCGCTTTCTGGATTGCCCTGGGTGTGCTCTGCGCCGGTTTCTTCCAGCTCGGTATCGGCGTGGTGTTCGGCGTGGTGGCGCTGCTGGTGGCGGTGTGCTGGTTCATCAAGGGCGGCCGCGACACCCTGACCATCTGTCTGCACGCCCTGGTCGAAGGCGCGCGCCATGCGGTGCCGGTGGGTATCGCCTGCGCCCTGGTCGGGGTGATCATCGGCGTGGTCTCGCTGACCGGCGTGGCCTCGACCTTTGCCGGTTATATCCTGGCCATCGGCCAGGACAACCTGTTCCTCTCGCTGATCCTCACCATGCTCACCTGCCTGGTGCTGGGCATGGGTATCCCGACCATTCCCAACTACATCATCACCAGCTCGATCGCCGCGCCGGCGCTGCTGGAGCTGGGCGTGCCGCTGATCGTTTCGCATATGTTCGTGTTCTATTTCGGCATCATGGCCGACCTTACGCCGCCGGTGGCGCTGGCCTGCTTCGCCGCGGCGCCGATCGCCAAGGAAAGCGGCCTGAAGATCAGCCTGTGGGCAGTTCGCATCGCGGTGGCCGGGTTTATCGTGCCCTTTATGGCGGTGTACGAGCCGGCGTTGATGTTGCAGGGCGACAGCCTGCTGGCGACCTTCTATGTGGTGGGTAAAGCGGCCTTGGCGATTGGCGTTTGGGGGGCGATCTTTACTGGCTTCCTGCAAGCGAAAATGCCCTGGTGGGAGCGCTCGCTCGGCTTCGCCGCTGGCGCCAGCCTGATTCTGTCGACGCCAATGAGCGATGAAATCGGCTTCGCCCTGTCCGCGATCTTTATCGCTCAGCACTTCTGGCGCGCTCGTCGCGGCCAGCTGGCAACCGCATGATAGGGCTCTGTATGGGCTTGGCCGGGGCGGTGTGGGCAGAGCTGCCCGTGCCGGCTTTTACCCTGGCCTGGACCCATACCATCGAGAAAATACGCTGGGAAGAGGATTACCGCGTCACGCCCGAGGGCTTGTTGCTCGGCGAGGCGCGGGTCAAGGGTTCAGGCGCCGGGATGGAAATCCCGGACGGCGCCGAACTGCGTGAGGGCAGCTGGCACTACCGCCGCCAGTTGGCGCCCTTGCAACCGCTGCGCGTGGGGCGAACCCCCGAGGCAGGGGATTACCAAGTCTGTTTCGACCAAGGCTGCCATCCGCTCAGCGAATGGCTGGGCCCGCCACAAGCGAGCCAGCCGGCGTTGGAACTCTGGAGCTGTGAGCTGGGCTCCCCGACCTCCTCCGTGGAGGTCGGCGAGGGCGACGGTTAAGGCCGCGTCCGCTCCCAGGGCCACAAGCCTTGGTCGTTTTAAAATAGAGGAGAACCCCCAGTTGGCTTTGCCGGTGGGGGTTTTGTTCCTTTAGCGTGAAATTCGTTCCGCGCCGTCATCCTTATACCTTTCTCCCGCGGGCGAAAGGCGGCGTGCAGAGCATCGAGATATGAACTTAGCAAGGGTCGGCAGTATATGAGCGACAGCTATACCACCTACTACCTGGATATGTTGTATCCGGAGCAAGTTCGCGCGAAGTCGTTACCCGACGACTTGCTGATCCTCGAATGCGAGATCAAGCAGTTTCAGCTCAACCGCTTTCTCTACCAACTGGTCGGTGGCCCCTGGCAGTGGACCGACAAGCTGAATTGGACCGACCAGCAATGGCAGGCCCTGGTCGAGTCCGACAATCACCGCACCTGGGTGGCTTGGCATAAGGGTGCGATTGTCGGTTACTACGAACTGCTCAGGGATGCCCAGGGCGCGGTGGAGATTCTCTATTTCGGTCTGGTCGAGTCCTTCTTCGGCCGCGGTTTCGGCGGCCTGTTGCTGAGCCATGCGCTGCAATCGGCCTGGGCTTGGCCGGGCACCCGGCGCGTCTGGGTGCATACCTGCAGCCTCGACCACCCCAGCGCCCTGGCCAACTACCAGGCCCGCGGTATGCAGATCTACTGCGAGGAAGTGACCCCCATAGGATAAGGTCGGGTGCATGGCGGCTTGTCCGGGTGTTCATACGCTCGGCTGACCTCCGCGGCCCGCCCCTATCTGCATCCAACCCGCGCCGCCCGCGCTATCGAGTAGGCGGCTATCTTGCATAGACGGCTATCGTGCGGCTGCCACGGGAATTCGGCTGAAAGCGATCGATACAAAGCGCGCGCACGCTCTCCCGGCGTCGCGCAGCGCACGCCCAGGAGCAACTCCTGCCGGCTGTCCAGCCCATCGTCGGAACTGCAACAGGGTCGCATGACGCGAGCCGACCGGCGGCGCCATGACGTTTCTGAAGTGTTGCGCGGCGGTTTTGATACCGGTCGGGCGGCATCTCGGCTGTTAGCCTTTTCAGTTAGAGCGGAATTGGCCCGGGGTCAGTGGGTATATCCGCCGTTTGCCTACAAGGGCATGTCAACCGAAGCGAGGAGTATTGCAGATGGCTAACTATCCACCCAAGGGCGCGACACCACCCGACAGCATCCCGGCCCCGAGTGGGGCGAGCAACCTGATCGACACCGATTACGTGATCGGCCAGGACAATATCAAGGGCAGGTTCCTGGATATCCACGGCAAGGTTTTCAGCATCTCCGCGCTGAGTATCATTCTGTTCGTGGTCCTGACCCTGGCCATGCGCAGCGAGGTCGAGCCACTGTTCACCGCCATCCGCGGTTGGTTGACCAGCAACCTGGCATGGTTCTTCCTCGGCTCGGCGAACATCTTCGTGCTGCTGTGCCTGGGGTTGATCGTCTCGCCCTTGGGCAAGGTGCGCTTGGGCGGCAAAGAGGCGAAGGCGGATTACTCCTACACCGGCTGGTTCTCCATGCTGTTCGCCGCCGGCATGGGCATCGGCCTGATGTTCTACGGGGTGGCCGAGCCGATGTCGCATTTCTCCTCGGCGATGGGCGGTACCAGCGTCGAGAATGGCGTGCGTACTGACTGGGCGCCGCTGGGCGCCGCGTCCGGCGATGCACAGGCGGCCGCCAGCCTGAGCATGGCCGCCACCATCTTTCACTGGGGTCTGCACCCTTGGGCGGTCTACGCCATCGTGGCGCTGGCCCTGGCGCTGTTCTCGTTCAACAAGGGCTTGCCGCTGAGCATCCGCTCGATCTTCTACCCGCTTCTCGGTGAGCGGGTCTGGGGTTGGCCGGGGCATGTGGTGGATATCCTCGCGGTGCTCGCCACCCTGTTCGGCCTGGCCACCTCCCTGGGCTTGGGCGCCCAGCAGGCGGCCGCCGGCCTCGAATACTTGTTCGACATCAAAGCCAGCGTGACCAGCCAGGTGCTGCTGGTTATCGGCATCACCGTGATCGCCCTGGCGTCGGTGCTGGCCGGCCTGGACAAGGGGGTCAAGCGCCTGTCGGAAATCAACATGGTGCTGGCGATCCTGTTGCTGCTGTTCATCATCATCGTGGGGCCGACCCTGGCGATCCTCAGCGGCTTCTTCGACAACCTGGGTAGTTACCTAGTCAACTTGCCGGCCCTGTCCAACCCGTTCGGCCGCGAAGACGCCAACTTCAGCCAAGGCTGGACCGCGTTCTACTGGGCCTGGTGGATCAGCTGGTCGCCCTTCGTCGGCATGTTCATCGCCCGGGTCAGCCGCGGCCGCACCGTGCGCGAGTTCCTCGTCGCCGTGCTGCTGGTGCCGTCGCTGGTCTCGGTGCTGTGGATGACCGCGTTCGGCGGCACTGCCCTGAGCCAGTTCATCGGCGATGGCTTCACCGGGGTGCAGGACGCAGCGCTGGAGCTGAAGCTGTTCGCCATGCTCGGCGAGCTGCCGCTGACTCAGATCAGCTCCTTCGTCGGCATCATCCTGGTGGTGGTGTTCTTCGTCACCTCGTCGGACTCCGGCTCCCTGGTGATCGACACCATCACCGCCGGCGGCAAGGTCAACGCGCCGGTACCGCAGCGCGCCTTCTGGGCGATCCTGCAGGGTGTGGTGGCCATTTCCCTGCTGCTCGGCGGCGGTCTGGTGGCCCTGCAGGCCATGGCGGTCTCCACCGGCTTGCCGTTCACCATCGTCCTGCTCGTGGGCTGTGTGGCGATTATCAAGGGCTTGATGAGCGAGCCGCGCTAGGGCACGCGTCCTCCGTCGCATGGCGAAGCAGGGCGCGATCCGGGTAACCAATCCCGGATTGCGCCAAGGCTTATCCAGGCTACGAGGCTGTCGGGTAACGCAAGAACGCGCCTTCGGGCGCGTTTTTTGTGGGCGCTGCATTTTAGTTGTGTAGGGTGGATCGGGGCGCGTAGCTGATGCTTTTTTCATCCACCATCGTCGTCGGTGGATGGGTAAAGCGTCATCCACCCTACGATGCCGCAGACCTTGCACATATATAGGGTCTGCGCCTCAATTCCACAGATCGCCCACCGCGGTGTTCGGCGGATAGTGCGTGGCGGTCTGCGCCTGGAGCAACTCCGCGGTCGCCAGGGCATCGGTCAGGGCATGGTGCGCTTGGTACAGCGGCAGGCCGTAGCGCAGGCGGCTGTCGGCCAGGCGGATCGATACCGACGGCTTACCGAACAGTTGGCGGAGCCAGCCGGGTTGGCGCTTGCGCGGATGCAGGCGGGCTTCCAGCTGCATGGTGTCGATCACCGGGAATTGCAGCCCTTCACCGAGCAAACGACGCATCGCCTGGTCGAGAAAACCGCGCTCGATAGGGCGGTAGTGCACCACCATGATCTTGCCGGCCATGGCCGTCAGCAGTTGTTCGAGCACAGTGTCCAGGCCCGGTGCGTCGCTGATGTCCGAGTGGGTGATGTGGTGGAAGGTGACCGACTGGCTGCTCAGTTCGCCCGCCGGCTTGACCACCCAGTAGCGCGCGTCGCGGCAGCGAATGCGGCGCAGGTCGAAGGGCACCAGGCCGATACTGACGATCGAGTCGCGGCTGCTGTCCAGCCCTGTAGTCTCGACATCCAGGGCCAGCAGCGGTGCCTGCTCCAGCGGGGTGTCGGGGCTTACCGTGCCGGCCTGGTAGAAGCGTACCAGGCGCGGGTCGCGGGCGGCCTGCGCCAGTTTTGCGAAAAGCGCGGGCCAGTGGGGCGGCGCGTCGGTGCTGTGGCGTTTCATAACGGTAGATTTTGCAGCTGCCCCGGGTAGCGGAAACGCAGGAATTTCTGCGCATTGCTCAGCACCTGGAAGGCCGACTTGAGGTTATGCCGTTCGCTGGCGGAGACCTTTTCCGGTTCGATGTAGTTGTCCGGCTCGCGGCCTTCCTGCAGGTCCAGGGCCTGATGGCGGATGCGCACGATGGAGAGGAACTCCAGGGCGTAGCGCAGCTGGGTGATGGCTTCCTCGGTGAGCAGCTTGGTGGCGGCGATGGCGTCCAGGCGCTCCAGCGAGTTCTGCGCCTTGGACCCGACCGCCAGGGCATGCACCCTGATCAGATCGGTCAACGGCGCGGTGCCGCGGCCCTTGAGGTTGATGATGTTGTTCTGCTGGCCGTCCTTCTCCATCACGAAGGTGCGGAAGAAGCCCAGCGGCGGGGTGCGGTTGAGTGCGTTGCGCGCCAGGCTGGCGAGAAATAGCGGGCTGTTGCTGGCCTTCTGCGCCACCAGGTCCTTGAGGTTCTCGACCAGCGCGGCCTCGCCGTAAACGCTGTCGAGGTCGAAGAAGATGCAACTGTTGAGCAGGGTTTCCGGATTGGGCCGCTCGATCCAGTCGGTGAAATAACCCCGCCAGACCCGTAGCGGCTGGCGCCATTTGGGGTTGCTGGCCATGATCCCGCCCTTGCAGTAGGTGAAACCGCAGGCCGCTAGGCCATCGCTGACGAAGGTCGCCAACTGCAGGAAATAGTCGTCGTGGACCCGCGGATCGAAGCGGTTGTCGAGCACCAGGGCATTGTCCTGGTCGGTGACGATCATCTGTTCGTCGCGCGCCATCGAGCCCAGGACCATGAAGCAGTAGGGCACCGGCGGCGGCCCCAGCTTTTCCTCGGCCAATTCCAGCAGGCGTTGGGTCAGGCTGCGGCCGATGCCGGACAGGGCGCTGCCGATCATATGGGCCGTGGCCTGCTCGTTGACCAGGCGCAGGAAGGTGGCGCGCAGGTCCGGCACCAGGGCCTGCAACTCCGCCACCGACTGGCGATTGAAGATGCTGTTGACCAGATACAGGCTGCTCTGCGACTCGTATTTGATGATGTCCGATAGGTTGATCACCCCGATCGGCCGCTGGCGGTGCACCACCGGCAGATGGTGGATGTTGTGCCGGAGCATGCACAGCATGGCCTCGAACACCGAGTCGTCGGCCTGGATGGTGATCGGGTTGGGCGACATCACTTGGTCGACCGGAGTGTCCAGGGCCAGGCCCTCGGCCAGCACCCGGGTACGCAGATCGCGATCGGTGGTGATCCCGGCCATCGCCTGGCCATGGCCGGCGGCGCCTGGCGGCGCGCCGAGGATCACCAGGGAAGACACGCCGTGCTCGGTCATCACCCGCGCCGCATCCTGCACGCTGGTGCCCAGCGGCACGCTGACGGTGCGCCGGGTGACCAGCTTGCGCACCTCGATCTTCATCAGCTCGCTGGCCGTGCCCTGGGCTTTTTCCTCCACCGACTTCAGCCGCGACAGCCCTTCGGCCTCGACGAAGTCGGCAAAGGCCTCGTAGGTTTCGCACAACTGCTCGAACAGCTGGCCGGGGATGAAATAGATCAGGCTGTCTTCGATCGCCCGCGCCGGCAGGCGGACCTTCTTGCCGCGCAGCAAGCCGAACTGGCCGAACACCTCGCCTTCGGCCAGGCGGTTGTACAGCTCGCCGTTGCGCCGGTAGATCTCCACCGCGCCGCTGCGGATGTAGTGCAGCTCCTGGATGGGCGCCCCATAGAGGAGGATGTCGCTGCCGGCCTTGAAATAGCCGACCTCGACCTGTTGGGCGATCTGGTCGAGGAGCTCGTTCGGCAGTCCATCGAAAGGGGCGAAGCGACTCAGGTGGTCACGTATTTCGATCAGCTCGACCTGCATGCGAAAGTCCTGGCGGGCGCGTATGGCGAACATTGAAGCATAGGCCCGAGAAAGCGGGCAGCCACCGCGCCCGCTGCGCGGCGGCGCCGGTCGTTGCCAGGCAGATGGGTGTCGGTTGCAGGCCGTTGGCCCGCCCCCGGCGCGCGGCATGCAGACCCAGATACCTAGGATGGGTTAGACGCGTGGCAGGTGATGGGGTGGAACCCCGGTGCTTGGCGCGCCGTAACCCATCATAGGTATTGCGCGGTGTGGTTACTCGGCCCGACCTGCCCGTTCGCCCCGTCGGTTTTCAACCGGCAGCCGATGGAGCGGCCTATGCTTGCAGGGTCGATCATTTATCTGGAGCCCTGCCATGCGCCTATCACCGTTGCACAGCTTGTTCCTCGGTTTCTGCCTGGTGCCGTTAGCCGGCAGCGCCATGGAAATCCGGCCCGGGCTGTGGGAAATCAGTTCGAGCAATATGCAGGTCGACGGCCAGGCGCTGCCGGGGATGGAGCAGATGCTCGAGCAACTGAAGAACATGCCGCCCGAGCAGCGCCAGATGATGGAGCGGATGATGGCCGAACAGGGCGTGCAACTGGGCGATAAGGGCGTGCGCGTATGCATGAGCGAGGCGCAGATCAAGGCTCAGCAGATCCCCATGCAGGACCCGAAATCAGGCTGCACCAATGAAATCACCGAGCGTAGCGCCGAGCTGTGGAAGTTTCGTTTCAGTTGCCCGAACGGCCAGGGCGAAGGCGAAACACGCTTTCTCAGCGACAAGGAATTCACCTCCCGGGTGCACGGCACCTACGGCGGCCAGAACAGCAGCATGCAAAGCCACGCGCGCTGGGTCGCCGCCGATTGCGGCAATCTGCAACCGCGCTGATGTGTGAAGGCTGTACTTGTCCTTGAGATGGCGCAGCAGCGCCTCGCGCGAGCGTTTTAGTAGAACGTCAGCGCTTGGCCCTGGCGGTCGAAAGCCAGGAAATTGCCGATACTGCCGGCCTCGATCGCCCCGACCATCATCTTCAGCGGCTGCTCCGCCTCGTCGCTGCTCGGCGCTATGCCCGCGCGGCCCGCGAGCCCGGCGCTGAGCACCAGGTCCCAGGCCACGCCGGTGCGGCCCGACTCCGCCACTAGGCCGGCGAAGTCGCTCAGCTCTTCCGGCAGCTTGTCGACGCACAGCACCGGTCGCAGCGAGCCGCCCTGTTTCTCGGCATGCCGCTGGCGCTCCTGCTCGGTGGCGTCTTCGGGCAACTCCGCGGCGACGAACACGAACAGCAAACGCTGCGGCTCCGGCTGGGCTTTGGCGGCAGCCAACAGGCTGGGGAAATCGGCGATATCCATGGCAATCCATCCGTACGGCAAAATTCTGCGACTCGCGCACACTGCCATGTCGGTCGGGTG
>NZ_CAMPHN010000170.1 GCF_946885885.1 uncultured Pseudomonas sp.
GTTCCCTCCTTCCATCACCGCTCCAGGGGCACGCCCCGAAGGGCCATCCCTGGCCTAGGCGGCCCCACCCATCGGGGCTCTCGCGACATCCATGTCGCTCAAGACTGCCCGTCCGGCCCCTTACGCGGCGATTCCACTCGGCCTCCTGAAGGGGATTTTGGCGTCGTCTGCGCGATCGCAGCTTAAGAGCAAAAGCAAAAACCAGACGCCGCCGAGTGTGATCCTATGAAAATCTCGCAAGCTCGCGGCCCGGTCCCGTCAGAAGGCCGAGCGTAGGTGTTGCGCAGGGGGACGAGCCGCATGGATGCGGCGAGAGGCTTAATGGGCCAGGGATGGCCCATGTAAGCCGGCCCCCGGAGCGGCACCGGAGCGAGGGAAGTTGAGCGAAGCGAAACCCGGATGCCGGGTGCCCTTCTTTGGCACACCTTTCTTGGGCAAGCAAGAAAGGTGTGGCGCCCGTGAGGGGCGCAACCTAAACGTTCAGCACACGCGTTAATGGGCCATGCCAAGCCATTGACCGACACACAAAATTGCCAGTCCGGTGTCAATCGGCACCTCCCCGAAATTCCGCGAAGAACCATTATTTTCGCCTCGATGAAGACGCAGCCCATGCAGTACACCCTGAAATTCACGACGCACATTGCAGCATCGCCGTCTACTGTCTGGCAGTGGATGACGTCGTTCGACGGTATTTCCAAAGAAATGGCACCTTATCTGCAAATGTCAGTGCCCCGCGGTGTCGAAAACCTCCGCTCGGTCGGGTTCCAGCCCGGCAAGCCGATGTTTCGCAGCTGGATCCGCCTATTTGGTCTGATTCCCTTCGACTATTCGGACCTCACCCTGCTAAGCCTCGAAGAGGGCGTGGGCTTCGTCGAGCAGTCGCCCATGGGCAGCATGCGCAGTTGGCGGCATGTGCGCCACCTGACACTCAGAGGAAGCGGCTGCGTGCTGACCGACGAATTGACCTTCGAACCCAGGATCGGCGGCTGGTTGTCCT
Organism: uncultured Pseudomonas sp.; assembly: GCF_946885885.1. Next base: position 998 of record NZ_CAMPHN010000170.1, read on the forward strand.
ACCGAATCGTTCGGGCGTTCTTCAACCATCGACACCGCATGCTGGAGCGTCACCTGGGTAAATTCATCGAATGATGCAGCGCGGGGCGGCTACTCTGACTGAGCAGATCAAAGATCGTATCTATTAAGGAGTTGCCCGTGCTCACCCAATCTCTGTACATCGCCGGCTGCATTCCCTTTCTGATCCTGGGCTTATTGCACACGGCCTATACGATTGCCGACATCCGCAATCCCAAACGCTTGATCCCTTATAAATCCGGCGTCATGGGATTGATGAAGGAGTCCACGCTCGCGTTGACCAAGGAAACCGACATGTGGCGCGCATGGATTGGGTTCAATATCAGTCACGGCGTCGGTGTGCTGTTTTTCGCCATTACCCTTCTCTACCTGGCCGTTCTGCATATCGCCTTTTTGCAAAGCTCGATCTTCCTGCTGACGGTTTCACCCCTGATCGCCTTGGTTTACCTGCTGCTATCGAGGAAATACTGGTTTCGTATTCCCGCCGCGGGATCGGCGATAGGCTTGCTTTGCTTCCTGGCCGGCTCGCTGGCCCAGGCCTTCGCCTGAAGCCGGCCCGTGGCGGTCGGGCGACGCCCTCACACGACGGCGCTGTATGTCCAAATATTAATTTTCAGTCGGTGTAACCAAAGATCCTTCCCCACCGTATCTATCAGTGTCGTTACTCAAACCCACTGAAGGAAGGTATCCATGTCCAGCACAACCCAGCAGTTCAAGAGCCTGATCGGCGTCGTGGTTTTCGCATTTGCCGGCGCGCTGTCCGCCGCCGACTATTCGGCCCCGGCCAAACCCGCCAAGGCGGTCGAAACCTCGGGGATAGGCGCGGCGCGCCAGGCCATCGACAAATGGGAATACGAAAAGGCCATCGCCCTACTCAAGACCGAAGCAGCCAAGGACCCGAACAACGCCGATGTGCAGAATCTGCTGGGCTACAGTAATCGCAAGCTGAAACGCTACGACCTGGCCCTGAGTTACTACCAAAAGGCGTTGGCCTTACAGCCCGAGCATCGCGGCGCCAACAACTACCTCGGCCACCTGTATCTGGAAACCGGCAAGCTGGAAAAAGCCCAGGAGCGCCTCGCGGTACTGGACCAGGCCTGCACCTTCGGTTGCGAAGAATACAGCGAACTGAAGCAGGCCATCGCCGCACAACAACAGCTTGCCGATAATTGATACCCGCCTCGCTACCCAAGGGATTGCATGAACGAGCCATTGAGTGACCTGTTGAGTCGTTGCGCCCTGGGAGACCGCGGCGCCTTCGCTCGCCTCTATGAGCTGGTCTCGCCCAAGCTGTACGGCATCGCCATGCGCCTGCTCAAACAGCGGTCGCAGGCGGACGATGCGCTGCAGGAGGCATTCAGCAAAATCTGGTACCGGGCCGGCAGTTATCGGCCCGATCTGGGCAACCCGATGACCTGGATGACCGCCATTCTGCGCAATCAGGCACTGGATATGCTGGCCGCCCAGGGTCGCCATGAGCGCCTGCTCGACCGGGATGCGGATTACGCCGAGCTGGAGTTCGCCGATCCGGGCAGCGATCCGGAGAGCGAGACCCTGCATTGCAATGCGGCCGGGCGTTTGGGCATCTGCATGGGGCAATTGCGCGATCGGCACCGGCAATGCATCGCGATGATTTATTGGGATGGCGTGACCTATCAGCAACTCGCCGACACACTCGAAACCCCGCTGGGAACCGTCAAGGTGTGGGTGCGTCGCGGCCTGGAGAAACTCAAACAATGCCTGGATCAATGAGATATCGGGATGCCCAGGTGCAGGAGCGTCTCGCCCGGGAGTACGTACTCGGCACCATGAGCGCCGCGGTGCGGCGGCGCTTCCAGCGTCTGCTGAATGCCGATGCCGGCTTGCAAGCCCAGGTCCTCGATTGGCAGCAGCGCTTGCAACCGCTGACCGATGGCGTGCCACCGCTTACACCGCCGCGCGCGGTCTGGATCGCCTTGGCCGAACGTCTCGGCCATACAACGCCGCGCCGCGCGCGAAAATCTCCGTGGCTGAGCAGCCTGGCGTTGTGGCGTGGTCTCAGCGCCATCACCAGCGCAGCGGTACTGGTGATGGCGGTGATCCTGTTGCAGACGCCGGAGGTACGGCCAGCGGACTATCTGGCCGTGATGGCCGGCGACGAGTCCGTCGCGAGCATCGTCGCCAGCGCCCGCAAGGCGCCCTGGGAGCTGACCCTGGAACTGGTCAAAACGCCACCTCTGGCCAGCGACAAGACCTTGCATCTTTGGGCGGTCTCCGCCGAAACCGGAAAGATCCATTCGCTGGGCACAATCGGCAACGATGCCAAACAGCAACGTCCCCTGACCGAACAGCAATGGCTGTTGATCAAAGGCGCACACTCGCTGATCGTCACCGAAGAAGTGCAGTCCGCCGCACTCGATCGGCCCAACGGACCGGTTCGCTACCGGGGGCTCTGTGTGCAACTGGGTTAAACAGGCTTCGCCGCGAACCGCGGCTGGCCCCGCCAACTTTGGTCGCATTTTCCTCGCTGCCGACTGCTCGCAAAGTAATGGCGCAGTCAAGGGCGTAGCCACTGCAGCCCGGGACCAAGCCAAACAATAACAAGCCGCAGGAGAACTCCATGCGCTATCTCGCCTTGCTTCTACTTCTTGTCAGCTCCATGGCCCCGGCCCAGAGCTGGACGCTCGACCCGCAACATTCGTTCCTCGGTTTTATCACCACCAAAGACGCCAGCATCAGCGACCACCACGGCTTCAGCGAACTTAGCGGCGCGGTCGACGAGGACGGCAAGGCCTGGCTGCGCGTTGGTCTGGCCAGCGTCGAATCGAATATCGACAAACGCAACGCGCGTATTCGCAAGCATCTGTTCGAAGTCGCCCAATATCCCGAAGCCATCGCCAGCCTGAGCTTGCCCGCTAAATTGCTCGAACAATTGAAGGTCGGCGAAAGCTTCACCCGCTCGATGAACGTGCGCCTGGATCTGCACGGGCAGAACAGAGTCGTGCGCGCCGAACTCTATGTGCTGCAATTGCGCCCGGACGTGGTCGAGGTATCCACCTCGCAGCCGTTGATCATCAGCGCCCATGAGTTCGGCATGCAGAACGGCCTGCTCAAACTGATGGAGCTGGCGGGGTTGAAGAGCATCGCCAGCGAAGTGCCGGTGACCTTTCGCCTGCGCTTCGTGCCGAGCGCGCAAGCGGCGGCCCTCTGAGCGGCGGCAGCCCTACTGGACTGCCTCTCGAGCGAAGGATTGCGGGGGTTTCCACAACTTGCCGGCAGCGGTAGAGTGCGGCCATAACACCGCAGTCATCCCGCCCCGCCTCTCGGGCAACGCCGCACGGTGAGACGAGGCATAACGACAGAGACCAAGGAAGAGCAATGAAAGGGAGTTGTTTATGTGGCGCCATCGAGTACGCCATCGAGGGCCTGGATATGCCCATCAGCCATTGTCACTGTCGCAGTTGCAGAAAAGCCCATGCCGCGGCGTTCGCCACCACCGCCGGGGTCAAGCGCGAGCACTTTCGCTGGATCAAAGGCCAGGAGCGCCTGTCGACCTTCGAATCCTCGCCAGGCAAATTGCGCCACTTCTGTTCGGTATGCGGTTCGCAACTGATCGCCGAACGCCCGCAGCAAGCCCACGTCATAGTGCGCGTCGCCACCCTCGATGAAGACCCGGGCGTGCGACCTCAGCAACATATCTGGACGTCCCATGACGTGCCCTGGCTTGAGCACGAGGGCGTTACAGCCTATCCGGAGTGGCAACCGGGGCGATAAGGGACAAGCAAAGGAGCAGCAATATGCAGGAATTGGCAGCCATCTTCGGCATTGCCACGGCACTCGCGCTTGGCGCGGCAAGCCCTGGGCCTAGCTTCGTGATGGTCGCGCGCATGTCCATAGCCTCATCGCGCGCCGACGGGCTATTCGCAGCCCTGGGCATGGGGATCGGCGCCCTCTTGTTTGCCGGTTTCGCGTTGTTGGGTCTGCAAGGTCTGCTGCTGGGGGTTCCCTCCCTGTACCTGGTGCTCAAAGTAGCCGGCGGCCTATACCTCGCCTACCTGGGTATACGCATCTGGCGCGGTGCCGGCAAAACCCACGGGCACCTCTCGGCCGAACCAGGCTCCTGCAATCGTTCGGCAGCTCGTTCTTTCAGCCTGGGCCTGACCACTCAAATCAGCAACCCGAAGACGGCCATCGTTTACGCCAGCGTATTCGCCGCCTTTCTCCCAACAGCCCCCACCCTGGCCTTCGACCTCGGCGTAATCGCGTTGGTCTTCGCCATAGAATCGGGCTGGTATGCGCTGGTGGCGGTTGCGCTATCCGCGCAACGTCCACGCCATGCCTACTTGCGTTATCAGGCGTGGATCGATCGAGCCGCTGGTGGCGTCATGTTGGCTCTCGGGCTGAAACTGGTCTCATCAGCGCGTACGTGATCGCGTCCCCATCTCTTTATAACGAGGTCGAATAGCGAACCTATGCTCAGCTTCCGATTGGTAAGTTCACTTACCGCATTTATTGCCAGCCTGCTGTTTATCGTTCTGTTATTCGTGCCCGAGATAGCTTTTACCCTATTTGCGGTAGAGGAAAATCAATCCGCATTCTTTATTGCCCGTAGAGCGGCAATGCTGTTTCTGGGGATCGCCGTGGTGGCCTGGGTAGGACGCGATGCGCCGCACTCGGCGTCCCGGCAAGCCTTGTGCATCGGTCTGACGGTCGCCATGCTCGCGCTGGTGGTGCTCGGTACCGCCGAGTTGATCAGAGGCTTCGCAGGCGTCGGCATACTGCTTGCCGTCGTCACCGAAGCGCTATTGGCCGGTCTGTACTTGAGGCTGTATCTGATCAATCGAACTGTCGCACAGGGATAACTCGAGCATGGATACTCACACCCTTTTAAGCTTTTCCGCTGTTGCCGGTATCGCCATTCTTAGCCCTGGCCCCGCTATCTTGCTGGCGTTACGCAATGGAGCTGCCTTAGGGCTGCGTGCGGTCATTTGGTCCTCGCTGGGCAATATCAGTGGGCTGTTCTGCCTGTCCGCTGCGGCGATGTTGGGTTTGGGGCTATTGCTGCTGTCCTCGGCGGTATTGTTCGCTGCGGTGAAAATCCTTGGCGCGTTGTATCTGTTCTATATCGGCATTCGTCACCTGCTCGGCCGCAGCTCCGCGCTGAAGGATGCCGTGGAACAGCCGTCAGGCAATCCGCGCCCCGCCCCTTTGGCGCTATATCGCGAAGCCTTTCTTATGGCCGTGCTCAACCCTAAACCCATCCTGTTCTTTACCGCGCTGTTCCCCCAGTTCATCGATGTCAACGAACCCTTGTCGACGCAGTTTTTCGTGCTCACGGGTATTTTTATGGCACTGTCTTTCGCCACCTTGATTGCTTATGCGATGGTTGCCGCACGGGCCAGAAATTTGCTGTTGCGGGCTGCTGTCGCCAAATGGTTGAACCGCGCGATAGGTGCGGTATTTATTTCATTCGGCGCAGCACTATTAGCGCTGCGGCGGCCTGTAACCTAAGGAGCCATTGAGCCAGAGATACCCCCGCAAGCGGCAATCAAGCCCAGCGCCAGTGATAAGGAGTCAACGATGCAACTCTATCTGCTCTTTCTGCTGATGGCCGCCGCCACCGTGGCCAGCCCCGGTCCCGGCGTGGTGATGACCCTGAGCAATGCACTGCGCTATGGCTTGCGCGGTACTTTCGGCGGGATTCTCGGCATCGCCTTCGGCGCCCTGGTGGTCGCGGCGATTTCGGCCACCAGTTTGGGCGTGTTGCTTGCGACCTCGGCGCAGGCCTTCACCCTGCTCAAGTTTATCGGCGCGGCCTATCTGGTTTACCTGGGCATCCGCCTGTGGCGGGCGCCACCGTTCGATTTCTCCACGCAAACGGTGCACAGCGCGAACTTTCCCAGGCGCTTCGTCGAGGGGCTGTCGCTGCAGCTGACCAACCCCAAGGCGGTGTTTTTCTTTCTGTCGATTTTTCCGCAATTCATCGACCCGGCACGCGACTATGCGCTGCAGTTCGCCACTCTGGTGCTGACGTACAGCACGTTGGTCGTATGCATCCACTGTGTCTATGCGGTATTCGCGCAGCGGGCGAAGTCCTGGCTGACCTCGCCCCGTGGTGGACGCATCGTCAATAGAACCGCGGGCGTTACTTTTGTCGGCTTCGGCGCGGCGCTGGCTTCGGCCAGCCGCTAACAGGCAATTCAGGATGAATAGGGCATGAGCACATGCAGCCATATCGCCTTGATGGCGCATTACAACGAGTGGATGAACGACAAACTGTATGCAGCGGCCCGCACCTTGCCGACGGAAGCGCTCGCGGCCGAACGCCAGGCGTTTTTCGGCTCGATCATCGGCACTCTCAACCACCTTGTGGTTGGCGACACCATCTGGCTGCAGCGTTTCGCCACGCACCCGGCCGGGCACAGTTCCCTCGACCCGATCCGTCGACTACCCGCACCGCCGGCACTCGATGCAGTGCTGTTCGCAGATATCGAAGCGCTGTTCAGCCAGCGCCAGATGCTCGATCAGACGATCAAACAATGGGCCGCACAGTTGACCGAGGCCGACCTGCTGGAAACCCTGCGTTACCGGAATGTCAAAGGGGTGGCCATGACGAAGCGGTTCTCCAGTCTGGTGATGCATTTTTTCAACCATCAAACCCATCATCGCGGCCAGGTCAGCACCCTGCTGTTTCAAGCCGGTGTGGATATCGGCGTGACCGATCTTCTGGCGCTGATTCCAGATGAGGAGGCCTGAGATGAACGACATTCGCTGCAACTCGCTCGACGAGGTACGCGCGAATATCGACCGTATCGATCGCGCGCTCGTCGGCCTGCTGGCCGAACGCGGGCGTTTCGTCGCCCAGGCGGCCGGTTTCAAGAAGACCACCGACGACGTCAGAGCGCCGCAGCGCGTGGAACAGGTAATCGTCAAGGTGCGTGCGCTATCGGAGCAATGCGGGGCCAACCCGGCGGTAACCGAACAGGTCTATCGCGCGATGATCGCGGCCTTTATCGAAGCGGAACTGGCCGAGCATGCATCGCTGAACCAGCCGGAGTCGTCCGTTCCATGAGCGAGCTGAGCCCAAGCAGCTTGGCGCTGCTGCGCAAATCCTGGAGCAGGTGCTGGCAAACGCTGGGCGCAACAGGCGATGGCGCGGCGCCGATGCAACAACTGTTGAGCGCGTATCAGGAGCCGCAGCGTAAATACCATAGCCTGCAACACCTCGTGGAATGTCTGGCCATGCTGCAGGAGCACCTGGAGCTGGCCGAGCAGCCCGGCGAAGTCGAGATCGCGCTCTGGTTCCACGATGCGGTTTACGACGTCAAGGCCGGCGACAACGAACAGAAGAGCGCCGATTGGGCGGCGCACTCGTTGGCTGAAGCCGGCGTCGCCCAGGCGTGTATCGAGCGGGTGGTGCAACTGATCATGGCGACCCGTCACGCGGTATTGCCCCAGGGCCGCGACCAACAACTGCTGGTCGACGTCGACCTGGCCATTCTCGGCAGCCCGCGAGCGCGTTTTGTCGAGTACGAGCGGCAGATCGCCGAGGAATACAGCTGGGTGCCCGAGATATTCTTCCGGCAAAAACGCCGCGCGGTGCTCGAAGAATTCATCGCGCGCCGCCCCATCTACAGCACAGCGGCGTTGCGGCAGAAGCTCGAGCGTCAGGCCCATGACAACCTGGCCTTTTCCCTGGAGCGGTTGCCAGGTTGAGGCTGCGCTAGCATGGCAACAGTGATCGCGGCCAAGGCCGCTCCTACAGAACCGAACCTGTAGGAGCCAGCTTGCTGGCGATGCTTTTGATTCAGATTCGTAGGGTGGATGGCGCTTTATCCATCCACCAGTAGCGCGCCATGATGGTGGATGAAAAAGGCGTCATCCACCCTACCCAACTGGCGCGGTTGGCGGGTTGAGGCCGCGTTCTACCTGGCAATATGTCGTCGCGGCCAAGGCCGCTCCTACAGAACCAAACCTGTAGGAGCCAGCTTGCTGGCGATGCTTTTGATTCAGATTCGTAGGGTGGA
>NZ_CAMPHN010000171.1 GCF_946885885.1 uncultured Pseudomonas sp.
TCGCTCAACCCAGGCTACGCCCTTAGGAATGCGGTGCTGTAGCTCGGGTCGAGCGCAGCGACACCCGGGGAAACCTGCCCTGGGTATCGCTTCGCTCAACCCAGGCTACGGCCTCAAGGAATGCGGTGCTGGAGCTCGGGTCGAGCGCAGCGATACCCGGGAAACTGCCCTGGGTATCGCTTCGCTCAACCCAGGCTACGGCCCTTAGGAATGCGCTGCTGTAGCTCGGGTCGAGCGCAGCGACACCCGGGGAAACTGCCCTGGGTATCGCTTCGCTCAACCCAGGCTACGCCCTTAGGAATGCGGTGCTGTAGCTCGGGTCGAGCGTAGCGACACCCGGGACACCTGCCGGGTATCGCGGCGCTCAACCCAGGCTACGACTCACTTAACGATCACAGGACAACCCATGGCGTGCAACGTCATCCTCGTCATTCTCGACGGCCTGAACTACGAGGTGGCCCGGCATGCGCTGGGGCATTTGCAGGCTTACTGCGGCGCCGAGCGCGCGGCCTTGTACAAGCTCGACTGCGAGCTGCCGTCGCTGTCGCGCCCGCTGTACGAATGCATCCTCACCGGCACCCGGCCTATCGACAGCGGTGTGGTGCATAACCAGGTGGTGCGCCTGTCCAACCAGCGCAGCATCTTTCACTACGCCCGCGCTGCCGACTTGAGCACCGCGGCTGCGGCCTATCACTGGGTCAGCGAGTTGTATAACCGTGCGCCTTTCGTTGCGGCCCGCGACCGCCATACCGATGACCTCGAATTGCCGATCCAGCATGGGCACTTCTACTACGTCGATCACTACCCCGACTCCCACCTGTTCGCCGACGCGGAAAGCCTGCGTCTGCGCCATAACCCGAATTTCCTCTTGGTACACCCGATGAACATCGACGACGCCGGCCACAAGCACGGCCTCGACAGCGCGCAATATCGCAACAGCGCGCGCGGTGCCGACGTGCTGCTCGCCGACTACCTGCAAGGCTGGCTGGATGCCGGCTACCAGGTGCTGGTCACCGCTGACCACGGCATGAACAACGATCGCTCGCACAACGGCCTGCTGCAAGAGGAACGCGAAGTGCCGCTGTTCGTGCTGGGTTCGGCGTTCAGCCTGAGCGGCGACGCCCAACCGAAGCAGACCGAGCTGTGCGGCACCGTCTGCGAGCTGCTCGGCGTGGCCCACGACAAACCCGTTTGCAGAGAATTACTGAAATGAGCGCGCCACTCGAACAAAGCGCCAAGCTACCCAGTGACGCGCAATCGATCGCCGCGCCACGCACGCGGCTGTCGCCGCAACTCAAGGGCAAATGGCTGGCGGCGTTGTGCCTGCTGCCGTTCGCGATCTTCTTTATCACCTTTCAGATCGCGCCGTTGGTCTGGGTGGCGATCAACAGCCTGAACAGCGCCGAGGGTTGGGGCCTGGCCAATTTCGCCAAGATATTCGGCTCCAAGTTCTACCTGCAGGCGATCAAACACAGCCTGCAGATTGCCTTCTGGTCGAGCCTGTTCGGCATGGCCATCGCGATTCTCGGCAGCTACTCGCTGCACCAGGTCGATTCCAAACTGCGCGATTTCGTCATGGCCTTCTCCAACATGACCAGCAACTTCGCCGGGGTGCCGCTGGCCTTCGCCTTTATCATCCTGCTCGGTTTCAACGGCGCGCTGACCTTGCTGCTGATCAAGATCGGCCTGATCGAGAGCTTCAACCTCTACTCGAAAAACGGCCTGATCGTGCTCTACACCTACTTCCAGATCCCCCTCGGCGTGCTGCTGCTCTACCCGGCCTTCGATGCCCTGCGCGAGGATTGGCGCGAGTCCGCCGCGCTGCTCGGCGCCAATACCTGGGACTTCTGGCGGCATATCGGCCTGCCGGTGCTGACCCCGGCGCTGCTCGGCACCTTCGTCATCCTGCTGGCCAACGCCCTCGGCGCCTACGCCACTGTGTACTACCTGACCACCGGCAACTTCAACGTGATGCCGATCCGCATCGCCGGCCTGGTTTCCGGCGATATTTCCCTCGACCCTAACCTGGCCAGCGCCCTGGCGATGATCCTGGTCGGTCTGATGGCGGTGATCACCGTGGCCCATCAACTGCTGCTGAAAAGGAGCCAGCATGTCTCTCGCTGACCGCGCACCAGCGGCGCTCTACCACCGTTTGGTGGTCTGGCTGCTGTTTCTGATCCTGCTGACGCCGCTGGCCGGCACCCTGCTCTATTCGTTGTCCACCAGTTGGTCGGCAAGCATCCTGCCGGACGGCCTGACCTTCAAGTGGTACCTGGCGCTGTGGAGTGATCAACGCTTCCTGAATGCCTTCGGTCAGTCGCTGCTGGTCTGTTTCGGCGCCCTGGCGCTGTCGGTGGTGTTGATCCTGCCGCTGCTGTTCGTCGTGCATTACCACTTCCCCAAGCTCGACGGGCTAATGAACATCCTGATTCTGCTGCCGTTCGCCGTGCCGCCGGTGGTGTCGTCGGTGGGCCTGTTGCAGCTGTACGGCTCAGGGCCGCTGGCGATGACCGGCACACCGTGGATTCTGATCGGCTGCTACTTCACCATCGCCCTGCCCTTTATGTACCGCGCCATCACCAACAACCTGCAGGCGATCAACCTGCCGGATCTGATGGACGCCGCTCACCTGCTCGGCGCCAGCACCTGGAAGGCTGCGTTTCTGGTGGTGCTGCCGAACCTGCGCAAGGGCCTGATGGTCTCGCTGTTCCTCTCCTTCAGCTTTCTGTTCGGCGAGTTCGTGTTCGCCAATATGCTGGTCGGCACCCGCTACGAAACGCTGCAGGTCTACCTCAACAATATGAAAAACAGCAGCGGCCACTTCAATAGCGCCCTGGTGATTTCCTATTTCTTCTTCGTGCTGGTCTTCACCTGGGCCGCCAACCGCCTGAACAAGGACAAGTCATGAGTTATCTGAGCATCCGCGGCCTGCACAAAAGCTACGGCACCACGCCGATCTTCAGCGATATCCACTGCGAGATCGGCAAGGGCGAGTTCGTCACCCTGCTCGGCCCCTCGGGCTGCGGTAAATCCACCCTGCTGCGCTGCATCGCCGGCCTCACCGAGGTGGGCGGCGGGCAGATTCTTCTGAATGGCGAAGACCTGGTGCCGCAAGCGCCGCAAAAGCGCGGCATCGGCATGGTGTTTCAGAGCTACGCGCTGTTCCCCAATATGACCGTGCAGCAAAACGTCGCCTTCGGCCTGCGCATGCAAAAGGTGGCCAAGGAAGAAAGCGCCGAGCGCGTGCGCGAAGCCCTGGCGATGGTCGAGCTGGGTGACTTCGCCGCGCGCTACCCGCATCAGTTGTCCGGCGGCCAATGCCAGCGCGTGGCCCTGGCCCGCTCGCTGGTCACTCGCCCGCGCCTGCTGCTGCTCGACGAGCCGCTGTCGGCGCTGGATGCACGGATTCGTAAACACCTGCGCGAGCAGATCCGCGCGATCCAGCAGGAGCTCGGTCTGACCACCATTTTCGTCACCCACGACCAGGAAGAAGCCCTGGTGATGTCCGACCGGATCTTTCTGATGAACGCCGGCAAAATCGTCCAGAGCGGCGATGCCGAAACCCTCTACACCGCGCCGGTCGACGCCTTCGCCGCCGGTTTTATCGGCAACTACAACCTGCTCGACGCCGAGGCCGCCAGCCGCCTGCTCGGCCGGCCGATCGGCAGCCGCATCGCCATCCGCCCCGAGGCCATCCGGCTCGGCGGCGAAGGCGGCGCAAATGGTATAGAGGGACAGATCCGCAGCCACAGCTTGCTCGGCAACGTTATCCGCTACCGGGTCGAGGCTCGCGGCGTCGAGTTGCTGGTCGATGTACTGAACCGCTCGGCGACCGATATGCACGGCAGCGGCCAGCGCATCGCGCTAAGCATCGACGCCACCGCGATCCGGGAGGTGGCTTGATGGCCCTGGCGATTTTCGATCTGGACGAAACCCTGATCCATGGCGACTGCGCCAGCCTGTGGAGCAGCGAAATGGCTAAGCTCGGCTGGGTCGACGGCGAAAGCTTCATCGAGAAAGACCGCGAACTGATGGCGCTTTATGCCGAAGGCAAGCTGGCCATGGAGGACTACATGGTCTTCAGCCTCTCGCCCCTGGTCGGGCGCAGCGCCGAAGAAATCGCCTTCGTCGTCGAACCCTATGTCGAGGATGTGATCGAGCCGCTGTTCTACAGCGACGCCATCCGCTGCCTGGCCACCCACCGCGCCGCCGGCGACCGCATTCTGATCATCTCCGCCTCTGCGCACTTTCTGGTCAGCGCCATCGCCGCACGCCTGAAGGTCGAGGATGTGCTGGCCATCGATATCGAAGAGCAACACGGCACCTACAGCGGCCGCACCCAGGGCGTGCTGACCTATCGCGAAGGCAAGGTCATACGCCTGCAGGCCTGGCTCGAAGAACAAGGCGAAAACCTCGACGGCGCCTACTTCTACTCCGACTCGCGCAACGACCTGCCGCTGCTGCAACTGGTCAGCCAACCCTATGCCGTCAACCCGGACCCGGTACTGCGCCGGCACGCCGAACAGGCCGGCTGGCCGATTCTCAGCTGGAAGTGATCTATTAGCTTTGGTAGCCCGGATGCAATCCGGGGAAGTTCCAACGGCGGATACCGCTCCCGGATTGCGCTGGGGCTTATCCGGGCTACAGCACCATCGTAGGGCGGACATGCCGAAGGCTTGTCCGCCATTGGCAACGAGCGGTGGACAAAGCTTCGCTATATCCACCCTACAAAAGCGCATCTCAATCCCGGATGCAATCCGAAAGCGGCTTTCATGGCGACAGTTCGTCAGTAACCAGCACTTCACCGGCCGTTTGGCACAAATACTGGCACTTTGCTCAAGTTTTGCCCTTGCCAGGCGTCGACAAAGCTCGGCATCCTTAGCCCATAACAATTACCAGAATCCGCTATGGCGATGCTAATCCGACGCATGCTCGTGCGCCTGCGCAACGACTTCCAGCTGTCCATCATCACCTTGATGGGGCTGATCGGCGTCCTGGGCATTTCGCCCTACGCGATTTACCGGCTGCTGGAGGGCAACTATCTGGTTGGCTTGGCCGACTGCGTGATCGTGCTCTCGACCTTGGTCGCGGTGATGTACGCCTGGCGTAGCGGCGATACGGAAAAGCCCGGCATCTATCTGGCCACCGTGCTCACAATGGGAGGGACCCTGGTGGCGACCAACCTCGGGGTCAACGGGGTGTTCTGGCTGTATCCGCTGATTCTCTTCAACTTCTTCATGGTGACACCCGGCAAAGCGGTATTGGCCACGGCACTGGTATTGCTGGCCCTGGTGAGCCATGCCCTGCTGGTACCGGGCTCGGTGTTCGAAAGCAGCTACCAGATGACCTCTTTTCTGGTCACCAGCTCGGTGGCCGGCCTGCTGGCCTTTATCTTCGCTTACCGCACCCGCCGTCAGCGCGATCAGTTGCAGATCCTTGCGATCCAGGACCCGTTGACCGGTGCACGCAATCGCCGAGCGATGAACGAAGAACTGAGAATCGCCGTAGCGCTGAATCGCCGGCACGGCAGCAAGTTCGCGATCCTGGTGATGGACCTGGATCATTTCAAACGGATTAACGACACCTTCGGCCATCAGGCCGGCGATCAGGTGTTGACGGATTTCGTCGAGCTGATCAAAAAGTCCTCGCGCAAAGAGGATCGGCTGTTCCGCTTCGGCGGCGAAGAATTTCTCATGCTCCTGCCGAACACCGACAAAGCCGGCCTGCTGGCGGCGGCCAAGCATCTGCACAACCAGATCGCGCAGCACCTGCTTGGCCCAGACGGGCCGGTAACCATGTCGATCGGCGGCGCCATTCTGCGCACCGGTGAAGACTGGGAAAGCTGGCTGCAACGGGCCGATCAACGCCTCTATCGCGCCAAAGGCGCAGGCCGCAACTGCACCGTTGCCGACGACGCCTCGCAAGCCTTTCCCCCAGTGCTGTCGAACCTGTTCTAAGTGCCCCGATCGGCGCCGAAGGCCCCCTGTAACAAACGGGCAACCGCCCAGTCTATTCAGCACACTCCCCCCACCTGGGAATCGCGATGAAACGACGTAACTTTATCCGGGGCCTGGCCCTGCTTCCCGCCCTGCCGTTGCTCGGCAGCCATGCACCCTCGAGCCTGGCCGCGGCCATCAGCGACGCAACCCGCGTTACCCCACTGGACAAACCGCACAGTGCCTGGCGCGAACTGCTGTCGCCGCAGGCCTATGCGGTGCTGTTCGAAGAAGACACCGAGCGCGCGGGCAGCAGCCCCTTGAACCATGAGAAACGCAGCGGCACCTACATCTGCGCCGCCTGTTACCTGCCGCTGTTCGACAGCCAACACAAGTATGAAAGCGGTACCGGCTGGCCAAGCTTCACCCAACCGATCGAAGGCCATGTCGGCCTCAAGAGCGACCGCAAATTGTTCTTCCCGCGCACCGAGTACCACTGCGCCCGCTGCGGCGGGCACCAGGGCCATGTGTTCGACGACGGCCCGAAACCGCGCGGCGAGCGCTGGTGCAACAACGGCCTGGCGCTACGCTTTATCGTCGAAGGCGAAAGCCTGCCGGAACTGAGGAGCTAAGTATGCGTATGCCATCGTTCACCCGTGCGCCGGCAGTCGCTGCCACCCTGCTACTCGCCTCGCTGCTGGTCGCCTGCGGGCAGAGCTCGGCGCAAGCCCCGAAAACCGCAGCCAGCACCAGCGAAATGCCGGCGAATAGCGCAGTCGCGGTGTTCGCCGGTGGCTGCTTCTGGTGCACCGAATCGGATTTCGACAAAGTCCCCGGCGTACTCGAAACCACCTCCGGCTATATCGGCGGCAACGTCGACAACCCCACCTACGAGCAAGTATCGGCCGGCACGACCGGGCATATCGAAGCGGTGCAAGTGCGCTATGACGCCAGCAAAACCAGCTACGCCAAATTGCTGGAAGCCTACTGGCCCACGATCGACCCCATTACCGCCAACGCCCAGTTCTGCGACCACGGCTCGCAATACCGCAGCGCGATCTTCTATGCCAACGCCGAGGAACAGGCCCAGGCCGAAGCCTCGAAAGTCGCGCTACAAGCCTCCGGTCGCTTCAAGCGGAACATCGTCACCGAGATTTTGCCGATGACTACTTTCTATCCGGCGGAGGACTACCACCAGGACTACTACCAACGAAACCCGCTGCGCTACGCCTACTACCGCAACGGCTGCGGCCGCGATGCAAGGCTGGAAAGGCTCTGGGGCAAAAAGCACTGACCCACTAGGAGGCTGTCCGAGAACGGCAACTGACAGCAAATTGTAGGTTGGTGCTGAGGAACGAAGCCCAACAAAGTCGGCATGTTGGGCTTCGCGCAGCTCAGCCTGCGCGGCCCGACCCAACCTACAGAAATCCGCATTCTCGGACAGGCTCCTAGGCATCGGCCGGCGTAGCACCGGCTGATGCCTGGGTATTCAGATTCTGATTCGAAGCGGCGTCACGCCTGTTCTTGGGCTAGTTTCACTACTCGATATCTCCGCGAGCTGCCCCTATGCCACCCTTGAAACCCATATTCAAACTGGCCACGCTGATCGCCCTGGGCGGCTGGCTGCTGCTCGTCTGCCTGCCCTTCTGGCAATTGACCGATGAACTGGTACTGGGCGTTGTGGTGGTGCTACTCGGGCTGATTTACAGCTGGCTCCTGCTCGCCGCCATGCGCCAACGCCCCGAGCCCGGCAGCGGCAGACCGGGTTTCTTCAGCCTCGGCGGCGTGCTGGCATTGCTGCGCCAACCCACAGCCGCGCTGGCTGCCTGGGTGCATATCCTGGCATTCGACCTGATGGTGGGGTTGTACATCCGTAGCGAAGGCGCCATCGCCGGCATCAGCCATTGGGCTCTGCTGCCCTGCTATGTCCTGACCCTGATGTTCGGCCCCTTGGGCCTGCTGGCGTTTCTCGCGTTGCGTTGGTGGGTTGGCTTAGCAGCTGGCTGATACTGCTGCCTGGCCTGAACAGGCAGCTATTGATATACGAAACGCCCGAGGCTGTCGGGTTAAGTGTTCGGAAGCAAGCAACAGGCAAAAGCAAGACCGACCTCCGGTCGCCGCATGCTCAGCGAGGCGACCGGGTTGCGCTGGGATTGTAGTCTTCAAGGTTTGGAGGCAGCCGTATGCCGCCAGCATCGACCTGCAGTACTCCAGCGGCAAGCAACTCGCCGCTCATAGTGTCCTCAGCGCCGGCAAGGGCGATGCTCGGCCCCGGCTTTCCGGCAATGGCGCCTGCAGAAGATGTCATTTCTAATATCGATGATGGCATCTCCGGGAGAATGGCGCTTATTGTGTTATCGGCATAGGAAACAACATAGTTGTTGCCGCCGTTGCCATCGTCGACGGTAGTGCCGGCGACAGTCACCGTCTTCTGAGCGCCAACTTCAGGGTCAGCAAAGGCGAAACTTCCGCCCGTAAAGCTATCGTCTCCTTTCAGGCTGCCCGCCAAGACCATAGCTGTGCTGGCGGCCCTAGTGTTGCCATCGAAAAATTTGACGACGTCGCCAGCAGAAACCGTGATCGCGGCTGGGACGATGTCGAGAGTCCCGGCGGCATAGTCAATGACGTAGTTTGCAGAGGTATAGCCCTGGGGCGTGATGGTATAGCTACCCACATTCCGGGCGCCTTGCGCCGTGCCGCCATAGCTCAATGAGCCCCCCAAATCCGCCGCCGTCTCGTTATTGACGAAACCCTGATAGCTGACGCCGTTGCCACCCGCATAGCCCAGGGCATCGTAGGTCTTGCCGTCACCGTTGGCGGTAATGCTCAACGCCTTCGGATCGATGGTCAGAGTGCCGGGGGCGTAGGCGATGCTGTAGTTGTCCAACCCCGCGCCGCTGGCAGCGCTGGCCAGGATGCCGTGGCTGGCACCGCTGTAAGTGCCGGCGGCCTGGGTGCCGGAGACCGTGGTGTTGCCATTCTGCAGCAGCGTCACGTCGTCGATGCGGTCGTCACCGACTAGGCCGCTGGCGGTGAAGGCGCTGGTGCCCAGGGACAAGGCCGTGCCGTA
>NZ_CAMPHN010000172.1 GCF_946885885.1 uncultured Pseudomonas sp.
GCTCTTAGACTCCCGGCATTGATAGCCAAACCGGGAAAGCCCGCATGCTCGATGCCACCCATTGGGACAGCGACCTGATCCGCCGTTACGATCAGGTCGGCCCGCGTTATACCTCCTACCCGACCGCCCTGCAGTTCCATCCGGGCATAGGCCCACAAGATTTGCTGCAAGCATTGCGCGACAGCCGCAAAACGCTGCGTCCGCTGTCGCTTTATGTGCATATCCCGTTCTGCGCGCATGCCTGCTATTACTGCGCCTGCAATAAAGTAATCACCAAGGATCGCGGGCGCGCCCAGCCTTATTTGCATGCGCTGGAGCACGAAATGGCCATGCTCGGGCGCCAGCTCGACCGACGACAGACCGTCGAACAACTGCACTTGGGCGGCGGCACGCCGACCTTCCTCAGCCATGACGAACTGCGCCAGTTGATGGGCAAACTGCGCGAGAACTTCCCCTTATTGAATGACGATTCCGGCGACTACAGCATCGAAATAGACCCGCGCGAAGCCGATTGGTCGACCATGGGCCTGCTCCGCGAACTGGGCTTCAATCGCATCAGCATCGGCGTGCAGGACCTCGATCCAGCGGTGCAGCGCGCGGTCAATCGCCTGCAAACCCTGGAAGAAACCCGTTCCATCGTCGATGCCGCGCACACGCTGCAGTTCCGCTCGGTGAATATCGACTTGATCTACGGCCTGCCCAAACAAACCCCGGCCAGTTTCGCCCTGACCCTCGACGAAATCATCGCCCTGCAGCCCGACCGTTTATCGCTGTTCAACTATGCGCACCTTCCAGAACGTTTTATCGCCCAACGCCGCATCGACGAGCGCGAATTACCCGGGGCCGCGGATAAACTGACGATCCTGCAAAACAACATCGCTCAACTCAACGCCGCCGGTTACCGCTATATCGGCATGGATCACTTCGCGCTGCCCGACGACGAGCTGGCCAGCGCCCAGGAAGATGGCCGCCTGCAACGCAACTTTCAGGGCTACACCACTCACGGCCATTGCGACCTGATCGGCCTCGGCGTATCGGCGATCAGCCAGATCGGCGACCTTTACTGCCAAAACGCCAGCGACCTGAATCAGTACCAACAAGCCCTGAATACCCGACAATTGGCGACCGAGCGCGGTCTGCGCTGTAGCGCCGATGACTTGCTGCGACGAGCGGTAATACAACAGTTGCTGTGTAATTTCCGCCTGGATTTCGCCGAGATCGAGCAGGACCACGGTATCGTCTTCCACGATTACTTCGCCGATATCTGGCCACAGCTGCAGCAAATGGCCCAGGACGACCTGATCCGCCTCGACCACCTGGGCATCAGCGTGCAGCCCGCGGGCCGCCTGCTGGTACGCTCGCTGTGCATGCTGTTCGACCGCTACCTGAGCGAGCAGAACGACCGGCATTTTTCCCGCGTAATCTAGGTACCTGGCGTCGCCCAACAGCACGAAGAGACTTGACAGTGCTCCTAACGGTAATAGGCTTTCGAACAACGATCTGCGGCTATTTGCGGTAACCATCGGTAACCAGCCAACCCAAGCCTCGACTGGCTGAGGCCACTACCCTGCTGTAATCTAGCGAGCAGTCAGAGTTCATTTCCGGGAATCAGAAAGATGTCCGAAAGCATCAAGGTGCATAGCCCGCACCAGATCCATTGCAACGACTGCAGCCTATCCGGCCTGTGCCTGCCACTGTCGTTGAACATGGAAGACATGGACGCCCTGGACGATATCGTCAAACGCGGCCGCCCCTTGAAAAAAGGCGAATACCTGTTCCGTCAGGGCGATGCTTTCGCCTCGGTGTTCGCGGTGCGCTCCGGGGCATTGAAAACCTTCAGTCTGAGCGACACCGGCGAAGAGCAGATCACCGGTTTCCATCTACCCAGCGAGCTGGTCGGCCTGTCCGGCATGGACAGCGAAGCCTATCCGGTTTCCGCGATCGCCCTGGAAACCACCTCGGTCTGCGAAATCCCCTTCGATCGCCTGGATGACCTTTCGGTGCAACTGCCGCAGTTGCGGCGCCAACTGATGCGCATCATGAGCCGCGAGATTCGCGACGATCAGCAAATGATGATGCTGCTGTCGAAGAAAACCGCGGACGAACGTATCGCCACCTTCCTGGTCAACCTGTCGGCACGTTTCCGGGCCCGTGGTTTCTCCGCCAATCAGTTCCGCCTGGCCATGTCGCGCAACGAAATCGGCAATTACCTGGGCCTTGCGGTGGAAACCGTGTCACGGGTATTCACCCGCTTCCAGCAGAACAAGCTGCTCGAGGCCGAGGGCAAGGAAGTGCATATTCTCGATCCCATCGAGCTTTGCGCCCTGGCAGGCGGCAATATCGAAGGATGACCCCCGAGCGAATCCGCTGCCCTTGCTGGCCTGCTAACCGAGGATCCAGACGATGATTTTCGATGAATTCAGCATCAAGACGCTGATTCGCGCGGTACCGGATTTCCCCGAAGCGGGCATGACCTTCCGCGACATCAGCCCCCTGCTGCAGTCGCCGCGCGCGCTGCGCATGGTCGCCGATAGCTTTATCCAACGCTATGTCGAGACGGACTTCAGCCATATCGGCATCATCGAGGCGCGCGGCTTTCTGGTCGGTTCGATCATCGCTTATGAGCTGAACAAACCGCTGATTCTGTTCCGCAAGCAAGGCAAGCTGCCGGGCGCGGTGCTCAGCGAAGATTTTTCGACCGTAAACGGCAAAGCCGTGCTCGAAGTGCAAGCCGATAGCCTTTGCGAAGGCGATAAGGTACTGATATTCGACGATTTGATCGCGACCGGGGCAACCCTGCTGGCGGCCGCGCAACTGGTTCGCCGCATGGGCGCCAGCCTCCATGAAGCCGCTGCGATCATCGACCTGCCGGAATTGGGCGGCTCGCAAAAACTGCAGGACAGCGGTATCCCCACCTTTAGCCTTACCGCATTCGCCCTCAACGATCGATAACGACCTTTATCGTCATCACCCGTAAGAAGCCATGGGTGGTGCAGCCCCCGTAGCCCGAATCAGCGCCAGCGCAATCCGGGGCGCGGAATCCCGGATTGCGCCGAGATCGGGCTACTGGCGCGATTTTGTTGCTAGTTCCTGGCCTGCAAATCCCGACAGACATGCTCGGCAAGCCCGGCGCCGGCTTCGCTCATGGTCAGGTAGGTGTGATCGACACCGGCTTCCTGAATGCGTCTGGCGATGTCCTCGTACAGCGCATGGGAAACCACCAAACCGTGGAAACCCCGTTCCCGCAGCTTACGGGTGGAGATTATTTTCGCCTCGGAATCGTTGAGCGCCAGGATCACCGCCTCAGCCATGGGCATGTCCAGGTGCTGCCAGAACATCTGGTCCTCGCCGTCGGCGAACAACACCCGACGTCCCGCCCGCTTGCTGAACTCAATGACCACGGGGTCCGAATCAAGGCCGACGACCTTGAGACCTGCTTCTTGCAAGCGGTCGTAAGCCGCCCGACCCGTTCACCCCATGCCCATGACCAGGACCCGTGCATCGCCCAAGGATATCGGCTGCTCGTCCGGGTGGCGGATATCCCGCTCCAAGGGAATGAGCCGCCGGGCCAGGCGCTCGTACAAGGGGTGTGCGATCCGGTTCAGAGGGGCCGAGATGACGAACGAGAGCGCCACAGTAATGGCCAGCGGAATCATCCATTGTGGCAATACGATACTGGCCATGATCAGGCCGAACTCGCTGTAGTTGGTCAAGCTGACGCTGCTGAGAAAGGCGCTGCGCGCGCGCAGGCGAAACAGCAGGAACAGGAAGAAAAACAACAGACCTTTGAGTGGCAGCAGCAGCGCCATCGCCCCGGCGAACGCCAGAGCATGGGCATCCGGCAGCCCGCCAATGCCGATTTGCAGGAAGAATCCGACCAGAAATACTTCCTTGATGCTCCACAGCGAATTGGACAACTCAGTGGCTCGCTTATGCGCGGCCAGCATGGCGCCGAACGCCAAAGCGCCCAGTTCCGAGCTGAGACCGAGCTGCTCGAAACCGTAGCCACCGACCACCAGCGCCAACAACAGGCCCAACAGCACCATCAACTCTTCATGGCCGCTGACATCGAGCAGGCGGAACAACAGCGGACGCAACAACGGCAAGGCGAATAGCGTCAAAGCCCAGGGCGAAGGCAATTCGCCAGCCGCCAGGCTCATGACCGCCAGGGCGATCAGATCCTGGATGATCAGCACGCCTATCGCCACCCGTCCGTGAAACGCGCGCAGTTCGCGCTTACCCTCGAGCACTTTGGCCGCCAGCACGGTGCTGGAGAACGACAAGGCGATGGCCAGCAGCAACGCCTGCTGCCAGGGCAGATCGAGCAGCAACAGAATCGCCGGGAGAAAAACCAGACTGGAAATGGCGAAATGCAGCAAACCGCCGCCGATTACCTCGCGGCGCAGCAGATTGCCCAGCTTCAACTTCAAGCCCACGGTGAACAGCAACAGCAGCACGCCTAGATGGGCGATATGCGCCAAAGCTGCGCTGTCGCGTGGCCCAATCCCGATCAGATCGCCAAAGCCGGCCAGGGCGAAGCCTGCGCCCAAATAACCGACCAAAGGCGGCAGACCGACAGAACGAGCACCCAAACCCATGACAAAAGCGAAGGCAATCCAGGTGGCTTCGATCATTCACAATCCTTAGGCAGTATGAGGCCGACTGGACACGACAAGAAACGGCAGAAAAACGCAGCTTACAGACACTCACCCGCCTAGTGAAAAAATGCCTCGAAGAAACGGTCCAGCTCGCCGTCGTACTGATCGAGCGAATACAGCGTGTCCGCGGCCAGCAAGTCGAGCAGAATCATGCCGTTCGGCCCGGAATCCTCCAGAGCCGCGCCCCGCAAGCGCTTGGTCATCCCCTGATTGACCTGGCGCAAGTTGCGATAGAGCGCACGCAGCTCGCTCAACGTCCAATCCGGCTCCAGCCCTCTCTGCTGACGCAGGTATTGGCCGAGCAAGTAAGTACCGAATATCCGATAGAGGCTTTCGTCGCTGCTGCTGAACGGCAGGTGGAACCACGCCATCGGCTTCAGCAGGCGTGTGTGCGGGCAGCCCGAACTCGCCCCTATGGCCCCGAGCAAGGAGCCAAAGGCACGCTGCAGCGTGGTGCGCTGACGAATGTCCCGCCCGCGCCACAGCACCTGCACCGCGACGGCCTCGTAGGATGGCAATTGCGCCAGCACCTTGACCGGCTCGAGCAGCGCAACGGCGAATGGGCAATGGGGCGAATCGGCTTCGCGCAACGGGCAATGGCCACATTGCTGCGAGCCGAGGCGGGTCCACTCCGGCAAGGTCTCGGGCGACTGCTCGGCGGCGGATTCGAGGGCGAGATCGACCCGATGCTGCCAGCTGCGACCATCGGCAAACTCGAAATGATATTGGATGACCGAATCATCCGCTGAATCATGTTCCATGGGCTAACCTGAACGATGAACAGGGTGAAAGTAAAGAAAACAAATGGCGGCAACGCCAATATACAGGCGCCAACTCATAGTCAATACTCAGTTATAAAACGCGAACCACCTCACAACAAACCTCACGGCAATACATCACATGGAGCTAGCCATGGACAGCCGCCAAAATGATTTGGCCAGCGCTCTAGTTGAACACGTTGAAATCGGCGTAATCATTCTCGACTCGGACCTGCGCATTCAATATTGGAACCGCTTTATCAGCCAGTGTAGTGGCAAGTCGTTGCAGCAGGCGCATCAACAGCCGTTGACCAGCGTTTTTCCTGAAGCCGACACGCCGCATCTGAGCAAGATGCTCGCGCGTACGCGCGACCATGGCGAACACGTCAATACCCAGTGGCGGGAGAACCCCTATCTCATTCACCTGCCGTTCAATGCTTCCGGGCAGGCGGTACCGCTGATGCTACAAAGCACCTTGTTGTTCCCGTTCCGCGGCCTCGACGAGCAACCGTACTTCGGTCTGTTGCTATACGACACCACGGAACTCGCGCGCTCCAACGAGCAATTGGATGCAGCGCTCAATGCCCTGAGCGGCAAGCAAATCGAGCAGGACCAGTTGATCAAGAAGCTGGAAAAAGCCAATGCCCAGCTCCTGCAATCGGAAAAACTCGCCGCCATCGGCCAGCTCGCCGCGGGGGTCGCCCACGAAATCAACAACCCGATCGGCTACGTGTTCTCCAACCTGAAAACGCTCGCCGGTTACGTCCACGACCTGTTGCGGATCATCGATGCCGTGGATGGCGCCGCCGACCTCGACGAACTGCGCCAACTCAAACGCAGCATGGAATACGACTACATCCGCAGCGATGTCGAAGCGCTGATCGGCGAATCCGAGGACGGCATCGAGCGCGTGAAGAAGATCATCACGTCGCTCAAGGACTTCTCACATATCGAGGAGGACGAATTCCGCCAGGCCGATCTGCACCGCGGCCTGGACACCACGCTTAACGTGGTCAATAACGAACTCAAGTACAAAGCCGAGGTGATCAAGGAGTATGGCGAGTTGCCGGAAGTGGAATGCATGCCGTCGCAGATCAACCAGGTCGTCATGAATCTGCTGATCAACGCCGCCCATGCCATCGAACAGTTCGGCCGCATCACCCTGCGCAGCGGTCATGAAGGCGATTGGGTCTGGCTCGAGGTCGAGGACACCGGGCAAGGCATCGCACCGCACCTGCTCAACCGCATCTACGAACCCTTCTTCACCACCAAACCGGTGGGCAAAGGCACCGGCCTCGGCTTGTCGCTTTCGTACAACATCATCCGTAAACACAACGGCCGCATCGAAGTATTCAGCACGCCTGGCGAGGGCACACGCTTCCGTGTCTGGCTGCCAGTTCTGCAACCCGCCGAGCAACTCACCATGGAAGACACCGGTCACTATGAATGAATCGAGCACTGCCGCCATCGCTAGCGTGCTTTTGGTGGACGATGAAGAAAATATCCTCAGCAGCCTGCGCCGTGTGCTGAGGGGCCAGCCCTATAGCGTGCAGATCGCTAACGGCGGCGAGCAGGCCTTGGAAATACTGCGTAAACAACCGGTCGACCTGGTGATTTCCGATGCCCGCATGCCCGGCATGGACGGCGCCACCCTACTCGCCGAAGTGCAGAAGCAATGGCCGAAGACCATGCGCATCCTGCTTACCGGCTATGCCGATATCAGCACCACCATCCGCGCCATCAACCAGGGGCAGATATACCGCTACATCAGCAAACCCTGGGTCGATGACGAACTGCGCCTGACCATTCAACAGGCCCTCGCCTACCAGCACTCGGAACGCGAACGGATTCGTCTGGAAGCCCTGGCGCAAGAACAGAACCAACGCCTGCAGGAGCTCAACGCCACCCTCGAGCAACGGGTTCTGGCGCGTACTTCGGAACTCGAGCAGACCGCCGATATGCTCGACCTGGCCTACGAGGAGCTCAAGCGCAGCTACGTCACGGCAACCGAGGTGTTTTCCAGCCTGGTCAACCAACGCATCCCCCGGGACAAACAGACCAATACCCAAGTCATCGCCCTGGTGCGCGCCTACGCCGAGCAACATAGCCTCGGCACCGGCCCGAGCCGCGACCTGACCATGGCCGCCGCGCTCTATAACGTGGGCAAGCTGACCTGGGACGATCAGTTGCTCAATCGCCCTTCCGATCTGTTGTACAAGGAAGAGCGCGAACGCCATCGGCAGTACCCGGTGCAAGGCGAAAGCCTGCTGATGACCCTGGAACCCTTGCAGGATGCCGCGCGCCTGATCCGCCACCATCAGGAACGCTGGGACGGCAGCGGCTTCCCCGATCGTCTCAAGGGCGAAGCCACGCCTTTCGGTTCGCGCCTGCTGAAGCTGGCGGTGGACTTCATCGAACTGCAACGCGGGATCATTCTCGAACGCAAACTGAGCCGCGACGAAGCGCTGCTGCTGATCAACAAATACAGCGGTCGCCTCTACGATCCGGAACTCTGCGAGAAATTCATCTCACTGTGCACAGAATTGGCGCCAGACGTAATCCTCGCCGACCCGAGCATCCTCGCCCTGGATACCCGGCGCCTGGAACCGGGCATGGTGCTCGCCCGCAACCTGTATGCCGACAGCGGCATGCTCCTGCTCAACGAGGGCAAACCGCTGAACGCCCTTCTCATCGATAAATTGATCGCCTTCGAAGCCAGTGAAAATGGTCATTACACCTTGTTTGTCCGCACCGCCGAGGATGCCACCCTCGCCACGGAGAAAGCACCATGATCAAGATTCAGTTGTTGGACGATGAACCGCAGATTCTCAAGACCCTGCAACGGATGCTCCGCCCGCATAACTGGGAGGTACATGCCTTCACCGATGTGCAGGAAGCGCTGGAGGCGCTGACCGCGCACACCTATGCCGTGATCATTTCCGATTTGAAGATGCCGCATGTAAATGGCATCACTTACCTACAATTCGCCAAACAGCGCCAACCCAATGCCGTGCGCATCCTGCTGACCGGGCATTTCGACCAGCAATCGATGATGCAAGCCATCAACCAGGCGGAGATCTACCGCTTCATCTCCAAACCCTGGGAAGACCTCGAGATCGAAACTGCGGTACGTGGCGCCATCGATATGTATTTATTGCGCGACGAAAATCAACGGCTGCTCGTACAACTGCGCCAGCAACAAAACGCTATCGAGCGTCAGCAACACGAATTGTTGCGCCTGGAAGCCGAACATCCAGGTATCACCCGAGTGACCCGTGACGAAGACGGCGCGGTATTGCTCGAAGATCTCGACGATCCGCAGGCGGCCCCATGACCCGTCGCACCCTCAAGCGGCATCCCCTATAGATCACAGGATTCAGGGATGGATATTAGAACCCGTCATATGATTTACCAGGCCTTCCTGCATATCCAGGCCTGCGCCATGTTGGCTCTGGGGGTTATCAGTCTATCGGGCTATATCCTACTGCCGATGCCCAGCGCCGCTCAGATCGTACTGCTACCGGATGCCGCCCTGGCGGCCATATTG
>NZ_CAMPHN010000173.1 GCF_946885885.1 uncultured Pseudomonas sp.
ACCTGAATAAGCGGTTTTTGTATCGAGCCGATGTCCATAAATTTCTCCTCACAAAGAGGGAACGGGGAGAAGAGCTGAGCCCTTCTCCCCGCAGTCTAGCGCTTTTGCCCTTAGCCGAGCAGGCTAAGTACAGCCTGCGGCAACTGGTTGGCCTGGGCCAGGATCGCGGTGCCGGCTTGCTGCAGGATCTGATTTTTGGTCAGTTCCGAGGTTTCCGCAGCGAAGTCGGTGTCGCGGATCCGGCTGCGGGCAGCCGAGGCGTTTTCTGCAATGTTCTGCAGGTTGGAGATGGTGTTCTCGAAGCGGTTCTGCACCGCACCGAGCTGAGCACGCTGGCTGTCGATATTGGAGATCGCACCGTTGATCACACCCAGGGCGTTCTGCGCGCCTTCGGCGGTGCTGATATCGATATCCGCTACCGAGTTCAGCTCACTGAAGCCATCGGTGCCGACAGTGGCATCCAGGTTGGTCAACGAGAAAGCGTCGGCCGCTTCGAACCGAACCACACCGTCTGCGCGGGCGCCGCCTGCTGCCGCGATGGTCGCCGCAGCGCCGATGACATCGCCGGCCTCAGTGCCTTCGAAGTCGTAGGACTGTAGGGTCGCGCCATCCGCGGCGCCGTCCTGGAAGGCGTCGATGATGATCGAATCGCCGCGTTCGCTGACCAGTTCGATGGTGTCGCCCAGGGAGCGTGCGGCGACACCGGTGGAACCGGTTTCCTTGTTGATCGCGTCGGCCAGGGCCGAAAGATCGGTGGCGTCGGTGATGTTCGCGGAGATGGTCACGCCGGCGTCGGCGTTGGCATTGTTCGAGCCGTACAGGGTGAACGAGGTGGTACCGCTCGATACGCCGGACAGCTGGGCCACGGTACGGGCATTGGCGGTAACGCCAGTGGTATCGGACTTGCTGTTGACCGACTGGGCGATATCGCGAGCGCTCGCACCACCGGAGTAGGAGAAATCGGCAGTGCCGAGTTTGCCGGTGATGGTACCGCTGGCACCCTGATAGCCCTGACCGGAAGCGGTCAGATCGCTGAAGCCGGAAGCCGAGGCGGCAGCGGCGACACCCGAGCTGTCGAAACGGTTGATACCGATACGGTCGGAAGTGGCGGCGCCGATGGAAACGTTGATGGTTTCGTAGGCGTTGGCACCGACCTGGAAGCTCTGCGAGCCGAAGGAGCCGTCGAGGATCTTGCGGCCACCGAAGCTGGTGGTTTCGGCGATACGGTTCAGTTCCTGTTGCAGCTGGGACACTTCGGACTGCAGGGCGGCACGTTCAGTGGCGCCGTTGGAGCCGTTGGCGGACTGCAGGGACAGGTCGCGGATACGCTGGAGGATGCCGGTGGACTGTTGCAGTGCGCCTTCAGCGGTCTGCGCCAGGGAGATACCGTCGTTGGAGTTACGTACCGCTACGTTCAAACCGTTGATCTGACTGGTCAGACGGTTGGAGATCTGCAGGCCCGCGGCGTCGTCTTTGGCGCTGTTGATGCGGAAACCGGTAGACAGGCGCTGGAGGGAAGTGTCCAGGCCTTTGGACGAGGTGTTCAGGTTACGCTGAGTGTTCAGCGAGGCTACGTTAGTGTTGACTGTAAGGGCCATGGTAATTGCCTCCAAAGGACCGTGCTACTGAGTTTGTCTGAGCCTGCGAGCTTTGGGTCTGCTTTTGCTCAGACGCCCCATTAAGTTCGCATTCGTACTTTGTATCGGCGTTCCCAGAGGAAGCTTTAGGAATTTACTTGAAGTTTTTTTTTGCATCCCTGACAAGTACTTAGCGTTAAAAAGCCGAAAAAAAGACCGAAATGCCGAGTTTCCGACAGGCATTTTGCGATCATTCCACCGCCTTGCCGCTCACTCAGGCCCGGCAGCAACAAGGCCGGGCCGTATCAGGTATCAGTCCGGCAACCAGGCGGCACGCCAGGCTTCGACGTTGCCCGCTTGCAACATCCATTTATCCAGCACCTGAGCGCGCAATTCGTCGCCCGCCTTGGCCGCCGCGTCCAGATCGTTGATGTGCATGCGAATCGCATCCACCCAATCCTTGAAGCGGTTCTTCACCCGGGTCACCGGTAGCGCATCGCGATAGCAACGCACGTCGCTGCAGATCACCGGGAAACCACAGGCGCCGTATTCCAGCAGACGTAGGTTGCTCTTGCATTCGTTGAACAGGTTCTGCTCCACCGGCGCCAGGGCCAGATCGAGATCGAGACTGGCGAGGGCCTGCGGATAAGCCTCTATATCGACGCCGACGTGCACTTCATGAACGTATGGCCGGATTTTTTCCGGGCACAGACCGAAAAACACCCACTCCACCTCGCCCGCCAGGGCCTTGATCACATCGGAGATCAGCTCCAGGTCGCCGGTATGGCCGATGCCACCCGCCCAGCCGACCCGCGCCTTGCTGCCGCGCCGACGCTGGGCGCTCAGGTCTTTCCACCAGTGCACCGGCAAACGGTTTTCGATCACCCGGATGTCCGCGTGCAGCCCGGCGAAGGCCTCGGCCAGGGGCTCCGTCGAAACCACGAAGCGATCGACGAAACCGAACCCTTTGCGCAGCGACTGCAAGATGTCCTTGGGCATCGCCTCGCGGTGCACACTTTTGATCGGCAGGTTGGGCAGGTAGTCGTCCAGCTCGTAGACCTTGAAGGCACGGGAGAACGCCTTGATCCGCCGCATGGCCTCCAGACGGTCGTCGCCGATCTGCCGCTGCAGCACGATTACATCGGGGTCGTAGCGCTCCAGGTCGACGACGTGCAACAAGCCGGGCGAAAGCATGCCTTCGATCAGGCCGGCTTCCTGCTGCGCCTTGAACGGTTGAATGACGCGGTAGTTGCCACAGCCGTAAGGATCGGCCGGATGCGCCAGCACTACTGGCAGCGGCTTCCAGGTCAGTGGTCGCCAGGTCAGCTGCACGTCGGGCTCCAGGTCAAAGCCGCAGCCGTTCAACGACAGGTTGCGGTTATACGCCGGGTCGCGCGCCAACAGCGGCAACCATTTGTCGTACATGGCGTCCTGCTCGCCGAGGAAGCGTTTGCGTTTGGCCTCCCCGGCCTTGGGGTCGATCTTGGTCTGGCTGACGCTGCCTTCGTGCAATACCACCGCGTGGGGCGTCCATACCGACAGGTAGCCGGCTTCGCGGACCTTCAGGCAGAGGTCGACATCGTTGTAGGAGACCTTGAATTGCACCTCGTCCATGCCGCCGACGTCTTCGTATACGGATTTGCGGATCATCAGGCAGGCGGCGGTCACCGCGCTGTAATTCTGATCGACCTGCAAACGCTGCATATAGCCGGGCACATCCATCGGCTCGCCGATAAAGGGGTGATCGGCCGGGCCGCGCAGACCGAGCAATACCCCAGCGTGCTGGATGCGCCCGTCCGGGTAGAGCAGCTTGGCGCCGACGATGCCGACCTCGGGGCGCTGGGCATGGTTGAGCAATTCGTCCAGCCAGTTCTCGCGGATGATCGCGGTGTCGTTGTTGAGCAATACCAGGTATTCGCCGCGCGCCTCACCCACGGCCATGTTGTTGATCGCCGAATAGTTGAACGGGTATGGATAGCGCAGCACGCGCAACTGCGCCTCGCCCAGGCTTTCGATGCCGGCCAGCCACTCGCGGGCTTCGGGGGTTTCACTGTTGTTGTCGACGATCAGCAGTTCGTAGTGCGGGTAGCGGGTCTTCTCCAGCAGGCTTTCCACGCAGCGTTGCAGAATCGGCAGCTGATCCTTGGTCGGAATGATGATGGACACCAGCGGCTGCGCCTGATGGCCGTAGCGGATGCGGTAGCGACCCGGCAGATGCGGCGTCAGCTCGGCCTGATAACCGCGGCTGGTCAGATGGCGCAGGATGGCCGCACGCTCCGCCGGTTGGTCCTCGAGCCTTGGTGCGTCGGTGATGACCAGGGGTTCGTCGATATGGCCGAAACCGCTCAGCCCGCCCTGCTCGATCAAACGCAATATCAGCTCGAATTCCAGCGCCCCGGTGTACTCGGCGGCGAAGCCACCGGCTTCGATGACGACATCGCGACGCAATAGCCAGTGCCGCGCCATGCCCGCCGGGAAACTCAACAGCATGTCCAGGTTGAAACCCGGACGGAATGCCGGCCCCAGGCCATCGGCCGAGCGCAGCAATTCATCGCCATAGGCCGCCCGGCAATCGTCGCCGGCCTGAAGTAACTCCAGGGCCATCATCAGCAAGCCGCTGGCGGTGAACTCGTCGCCGGCCCGAGCCAGCATCGTCCAATCGAAATCCGCCTGGGCGATCAGTTGATTGAGCGCCTCGACATGCCCGGCAGCGGTCACGCCCAGGCAGCGCACGCGGGGATCGGCAACCTTGAACCCCGCCGCTTCGCCGGTGCTGAGCACCATTATCTGCAAACGCGCGTAGCGATGCTCCGGCGAGGCCAAACTATCGAGCGTTGCCCGGACCTTGTCGGCCTCGTCCTGCAAGTCGAGCAGCAGAATGCCGAACGTCGGCGCGCCTTCGTTGGCCTGCAGATGATCATGGATCATGCGTTCCTGAACGGCAGTGGGCATCCGTGCATCCAGCCACATGCGGATGCCGTCGCGCGCCGGTTCCTGCAGCACTCCGCCGGCATCGCGCAGCGGCGCGAATCCGGCCGACGCGGGCGCAATGCGGGTGACCGTCTGGCGGGCTTCGGCGCGTTTGGCGGCCTCGGCCAGGCGCTCACGCAGCGGGAAATCCTGCCATTCCTCGGGCGCGCGGCCGAGTTCGCGGCAGCGCACCCGGGCCTCCGGGCGTGGGTTGTACAGGCCCATGGCGCGGATTTGCCCGGCGAATACCTGCACGCCCTTCTGCCACAGCGGCAGCATGTCGCCCTGTTGCTGGCGCTGCTCGGCATGCTTGCGAAAGCATGACAAGGGTTCGCACAGATAGGCCAGGCTGCCATGCCGCAGCACATTGACGTACATCGCCAGGTCGTTGATCGCGCGTACCGTTTGTCCATCCAGGCAGCAGACGTTCGGTTTGATATCGGCCAGATGGGCGCGACGGAACATCACCGTGCTCGGTTCGCCGATAAAGTTCATCGGCGCATCGGCGAGGTAGGCGATCAAGTCGTCGCCGTGCAGGATGCTATCGCCGTCGAACGGGCAGCAGGTCGCCGGCACGTCCGGCAGCGGCAGGCCGGATTCGTCGATCAACAGACGCCGACTGGTGACCAGGCTGACATCGGGGTTGGCCTCGAACACCTCGACCATACGCGCGATGCAGTCGTTGAGCAGGATGTCGTCGTCGTTGAGAAATTTGACGAACTCGCCCTCGGCCTCGACCACGCACTGGGTGTAGTTCATCAAACCGCCCAGGCCCGGCTGGTTGCGGATCACCCGGATGGGATGGCGGCTGTGCTCGCGGTAACGCTCGAGGATCTGTTGGATGCCCTCGTCCGGGCAGTCGTCGCTGACCAGGATCTCCAGCGTCTGGTAACTCTGGGCCAGCGCGCTGAGCAACGCCGCCTCGAAGTGCCGCGGCTTGAAGGTGGGAATCACGATGCTGACGAGGGGTTGCTTGCTCACGTGCGATGTCCTTAGCGAATCTGTAAGGGTGGCGCCGGCGCCACGGCGATTCATATCAAGCGTCGAGAATATGGGCGTGGCTGGTCAAAACCTGACGCACCTGCTGCGGGCTGTTCCACATCAATACGTCGAGCACCGACAGACCCGGCTCGAAGGCATAGGGCCCGGTGTCGTAACGGAACTCGTCGAACTGCAGAAAGGCCAGTCGGATGCCGTGACGGGCAAAATCCTGCGGATCGAACAGGCCGCGACCGCCAGGCGGATTCAGGTAGAAGCTGGCGCCCAGTTGCCGACTGATCGCCGGTGCCCAGCCACCGGGGCTGTCGATGTGTTGCAGATCCAGGTCCAGCTCCGAGCAGATCGCATAATCGAACGGCAGCTCGAGATAGGCGCAGACCGCCGCCAATCCCTGCACGTTGAGTTCGACCAATGAATCGCCGGCCACCGCGTCGAAAGTGCGATTGACCAGCTGCACCACCTGCTCGTAGAACGGCGCCTTGCGGCGGTAATGGGTCAGCTTGCCGAGCACGCTGGCGCGGGTTTTGTGCATGTCCTGCACGCGGGCTTCGCGGGTGGTGATGGCGATAGAGGAATTGGCCAAGGGTACGTTGACGTAGTTCCAGCCGGCCTGCGGGTGCAGCACACGGTTGCGGCTCATCCAGGACTTGGGCGTGTATTGACTGACATCGAACACCACCCAGCGCTCGGTATGGGCGATCAGCGCGAAATGCCCGAGGTACGGGAAAAAGTACGGTTGCATGATGCCCAGCTTCACCGCGGCCCTCCCAGGCTGTGGCGAATGCTGACGGCCTGCTCATGGGCGGCGCGGACGATCTGGCCGATGCGCCGCGCGCCGGCCGCGTCTATCGGTTGGCCGATCGGCAGCTGCAGCACCTTGGCGCACAGGGACTCGGTCACCGGCAGACGCTCAGCCGCCTCGGGGTAACGCTCGTCATAGGGCGTGCAGCGGTGGATACCGGGATAGAAATAACGCCGCGCCAGCACGTTTTCCGCACGTAACACCGCCTGTAGCTCGTCACGACTGAGGCCGAAGCGTTCCGCGTCGATCTCGCAGACCACATATTGATAGTTGGTCGTGCTCACCGCCTGCGGCTCGATCAGGCGCAAGCCCGGCAAACCGGCCAAGGCATCGCGGTAGGCGGCGAAAATGCCCTGATTGCGCTCGATGATGCGCGGGAAGTTGTCCAGGCTGAGCAACGCGATGGCCGCCTGCGCCTCCGACATGCGACCGTTGGCCGTACGGCTGACATGCACCGGGCGGCCGGCGCCGTAACTGCTGCGGATATTGCGCAGGCGCGCGGCCAGTTCGTCGTCGTCGGTGCACACGCAACCGCCTTCGGCGGCGCTCAACACCTTGGTGGCATGGAAGGAAAACACCTCGATGGCGCCGAAGTTGCCGACCGCCTTGCCCGCCACCGCGCAGCCGAACGCATGGGCCGAGTCGTAATACAGCGGTACGCCGCGCCTGTCGGCGAGCTGACGTAAGCGGTCATGGGCGCAGACATCGCCCCACAGGTTGACCGCCAATATGGCGCTGACCGCCTCGTCCTCGAGCAAGCGTTCCACTTGAGCCGGGTCGAGTTGATGAGTCAGCGGATCGACATCGCAGAACAGCGGCTCCAGCCCCGCCCAGGTCAGCGACTGCGACGTGGCGATAAAGGAGAACGCCGGGGTGATCACCTTGCCGCGCAGGCCCAGGGCATCGGCGGCCATCAACAGGCCGATGGTGGCGTTGGTGACACAAATGGCGTGGCGCACCCCCAGTCGTTCCTGCAGCACCTGCTCCAGTTGCTGGGTCAACGGCCCCTGGTTGGTGTAGTACTGGCGCTCGAAGATGCCGCGCATGGCCTCTTCATAGGCCGACCATTCGGGGAAATACAGCTGGCCGACCGGCAGCGGCTGCTCGAACGCCGGGGTGGCGCCGAGGATGGCAAGTTCGACGGTGCTCATACGGCGACCCTCTGGCGCAGTTCGGCGGCGTGTTCGTGAAGGAAGCGCAGCAGGACGACAATGGCGTGGATGTCCTGCTCGTCGACGAAATGGCCGCAGGGCAGCAGTACAAAGCGCTCGGCGAGCCGCTCGGTGACCGGCAGCGAGCCGCCGACTGTCGGGTAATCGGTGGGTTTCTGGTGCAACGCCGGCGCGTAGTAGGCGCGGGCGAGAATGCGTTCGGCGTTGAGCAGGCTCAGGGTCTGCGCCCGCGGCAGCGGCCAGTCGTCGAGCAGTTCGATAAGGATGTTCTTGAAGCCGCTCCGCTCGCTCTCGTCGAACTCGACCAGACGCACGCCCGGCAGGACCGCCAGTTCCCGGCGATAGGCCTGGTAGCGCTCGCGGTTGCGCGCCACCTGGGCGTCCAGCGCATCCAGGCCGGCCAGGGCCATGGCCGCGTGCACCTCGTTGAGCTTGGCGTTCATGCCCAGTTCCTGGACGTTGTCCGGGGTGTAGAAGCCGAAGCCGCGCATGCGCACCAGCTTGGCCGCCAGCTCGGCGTCGTTGGTGGTGATATAGCCGCCCTCGAAACCGTTGAGCAGTTTACTCGCATGCAGGGAGAAGCATTCGGCGCGGCCGAAGCTGCCGACTTTGCGCCCGGCGTAGCTTTCATAGACCGACTCGACGGCATCGATAAACAGCGGGGTGCCGCTTTCCTCGGCCAGCGCTTCCAACCCGGCGGCGTCGCAGCAATTCATGATCGGGTGCACGCCGAGGATCAGCGCGGTCTGCTCGCTCAAATGCGGGCGCACCGTTTCGGCGCTCAGCGCCAGGGTCTGCGGATCGACCTCGCAGAAACGTGGCACCAGGTCGGCCCAGGCGGCCACATCGGCCATGCGCCTGTAGGTCAGCGAAGGCATGACGATTTCCCGGCGCCCCGGCAGTGCCAGGCATTTGATCGCCAGCACCAACGCCCAGAAGCCGCTGCAGAAGGTCACGCAATGGGCGGTCTGGTGGAACTCGGCCAGACGCTGCTCCAACTGCTGCACCAGCGGCCCGTTGTTGGTGAATTGGTGCGCCTCGTAAAAGGTGCGCGAATACTCAAGGAAACGCTCGAAATCCGGCTGAACCAGGCTCGAGGTCGAGCGCGGCAGGTCGAACAGCGGCTGGCCGCCGAACAGCGCCAGCTCATCGCAGCTGGACTTGGCCGTCATGGGCGCGCGCGCTCGAGCAAAGCGTCATAGCGGTAGTGCGCCGTGTAGAAGCCCTGCGGCATGCGCTGGATATGCGCCTGCCAGCCGCAGTCGGCGGCTAGTTGGCAGAACTCCTCGGCGCTGCGCCAGATGCCGATTTTCGAATCGTGATGCTTGAGCTCGGCGGAATGATCC
>NZ_CAMPHN010000174.1 GCF_946885885.1 uncultured Pseudomonas sp.
CTTTTGCGCGTCGATGTCGAAACTGGCGATTGTCATACTGCATCTCCAGATGCGGTGGTGTGTGGCGATATATTCCATCTGATGTAATATGTCGTCAAGCGCTATTTGTATCCGCTCTGTGCTTTGCGCAGTCGTTTGGGAAGCAATGCCTTAATCTTTAACGCTTGGCGATTCGTCAGTGGGGGAATGGATGATTTATCGGGAGGCTCGATGAGTACGGCGGAAGTGTTGGCCAGCGTCGATATAGTCGCACTGCGATTGAATGAACAGGCCGAATTGGAGCTGTTGCTGATCCGCCGCGCTCAGGCACCTTTCGAGCAGCAATGGGCATTGCCCGGCGTGCTGGTCAATGGCCGCTGCCAGGATCTCAGTCTGGAGGCGGCGGCCTGCCGCGCGTTGGCCTCCAAAGCGCGGGTAGAACCGCGCTATCTGGAGCAGGTCGCTACCCTGGGCAACGGCTCGCGTGACCCGCGCGGCTGGTCGATCAGCACTTTCTATCTGGTCTTGCTGCAGCCGGATACCGCGCTGGAGGGCGAGGATTTGCGTTTTGTCGCATTGCGCGCCGTGCTCGATGGGAGCTTGGCGTTACCCTTCGATCACGCTCAGTTGGTCGCTCAGGCGTTCGAACGGCTGGGCGCCAAGTCGGTGTATACCTCGTTGCCGCTCTATCTGCTGGCACCGCGCTTTACCGTGACCGAAGCCTTGGGCGCCTTTCAAGCGTGCCTCGGTCAGGCGGTTCAGCATACGACCTTGCGCGGGCGGCTGGAGCGTATGAAGCAACAGGGCTGGATTATTGAAACGGGCGAGAAGAACTACCCGAAGATGGGGCGCCCGCAGAACTTGCTGGAGCATCAGGCCCGATCGAACGTTGCCTTTATTTTCGACCGCAGTGTGCTGAGTTAGGGCAAGCGTGAATTGCCGGCAAAAGAAAGGGCGCCTGAGAAGGCGCCCAAAAGTGATGATCTATGGAGTAAGTCCGCTAACTGAGAGCAATCGTTCGCGCATTTAGTTCATGTCTACCGACGAGCGGTCGTTATTTCCCCGGCGTCAGCAGCAGTCGCTTGCTGCCGTAGGCTTTGTCCAGGTTCTTCGATTGGAAGGGGAAACTCATGTACTGGCCCTTGCGCCAGGCTTCGATGCCGTCGGCGTAATGTGCGCTGGCTGGGTTACCGGATTGGCCGGAGCTGTTCACCCCGATCAGCGGTTCTTCGCGGCCGAAATCGACCACCATGCGCATGGCCGGGATCAGCCAGGTATCGAAATCCTGCCCCCACCGATAAGCCGACACATTGAGGGTGCTGTGGTCGCCGCCCGCCGGGTAGGGGCCGCGATCGAGGTAATCTTTCAGCGAATTGATCCCGGCTCGTTGACTGGCACTCAGGTGCGGCGCAAGTCGGCTGCTCTCGCTGCGCCACTCGTAGGTGTGCAGTTTGCCCCATTGCCAGGCGCTACGCTCCTGGCCCAGCTCGGCTTCGGCAAAGGTCACGGCCGCCGCCAGGCTGCGCGCCAGAATGGCCGGTTTGTCTTCCTGCTGAGGGGTGCCGGTATCGTTCCAGAACGGGCTGTCGTCGCGACCGAGCAGGTGATCGGCCTGGGCCGAATAGGAGGTGTTGGCCGTTGCGACCAACGCCTGCCAGGCCGGCTGGGTGTCCGGCCCCAGTTCGTCGAGGAAGATCTGTCGGGCGCTTTGCTGCAAGAAGGCGCCATATAGGGCGGCATCCGCCGAGTCGGCTGCGAGTTTGCCGTCGAACGCCATCAAGCGGCGTTGAGCTTCCTCGGCCTTTGCGCGCTCCGCCGCGGGCAGTGCAGCTATCGCCTGCTTGAGCGCTTCGGCCATGCCGGGCGCGGCGAACATCGCTTGCAACTTGGCGACGAACAGCGAGGTCTGGTCGTATTGCATGGCGATCATGCTGGCGCTGTCGTGCTTGCCGCTGCCGGCCAGTTGCGCGATGCGCTCGGCGCGTTCCGGGTAGTACCAGGAGTTGGACAGTTGCATGCCATAGCCGCGCGGCACCGTGCGCTGGTTGGCGGTGCCGAGCCAGCCCTCGGCTGGGTCCTGGTCATAGGGGTGGAGCATGGGTTCGGCAAAACCATCCCAGTCATAGCGACCCTCCCAGCCGGGGGAGGGCAGCAGGCCCAGGCCTTCGCGGCGGTTGGGGAAGCGTCCGGTGACTTGCCAGCCGATATGCCGAGCATCGGCGAACACAATGTTCAGCGGCATCGCGCGCACCTCGCGGGTGGCTTCGAAGGCTTGGTCGAGGTTCTGCGCGCGGGACAGGTCGAAGAACGCATCGAGGCTTTTATCGGCTTCGAACTGCGCGGTTTGCAAGACCAAGCCATAACCGCTGCTCAGTTGCAGCGGTTGCAACGGGTGCTTGCGCTCGCCCAGTACGGCGTTCAGCAGCGGCCCGTGGCGGGTCTCGTGCAGGGTTTCGCGAATCGGCCGTTGGCCTTTGATGAAGAAGGTTTCCTGGCGTTCGCGGGTCGCCAGCCATTTGCCGTCGGCCTGGTAATACAGGCGGCTGCCTTCGCGCTTGAGCTTCTCCAGAAACAGATCCTGGTTGTCGCCCATGACCATGGTCATGCCCCAGGCCACTTTGCCGTTGAACCCGGCGACTATCGCGGGCACGCCGGCAATCGAAATACCGGCGGCCTGGAATTTCGGCGAGCGGATCTGCACGAAGTTCCACGCTGAGGGCATCGACAGGGGCAGGTGGGTGTCGTTGGCCAGCAGGCTTTTGCCGCTGCGGCTGTTTTGTGGGGCGATGGCCCAGTTGTTCGACGCGGCCACCCCGAGCATATGCAGGTCGGCGAACTGGCGCGATGTCTGCTCCAAGGCTGCAAGCCCGGGGAACTGGCCGGTCAACTGAAGCCCCTTGAGTTTCTCGGCCTCTTCGAATGGTAGCGGCTCATCCGGGTAAGTCGGCAAGAGCCAGGCGAGCTGCTCGCTGCCGACTTTTTGCGCCATGACCAGGGCGGCGATTTCTTCCTGCAGATTGACCGCCAGGCCGAAATTCAGCAGGCAGAACACCAGCACCGAGTCTTCGGCTTTCCAGTAAGCCGGGCGGTAGCCGGACTCGGCCAGGTCCATCGGCAACTTGTCACGATAGCGGAACAGGTAGGCGTTCACGCCGCGGGCATACACCTCGAAGAAACGCTGCAGGCGCGGCGAGGCATTGCGGTATAGAACCTCTGCGCTCTTCTTCAGGTTGACCGCGCGCATGAATCGGTCGACTTCCAGTACGCCCGGACCGGCCATTTCCGCCAGGCGACCCTCGGCCATCAAGCGCAGGCCGACCATCTGGCTGAGGCGATCGCTGGCATGGACATAACCCAGGGCGAACAACGCGTCATGGAAGCTGTTGGTTTCGATCAGCGGCATGCCGAGCGCATTGCGCCGCACCGTCACGCTTTGCGCCAAGCCCTTGATCGGCACTATGCCCTGGTTGGGATGTACGCTGGTGCTGTATCGGTTCTGAAGAAAGGCTTGGCAACCACTCAGGGCCACGGCAACCGTCAGGGACGCTGCGAGACTGAGGAGGGTAAGGGGACGGACGGCACGCAATGACATGCTGCAAGCTCCTCGCAGGAGACGAACGGTTCGGGGGTGAAAGTGCTGTTCAACTACGCCGGCGCGACTGCGACGCCGACTCTATGATCGTTAATGCAGCGCCGGGTTCAGGCGGCCTTGGAGGCGCGCGTCAGGCCCTCGTCGAGCAGCCAACGCGCAGCAGTGCGGGCGGCGGCTTTGTGCTGTAATTCCAGCTCGCTGAAATGTTTTTCGTGTTTGCGCCGTTCGCTTTTTTCCAATGCCTTCCAGTGCGCGTGGGTCGGCACCTGCGCGGTAGCGTCGAACAACAGGTGAAATACCTGGCAGCGCACATCCTGGCTGAGGGCGCTGTCATAGTTGTCGAGCAGCACCTTGATCCGGATCGCCCCCTCGATCAGCGGCAGCTGGCCGTCGAGCAGGCTGCCCGCCAGTATTTGTAAATCGCCGCTCAAGCGCTCGCGGCGCTCTTCGGTCTGCTGCTTTTGCACACGCTGCTGCGCCCATACGCGTCGCCACAGGTGCAGGGCGTATAGCGCCAGAGCGGTGACCAAGGCACCGCCGGCAAGCAGCAGAAACAGGCTCAACGCGCTCATGGGCGGATCAGGCGCCGTGGCATTTCTTGAATTTCTTCTCGCTGCCGCAAGGGCAGGGGTCATTGCGGCCGACATCCTTCAGCGCATTGCGCACGGGCTCATGATGGCCGTGGTTGCAATGCGGGCCATGCACGTGGCCATGATCGTGCTGGTGTTCGTGGTCATGGTTGCAGTCCGGGCCATGGACGTGTGCTTGCTGGTTCATAAGTACCTACTTGGGAATGAAATGGCCGGGGATTATCTCGCCATCGCGCGCGACCTGCACGCTGCGTCCGAACATGAAGCCGGTTTTCACCTGGCCGCTCAGCCGATAGCGAATGGGTTCTTCGGGTTTTTCCAATAGTTTGACGATGCGCCGCAGATGGCGCCAGAGGTTGGTGCGCACCGGCACGTCGAACTCGTGATGACCATGCGCCGGCACGGTGAACCAGGTGCTGGATTCGCCTTCCGCCAGCTTCACCTCGTTGAGGTGCACGCTGTATTCGAGCCCGCGCACCGGCAGGCTCATCGAGTTAGGGTTGTCGATACGAAAGCGCAGGACGAATTGCTGCTCGAGTAATTTGGCTTTGACGACGTCGACGTTGATCAGGCGAACATCCGGGTCTTTGAAGCCACCCGACATCCAGGTGGAACAGCCGCTGAGGCCAGAAAGCAGGCCGAAAAACATCAGTAGGCTAAGTATTTTTATCGTTTGCGCCTGAAGAAACATTTCATACTCCGATATGACGCCCCAGTGTAACAAGCAACGCTTTGCCTGCAACGTGTTGTGAGGGTAAAAAAACCTGCGCCATACTGCAGGTTGAATAGGACAGGAGTGTGACCATGGCCCGTTATGAAATTGCCTTTGCCGGTCAGTTGGTGCCCGGCGCGCAGGCGGAGCAGGTCAAAGCCAATCTGGCCAAGCTGTTCCAGGCCGACGCGCAACGTATCGCTTTGCTGTTTTCAGGCCGGCGGATCGTGATCAAGAACAACCTGGATGGCGCGGGCGCCGAGAAATATCGCGCCACCATGGAGCGTGCCGGCGCCTTGGCGCTGGTGACGGCCATGCCCGAGGAAATCGAAGAAATCGAGCTGGCGCCGCCGCCCGTTGCAGCGCCTGCGCCCGCAGTCGGTGCGCCTGTGGCTGCTGCGGCCGCCTCGATGGAAACGCCGGCTCGGCGTCTGCAGGTCGCGCCGCGGGATGAATATATGGCGGCTTTTGTCGCGGTGGATGCGCCGGACTTCGGCATTGCCCCGCTGGGCGAGGATTTGCAGGATGAGAAAGCCGCGCCGCAAGCGCCGGCAGTCGATCTGTCGCAGTTCAGCCTGGCGCCCGCGGGCAGCGACATGGGCCAGGCGAAGTCCGCTCCCGCCGCGCCACCGCCCGATGTGTCGCATCTGAAATTGCAGGAGTGACCGTGACGAGGCCCGCTATTGCGGGCCTCGGCGTACTCGGGGGCGATTAGCCGCCGGGGTTCATTGGCGGGCGGCGGTTTGCTCGGTTGCCGTGCATTTGGTCTGGGCCTGGGCCGGCGTCAACCCGCGAATCGAGGTGTAGAACAGTTCGCAGGTTTGCAGTTGGCCGCTTACCTGCCACTTCTGCGTGCAACTGTTCAGCGTGGCCGCAGCATCGGCGCCCGGGTTGCGGCCCATATCGGCTTGCCAGCAGGCCGCCGTAATGTCCTGCCCCATGACCTTGAGCCCGGCCTGGTCGGCTTTTTGTTGATCGCCGCCATAGTTTTCCGGGTCGGCGGCATACCAGATGTAGCTGGGGTGGTTGCTGCCCAGCACCGCCACGCTGCGCCCGGCTTCCGGGGTGATCTGGCCAAGGCCGAGTACGCCGAGGGTCACGCCGTACTGTTGATGCACCCAATCGCGTACCGGGCTGCCGAAGGCCACCATAGGCAGTGAAGGAGCCTCGCCGTCGGCGTTGCTGGTCAACTGCGCGACCATATTGGTCTGGTAAGCCTGAAAGTAGCTGTAAGTGTCTGCCAGCGTGCTGCCGGCGCTGGCGGGCGCGGCGATGGGGGCGATGTCGATGATGGTCTGGTAGGCCGGGGTTTGTTCCAGTGGCACGCCATTTTGTTCGAGCAGTTCGGCCCAGCGATCGGTGGTCTTGGACTCCAGATAATCCTGCGCCTGGGTCAGCGAATAATCCGGCGGGAAGTGCAGCAGCTCGACGCTGCGGCGGTTTTCCAGGGCCATACCCAGCGGCAGGAAGAAATACCAGTCGTACTTCCATTTGCCATCGGTATTCAATTTGCTGGCGCCTTGGTAGGCCAGGTCGCCAGCGGCGAGCAGTTGTTCGAGCGGTTTGCCGTAGTCGTCCGGCACGCCGCTGATGCTCGCATAGACCTGGTCGTGATCGGTGCGAACCTTAACCTCGGCGGTTTCGTAACCGTCGCGTTGCACGCTCTGGGTCAGGTAGTGCTCGACCGTTTGCGCGAGGCTCCAGTCGCGATAACAAATGACGCTGCAGTTGTTGGGGTAGGCGAATAGCTGGCTGACCCGGGTGGGGCTGCCCAGGGCAACCTCGACGTCCGCCTGGGCGTTGGCGGCTATAACGAACGCGCCCATGGCGCTGACAAGCCACTTCTGATGTCGCATATGCATCTCCCTGCGTATATCTCAAGCCGATCTGCTTGATCGCAGGCAAGCCTAGTCGGCTTTGCGATTCAGTCCAGGCTGGAAGTTACGAGAAATAGGCCGCGCAGCATTTCTTGAATTTCTGCCCGCTGGCGCAAGGGCAGGGATCGTTACGGCCCGCGTGCAGGACGACCGTGGGGTCGATGAAATACCAGCGGTCGTCGCGCTGAACGAACGCGGAGCGTTCGCGATGACGATGTTCGCCGCCTTCATCCCGCCAATGGGCGGCGAAGGTGACGAACGCATGGGGCGGTTGGCCGCCCAGCTCCTCGCTGCTCTCGACCGTCAGGCCGAGCCACTTGCTCTGGCTGCTCCAGGCACTTATGGCGTCGCGGTCCAGCGCCGCTTGCTGGGCGGGCAGGGTGGTGGCCACCAGGTAATCGATCAAGCCCAGCACATAGGCGCAATAGCGCGAACGCATCAGGGCCTGAGCGCTCGCCGCGGCTGTGCCGCCGTGACAGGGCTGGCAGCAATGGGCGTATGGCTGGCCGCTGCCGCAGGGGCAGTTCTGGATACCGATCATGCCATCACCACCAATACTTGCCGAACATCTCGGGATTGGCCCAGAACTTGGCGTTTAGCCAGTCAGGAACCTGTTTGTAATCGAGCAGGTCGTAAGTGAACAAACTCAGAGTCTGCTCACCACGCTGAAAGTGCTCGCTGGCTTGTAAGGCCAAGGAATAAAAATCGACGTCTTGCCAGGCGCTGGCTTGCAGATCGACCAATACGGCCAAACGACTGGCGTTCAGGTTGCGAATGCCGCCGAGCAGCTCGAGCCCTGCGCGTTTGGGCAGGTGTTCGAGGCAATCGGCCACCAACGCCAGATCGAAACGTTGCGCCGCGAGTTCCGCCGGTAGCGCACCTGCCGGCGCATGGGCGATCAGGCAGTCGGGGTGCGCGGCCTGATAAGCCGCGACGGCGGGCAGTTCGCTGGCACCGACCAATAGCAGGCGAGCAGGAAGATAGCGTGCCAATAGCGCGGCGATAGCCTGTTGCGGGGTGCGCGATGAAAGATTGTCAGTCATTGAAGATCCTCGACCATGGACGGGAAGATTAACGCGCGCTTTATGTGGGGCATAGAGCGAATCTTTCTGGCCGAGGAGTCAAATAGCTATGGCGAATTTTACTGTCGACGTCTTTAATGCTTAAGTGTCGGTTTTACGCCGATCCCCATAGGAGAAATGCATATGAGTATTGTAAGGAAGGCCGTACCCCTTATCCTGGCAACCAGTTTTCTGACCGGTTGTGCCGGTTTACAGAAAACCGATTGGCCAACCTGTGCGGCGGTTGGTGGTGTTGGCGGTGCGGCTCTCGGCGCGATCGAAAGTTCGACCTGGGCCGCTGGCGGTGCAGCAGTGGGTGCCGGCATGGCCGCTGCTTATTGCTGGGTGCATGGCGCTTCTGACGAGCAAGTGGTCATGGTCGAAGAGACTATGGTCGAAGAAGCGGCTGCGCCGGAAGAGCCAGCTGAAGCGGTGCGTGTGGAATTGGACGTGAAGTTCGATTTCGACAAGGCCCAGGTTAAGGATGACAGCTACGGCGACATCAAAAACCTTGCCGACTTCATGAACCAATACCCGCAAACCACCACTGTGGTCGAAGGTCATACCGACTCCGTCGGCAGCGATGCCTATAACCAGGGCCTCTCCGAGCGTCGTGCCAATGCGGTGCGTGACGTGCTGGTCAACCAGTACGGCGTATCGGGCGATCGGGTCAACGCGGTAGGTTATGGCGAAGCGCGTCCGGTGGCCGATAACGGCACCGACAGCGGCCGTGCGATCAACCGTCGTGTGGAAGCGGAAGTCGAAGCACGCCCCTAACAGGCCGTTGAAAAACGTTGGCGAGGAAGCCAGCGCAAGGCAAAAACAGGCGAAAAAGCGGAGTTTACAGCTGTAAATGAGCATTTTGAGCCTGTTTTTAACGCCGCGATGGCAACGCAGGCAGTTTTTCAACAGCCTGCTAAAGCATGCGTAGCCCGGGCGACAGACCCTAAGCTGGCAACCGGCCAGTTTTCGATTTGTTAAGCCTGGGCGGTAGGTCTTTACTTCTGTGTTACCGGCACCTACGCCGGTGACACAGGAGAACT
>NZ_CAMPHN010000175.1 GCF_946885885.1 uncultured Pseudomonas sp.
CTGCAAGGCCCCAGCCAGTCGATGGATTACGACTTCTCGGCGGGCGACGAATAACTGTCGCGGGCAAAGAAAAGGCTCTGTACCCGTTATGTGTTGAGTCGTCCCGAACAGCTATGAGGTGCATGAGGAGCAGTAAAACGTAGGGTGGGTTAGGCGCGAACCGGGCTCAGGCACACACCATCAACGCTCAACGCGCCGTAACCCACCATAGCGGTCCACCGATAAACCGCAATGGTGGGTTACGCGGCGCTCGAAATGCGTAGTGCCCTGCCATAACCAGCCCCAGCGCCGCTAACCCACCCTACAAAAACTGCGTGCAACAGGTAGCTGGGACATAGCCAAAGAAAAGCCGACGCATGCGTCGGCTTTTTTATGCGTGCAGTCCTATTCCAGGCCGTCGCGATCGCGAAACCCCAGTAGATAGAGAATGCCGTCCAGGCCCAGGGTCGAGATCGCCTGCTTGGCCGACTGCTTGACCAGTGGCTTGGCGCGGAAGGCCACGCCCAGGCCGGCAATCGCCAACATCGGCAGGTCGTTGGCGCCATCGCCCACGGCAATCGTCTGCTCCAAGCGCAAGCCTTCCTTCTGCGCCAGCTCGCGCAGCAGATCGGCTTTGCGCTGGGCATCGACGATCGGCTCGACCGCCACCCCGGTAACCAGGCCGTCGACGATCTGCAGTTCGTTGGCGAATACGTAATCGATGCCCAACTTGGCCTGCAACTGCTTGGCGAAATAGCTGAACCCGCCGGACAGAATCGCGGTTTTGTAGCCCAGCCGGCGCAGCTCGCTGAACAGCGTTTCGGCGCCC
The DNA here is from genome assembly GCF_946885885.1 of uncultured Pseudomonas sp. The sequence continues at coordinate 809 of NZ_CAMPHN010000175.1, forward strand.
TCGGTCAGGCGCAGGGAGGCGCCGATTTCGCTCAGCACGCTCTCCGGCAAACCTTTGAGCAGCGCCAGACGCTCCCTGAAGCTGGCGGCGAAATCCAGTTCGCCACGCATCGCGCGCTCGGTGATCTCGGAAACCTTTTCCCCGACCCCGGCGGCCTTGGCCAACTCGTCGATCACCTCGGCCTCGATCAGCGTCGAATCCATGTCGAACACCGCCAGGCGGCGATTACGGCGGAACAGCGAGTCGCGCTGGAAGGCGATATCGACATTCAGCTCCTGGGCCACGCTGAGAAACTCGGCGCGCAAACCCGCCGGATCGGCCGGTTCGCCGCGCACGGAAAACTCGATGCAGCCCTTGCCCTGATCCACCGGCGTATCGAGCGGCATGCGCCCGGACAAGCGGTCGATATGGTCGATGTTCAACGCGTATTTGGCGGTGATGGCGCTGACGCGCTGCAACTGCTCGGCCGTGACCTTGCGGGTCAACAAGGTGACGATATGCCGGGCCTTGCCCTGGCCGCTGACCCACTGCTGGTAGTCCGCCTCGGAGACGGGCGTGAAGCGCACCTGTTGGTCGAGCTTATAAGCGGTGAACAGTACATCCTTGAGCACCGACGAAGCGCGCTCCGTATCGGGAATTTCGACCAGGATGCCGAACGACAAAGTGTCGTGGATGACCGCTTGGCCGATGTCCAGAATGCTCACCCCACCGTGAGCCAGCACGCCCATGACGGCAGCGGTCAAGCCGGGACGATCTTCACCGGTGATATTGATCAGGACGATTTCGCGCAAGGCGCACTCTCCAGGGCTGGTTGGCGACCCACATCTGCCATGCGGGCCTGGGAAAAGGCGCTCATTCTACCCATTTTCGCCGCGATCAGACCCTTGAAAATGTAGCGGCGGCCAGGCCGGGGCGCACAAACAGGCGAAATCGGCCAAGGAAGCGGACTGGGCACGCCCGCCGCTTTGACCTGCGCAGGCCGACCGTTATACTGCGCGGCACTTAAGTCGACATGAGCCGAGCTCTGTGAACCGGCCCTCTCCCGTAAAATCCGATAATTTCTTTCTGCTGCTGTTCCAAGCATTGCGCCAACGCCGCGTGCCCCTGGCATTGCGCATCGCCAGCCATAGCGTGTTGCTGGTGGCGCTGGCGCTGGTGATCTATGCCTGGGTGATCGGCATGCAGTTCAAGCAGGCCATGCAACAACAGGCGAACGCCATCGGCCAGAGCCTGATCGAGCAGACGGCGGCCTCTGCCAAAGAGCCGCTGGTGTCCAACGACGCCCTCAGCCTCAATGTGCTACTCAACGAACTGGTGAAAAACCCGCTGGTGGCCCACGCGGTCATCTACAGCGTGGACAACCGCATTCTCGCCGAATCCGGCTCGCGCCCGGTCCAAGGCCTGCTGGGCGACACCGACGGCATCTACTCGGTGCCCATCACCTTTCAGGAAGTGATCGCCGGGCAACTGCGCATCAGCCTCGACATGCGTCAGTTTCAGCAGCCAATGACCATCAGCCTGCAAAGCATGGGTATTCTCAGCCTGATTCTGCTGGCGCTGGCCTTGTCTTTGAGCATGCGCCTGGGCCGACATATCTCCACCCCGCTGCTGCAACTACGGGTGTGGCTGCGCGACCCTGACGACCCTGCTCCGGGCTCCACGCGGCAGGATGAAATCGGCGATTTGGCGCGGCAACTGCAAGCACGCCTGGTACCGGAAAAACCGCTGCCCGAACCGGAGGCTTTCGATGATGATGAGCCCGACGACTACTTCGACGATGAGCTGGACCCGGCATTCGAAGTGCGCGACCTGCGCGACGAACGCTTCGACGATCTGGACGACGCCCCGGCGCCTGAGGACGAGCCACGCGAAAGCGAGGATCCGTTCGGCGAATTGAGCGACGAGTTCGACGCGGAGCTACCGACGCTCGCACCGGAATCGGAATCCGCCCCCGAACAACTGCCGCAAAGCGCCGTACTGGCCATTCAGCTGGGCGCACAGGAACAATTACGCAGACTGCCGCGGGCCCGCCTGTTGGACTTGCTGCAACGCTACCGCGACTGCCTGGGCCAGGCCGCGGCGCTGTATCAGGGCGAGCTGCACACCCTGAGCGACGGCAGCAGCCTGATGCTGTTCCACCAGCGCGACAGCGGCGAGGATTATCTGACTCATGCAATTTGTTGCGGCGAACTGATGCGGGCGCTCGGCCACGCCTTGCAGATCGAGGTGGCCGATAGCGGCATCACCCTGCAGCTGCAACTGGCGCTGACCCAGGGCGAGGGCCTGCTCGGCTTGAGCCAGGGCGACCTGCTGCTCAGCGAAACCGCTCAGGATGCCTTGGCGCTGTCCCAGCACAGCCGCAACCTGCTGCTGCTCGACCGCCGCGTCGGCGACGACGACCTGGTCCGCCAACATGCACGCATCCGCGCCATCGCCAGCCCTGAAGGCACCTATTGCGTGGAACGGCTGCTGGAGCCCTATCCGGCACTGCTGGAGCGCCAGCTGGAGCGCATGCACGAGCGCGACTGAAAAGACCATAGAAGCCTGAGCGACGACTGGCCGGGACGGAAGCGACAGCGGATCGCCCGACCCGCTTTCGTTTCTAGACCTGTCGGCGGGCAACGCACTGGCGGCGCCCCGCCCCATTAGCAGGCCGTTGAAAAACGTAGGCTAGGCAGCCAGCGCAAGGACTAGGCGTCCCCACAAAAACAGGCGAAATAGCGTAGCGGAGTAACAGCCGCAGGCTGGCCCGAAGGGCGAGCGAAGCGAGTCAAAAGCGGACTGGGCTCGCACGCGAGTTTACGAGCTGTAAATGAGCATTTTGATGGGGGCGCCTAGCCTGGACTCGCGCACGGGCCTGTTTTTAACGCCGCGATGGCAACGCAGGTAGTTTTGCAACAGCCTGCTAGAAGCGGAACACGTCCATCTGCGTGGCCGGCTCGATTACCGGCATCTGCGGGCCATTGGCGGGGCGCTTTTCGGGCACCGGCGGCTTGGGTTTAGGCTGCGCAACCGGCTCGGCCTGTGGCATGTTATTGATCGCCGCGGTCAACTGATCGGCCAACCGCTGCATCAACAGGCTTTGTGCGCGTACTTGCGCGGCGGCGCTACCCTGATGTTCCTCTTGCAGACGCACCAGGCGGCTACCGCGCAGCACACCCTTGCCATCCAGCAAACGCCATTGCGCCTCCAGCACCGCCGGGCGCTGCGCACCGGAATCGAGCCGACTGATATGCAACAACACCTGAACTTCGCTGTCGAAACCGACGCGATCCGGGTAGAGCGCGATACGGCTGGTGTTTAACTGTCCGGCCAGTTGGCGCAACATCAGCTGGCCGACATCGTTTTGCAGACTCCCGGCCCAGCGCGCCTGCTGGCTGACGCTCAGGCTGTCGTCGAGCTCGCGCTGCACCAGGTTCTCGCGTTGCAGGTAATCGGCCAGCGTCAGGGGCCCGAGTAGGACCGCTGGCCCTTTGTCGTCCTTCGGTAGCTCCGGTCCGCCATGCTCCAACTGATAGAAGTGCGTCTGCGGCGCCAACAACTGTGCACAGCCCTGCAGGGCCAGCACTGTGCAAAGCAACATGAGCGGCGAAGAGAAACGCGACAAACTCATTGAAAGATCACCTTGATTTATCAAATATGAGTGACTACTTACCAAAAATAAGCGACTGGGGGTGCTGATCCAGCCCTTCCAGCGTTCGCTGCATTGCCTTGCTCGCGCGGTTCAGCTCCTGCAAAGCCTGTAGCAATTCGTATTGTATTTCCGATTTCGGCCCTAGACTCCGACGTGTCTCGACCGCCAGGGCGTTGACCTGTTCGAGGGCCTGTGCGGTGGTTTGGGCGGCGCTGCGAATATCCGCAACCGCGACACGTAAATCAATACTGCTTTGCTGCACATTATCCATGATCGGCGGTAATTGTTGTTCTAACTTGCCACTCAAACGGTCCAATTTTGCCAATAATTGGCTCATGCTCTGCAATCCTTGTTGCAATTCCGCGGAGTTCGTCAGCTTTTCCATGGCCTCCAACGTTCTCTGCGCCGACACGGCCATTTCTTGCAAGGGTAACTGACGCAGGCTGGCGGCCAGCTCTCGCAGCACATCGGCGATCTGATCGATGCGCGACGGCACGCTGGGAATGGTCGGCAGATCGAGATCGTGCGGAGCCCGCACGTAGCCGGACTCGCGGGGGAACATATCGAGCGCGACTATGGCCTTGCCGGTGAGCAAGCTCGGGGTTTGCAGCTGGGCGCGCAAACCGCGCTCGACCAATTGGCCGATGAACTGGTCGAACCCCCGCTTGCCGTCGCCCTTGCCGTTCGGGCTGTCGATGCGTACCACCACCGGCATCACCACATCCTTGAGCTGGCGATCGTAGGACAGGCGGATTTCACGCACGGTACCGACCTTGACGCCACGGTAGGTGACATCGGCGCCGACGTCCAGGCCATCCAACGAGCCGGTGAAATACACCACGTACTCGCTCGGCTGGGCGAACCAGCTGTCGCGCGACAGCAGCATGATGCCGGCCACCAGCAGCACCAGGCCGCCCAGCAGAAAAGCACCGATCATAAAAGGTTTGCGCGCCTCGCTCATCCGGCCTCCGTCGTCCGCCCGCGCTCGCCACGCCGCAAGAAACGCTGCACCTTATCCGGCGCATCGCTGAGCAACTGCTGCACGGAGCCGAGGGCGATCTGCGTGCGGGCCTCGGCGTCTAAAAATAAGCAGGTATCGGCGACCGCATGGATACTCGGCAATTCATGGGTCACCAACACGATGCTCGCCCCCAGGCTGTCGCGCAACTGCAGGATCAGTTCGTCCAAGGCCAGGGAACTGATCGGGTCGAGGCCCGCCGAGGGCTCGTCGAAGAACAACACCTGCGGATCGAGCGCCAGCGCCCGGGCCAATGCGGCGCGCTTGCGCATGCCGCCGGACAACTGCGCGGGGTAGAGTTCGTCGCAACCGGCCAGGCCGACCAGCCCAAGTTTCAGCGCCGCCAGCTCGTTCAGCTCGGCCTCGCGCAGCATCGGCCGGTAAGCCGCCAGAGGCAGGCAGATATTCTCGCGCAGGGTCATCGCCCCCCATAAGGCGCCATTCTGGTAGAGCACGCCGAAATGCTGTTGCAACGCCGCGCGGCTGTCCTCGTCGTGCGCCCAGAAGTCTTCGCCATCGAACAGTACCCGCCCGGCCAACGGCGCCTGCAAACCGATCAGGTGACGCAATAGCGTGCTCTTGCCGCAACCGCTGCCGCCCATGATGACGAAGATCTCGCCGCGACGGATGGCGAAATTCAGGTCACGCTGAATCACCAGCTTGCCATAGCCGGCGCTGAGACCTTCGGCGACCAAGATCGCTTCGCTCATCTCAGATCCCCAGGCGGGTGAATATCAGGGTGATCAACGCATCGCTCACCACCAGCGCCACCAGGATACTGACCACCGCGCCCGTGGCGGCCTGACCGACGGCCTGGGCGTTGCGGCCGCTGATCAAACCGTAATAGCAGCCGATCAAACCGATCAATACGGCGAACACCAGGCTCTTGAAAATCCCCACGAAAAAATCGGTCAGGTTAAGCATTTCCATGCTTTGCGACAGATACAGCGCTGCGGAGATATCGAACAGCCCGGAGCCGATGATAAAGCCGCCGAGGATGCCCAGGGCGTCAGCGAATACGCAGAGCAACGGCATGCTCACCAACAGCGCGAGCACACGCGGCAACACCAGGAACTCCAGCGGCGGGAAGCCGAAGGTCTTCAACGCGTCGATCTCTTCGTTGGCCTGCATGCTGCCAAGTTCGGCGGCATAGGCGGCGCCGGTGCGCCCGGCCATGATCACCGCGGTCATCAAGGCGCCCATTTCGCGGGTCATGCCAATGGCCACCATATTGGCGATATACAGCTGGGCGCCGAAGGCTTCGAGCTGGGCCGCGCCGACGAACGCGAGAATCAAGCCCACCAGGGTGGCGATCAGCGCGACTATCGGCAAAGCGCCGGGCCCGCATTGCTGCAAGGCCAGCCAGAAGTCGCCAGCGCGCATGCGCCCTCGCCCGCTCAGTTGCCGCCCCAGCGCCAACACCACTTCGCCGAGAAAGCTACAGGCCCTGCCGATAGCCGCCAACACGGCGAGCGCCAGTAGGCCCAGGCGCGACACCGGACCGAAACGCAGCGACGCCTCGCCCCGCACCTGGGTGGAGGGCGTCGCGGCCATTTGCAGCATCCGCGCCGCGCCGTCGGGCAGGTTCTGCCAGCTCAGTTCGATGCCTGTGGCGTCGGCCAAACGCTGCAACCGACGCAGCAGCGCCAGCAGGCTGCTATCCCAGGCCGTGACCGCCACGTCCACCGGCAGTTGCGCCGGCAGGTCGCGCTGGCTACGCCACACGGCGTCGAGGTCGGGCTTGCCGACATCCAGCAGCCAGGCACCGCCCACGTTCAGGCGCAGCTGCTGACTGCCCTGTCCCGACCATTGCAGGCTGGCCTGCTGCCTCTTATCGTTCATTCGGCCTCCTTGTAGCAGGCCAATTGAAAAACCACCCGGGCCTTTCAACGGCCTGTTAGCCGAGCGTCTCCACCAACAGCGCGTCGACACGCTGGAAGCCGCGCGGCAACTTGTTGCCGCGACGCCCGCGCTCGCCCTTGTAATGTTCCAGATCGTCGGCCTTGAGCGACAGGGTACGCTTACCCGCCTGCAATACCAGGGTCGCGCCCACCGGCAGCACGGCCAAGTCGGTCAGGTACTCCTCGCGGCTGGCGACCCGCTCGCCAGGAATGCCGATGATCTTGTTGCCTTTGCCTTTCCCCAGTTGCGGCAAATCGCGCACAGGGAACAGCAGCAGGCGCCCCTCGGTGGTGACGGCGGCCAACCAATCCTCTTCGCGGTTGGCCAGCGGCTTGGGCGGCACCACCAAAGCGCCGTTGGGCAGGCTGAGCAGGGTCTTGCCGGCCTTGTTCTTGGCTTGCAGGTCTTCGCCCTTGACCACGAAACCGTAACCGGCGTCGGAAGCGATCACATAGAGGGCATTGTCGTCCGGCAACAGCACGCACTCGAAGCTCGCCCCCGGCGGCGGTTGCAGGCGGCCGGTCAAGGGTTCGCCCTGGCCCCGCGCCGAAGGCAGCGAGTGGGCGGGCAGCGAATAGCTGCGCCCGGTCGAGTCGATAAACACCGCATATTGGTTGGAACGCCCTGGAGCTGCGACCTTGAAGCCGTCGCCGGCCTTGTACGACAGGCCGGTGGCATCGATATCGTGACCCTTGGCGCAGCGTACCCAGCCCTTCTCGGACACCACCACCGTGACCGGCTCGGTCGGCAGTAGCTCGGTTTCCGACAGGGCGCGGGCTTCGGCGCGGGCGACGATCGGCGAACGGCGGTCGTCGCCATAGGTCTCGGCGTCCTTGATGATTTCGTCGCGCACCAACCGCTTCAGCTTGGCTTCGCTACCGAGCAGGCTTTGCAACTTGGCGCGTTCCTTGGCCAGGGCTTCCTGCTCGCCGCGGATCTGCATTTCTTCCAGCCGCGCCAATTGGCGCAGGCGGGTTTCCAGAATGTATTCGGCCTGCACGTCGGTGAGCCCGAAGCGCGCCATCAGCACCGGCTTGGGCTGATCTTCGGTGCGGATGATATGGATCACTTCATCCAAATTGAGGAAGGCGATCAAGCGGCCTTCCAACAAATGCAGGCGATGCTCGACCTTGTCCAGGCGGAACTGCAGACGCCGGCGCACGGTGCCGACGCGGTACTCCAGCCATTCGCGCAGCATCTGCCGCAGGTTTTTCACCTGGGGCTTGCCGTCGAGGCCGATGACATTGGTGTTGACCCGGTAGCTGGATTCCAGCTCGGTGGTGGCGAACAGGTGCTGCATCAGCTCTTCGGCATCGACCCGGTTCGAGCGCGGGATGATCACGATGCGGCACGGGTGCTCGTGGTCCGATTCGTCGCGCAGGTCGGCGACCATCGGCAACTTCTTCGCCTGCATCTGCCCAGCGATCTGTTCCAGCACCTTGGAGCCGGAGACCTGATGGGGCAGCGCGGTGACCACGATATCGC
>NZ_CAMPHN010000176.1 GCF_946885885.1 uncultured Pseudomonas sp.
CCGCCACCGGCATGCCCCGCCGCACCGCCCAGGACACCCTGAACGCGCTGAGCGAGCTGGATATCGACTGCGTATTCGTGCAACAGGACGGCGAGCGCAATAATGCCGGGCACTACGCCATCCAAGACTGGGGCCCGATCGATCCAAAGTGGATCAGCGCCAATCTGGCGCGGGTCAAGAGCGTACTGGGTTATCCCTAACCGCCGAGGCCGCCAGCCCAGCTAGTGGGTTTTAACGCTATCGCAAGCAACCCGCGCTCAGCTGTGGGAAAATCCCGCGCCCCGAGCCTTAGATCCGCCCGCCATGTCCCTGCCGCCGAAACGCCCCAGCCGTAAACCCGCCGCATCGCGCCCTGCGCCTAGCAAACCAGTTGCAGGCAAGCCCGATGCAGCCAAGGGCCAGTTGCACCCGCGCAACCGCCATCGGGGCAGCTACGACTTCCCCGCGTTGATCAAAGCCAGCCCGGAGCTGGCGGCCTTCGTAATCATCAATCCGTACGGCAAGGAGAGCATCGACTTCGCCAACCCGGCGGCGGTCAAGGTGTTCAATCGGGCGCTGCTCAAGCAGTTCTACGGCATCGAACATTGGGATATTCCGGCGGATTACCTGTGCCCGCCTATCCCTGGGCGCGCCGACTACCTGCATTACCTGGCCGATCTGCTGGCCAGCGGCAATGGCGGCCAGATACCGCGCGGGGCGCAGGTGCGTGCACTGGATATCGGCGTGGGCGCCAATTGCATCTACCCGCTGCTGGGTAACCGCGAATATGGCTGGAAGTTTCTCGGCGCGGATATCGCCGCCAGCGCCATCGCCTCGGCCAAGGCCATCGTGCAGTCCAATCCCGGGCTAAGCGGAGCCATCGAATTGCGTCAGCAAGCCGATCCCGCCCATATCTTCCAGGGCCTGCTGCACGCCGACGAACGCTTCGACCTGACCCTGTGCAACCCGCCGTTCCACGCCAGCGCTGAGGAAGCCGCCAGCGGCAGCAAGCGAAAATGGCGCAATCTGGGCAAACTCGACCCCAAACGCAAACTGCCGGTGCTGAACTTCGGCGGCCAGGCGGCGGAGCTGTGGTGCCAGGGCGGCGAGGCGGCCTTCGTCGCCCGGCTGATCAAGGAAAGTGCGGAGGTCGGCCGGCAAGTGCTGTGGTTCAGCAGCCTGATATCCAAGGTCGGCAACCTGCCCGGCGTCTACAGCGCGTTGAAAAAAGCCGGCGCGCTGGACGTGCGCACCCTGGAAATGGCCCAGGGCCAGAAGCAAAGCCGCTTCGTCGCCTGGACCTTTCTTACGCCACTGCAACAACTGGAGTGGCAGCAGCAGCGCTGGAGATAAGCGCTGCGACGAATGACAGCGGCAAGCTTTTGTAGGGTGGACATGGCGAAGCCTTGTCCACCGATAGCGCCCCTGATGGCGGACAAGCCTTCGGCATGTCCGCCCTACGAGGTGAACCGCACACCCCCGGATTTGGGCTACGCCACTGACCTACGCCAAGCTACGTACGGCAAAGCCCATATAGGAAATCGACAGGTCGCGGCTTTGCCGTAGCCGCAACCGCTGCCCGAGTTCGGCAAAGGGCATGAGGCCCAACTTGGTCCGCCACAACGCCAACAACAGGCCGAATGGGTTGAGCCGCGGCGATAATCCAGCGAACTCGCAGCCGATCAGCCCCCGTGCCTGCATGCCGGTCTGTAGCTCGTGCGGTCGGATAAATTTCTCCCACACATGGACATCGGCCGGTATGAAGCGCGTCGGCGGCCAATCCTGGGCCAGCTTGATCGCCACCAGTTTGCTGCGCCGCGTGCGGTTGATGGTATCGAACAGCAGCACCCCGCCCGGCTTGAGCACCCTGCCGATTTCACCGAGGACGGCATCGAGGTCGTCCACGTGCTCGAAGACATCGCAGCAGCACACCAGGTCGAAGCTGCGATCGTCGAACGGCAGCGCTTCACCGCGCCCGGACAGGTAACGAATATTTAGCCCGCCCCGCTGAGCATGCACCCTAGCCGCCTGCAAGGTGGGTTCGGAAGGATCTACCCCGGTGACCTGGCAGCCCAGCGCAGCGAACTCTTCGGCCAGCAATCCACCGCCACAGCCCACATCCAGCACCTGCAACCCGCTCGGTTGCAGGCCCATGCGCTGGACGATGACGTTGCGGAAATAGGCCGCACGCGGCGGATTGAGGGAGGTACGCAGAATGGCCATAAAGCCATCCTCGTCCCACCAAGTGGGGGCTACACGGTTATAGATATCGTTATCGATATGCGGCATACCAACCTCGACTACCCGTTTGAAATGCTATGCGTCCGGCTTGCCGGCACGAATCCTGGCGATCGCCGCGCTTTCCTTTTTCAGCGGCCCGCCCACCGGGCAGACCCCGGCCAGAAAGTTGTGCATGGCGGCGACCAGGTTGTCCTGAACGATGCTGTAGTGGATGAACTGACCGTGCCGCTCGCTGCGCACCAGGCCGGCATGTTCGAGAATTTTCAGGTGTTTGGAGAGCGCCGGCTTGCTCATCTCGAAGCGCTCGGCGATCTCGCCCGCGGTCAACGAGGTCTCGGATAGATAGGCAAGAATCTTGCGCCGCGGGGTGGAGGCCAGGGCTTCGAAGACTGCATCGATACTCATAAATTAATTAACTAAATAGCTAAATGTGAATTAAGCTTACGCCCGTCCAAGCAATCTGCCAAGCAGACCAGGAGCCGAGATGAGCGCAATGAAGATCCCCGATGAAGGCGTATGGCTGGTGTATGACGACGAATGCCCGGTGTGCCGAACCTATTGCAGCTATATCCGCATTCGCCAGGCGGTGGGCCGGTTGCATCTGGTCGACGCGCGTCAGCCCGGCGCACTGATGGACGAAATCACCGCCGCGGGCCTGGATATCGATCAGGGCATGGTGCTGAAAATGTCCGGGCAGCTCTATTACGGTGCCGACGCCATCCATATGCTGACGCTGTTGAGCAGCCCATCCGGCCTGTTCAACCGGTTCAACTACTACCTGTTCAGCACCCGCCTGGGTTCACGGATTCTCTACCCGCTGGGCAAGGCCGTGCGCAATCTGGTGCTCAAGGTGCTGGGCATCCGCTACATCGAGAACCTCAAGCAGCCGCACTGATAGGTATTACCAGGGCAACCAACCGCCCAGGCCCAGCCACAACCCGGCGAGGCTCATGCTCAGTAGCGTGACCGGGAAACCGCTGCGGGCGAAATCCACGAAGCTCAGCAGCACGCCCTGACGGCGGGCGCTCTCGGCGACTATCAGGTTGACCACGCTACCGATCAGCAGCAGGTTGCCGGCCAGCGTCGACATCACCGCCAGCCCCACCAGCACGGGCTCGGAGGCATCGGGCACGGCGCCGAGCAGGAGGATCACGAAGGGCACGTTGCCGATCAGGTTGCTGGCCAGCAGGGAAAAACTGGCCAGCGACAATACGCCCTCGGGCAACAAGCCATAGTCCCCCAGCATCGCGGCCACGGCGGCCACCTCCGGCAGGCCCAGGGCCGCGCCCGTGACCACGAACAAGCCGGCGAACAACAGCAGCAGGTTCCAGTCGACCTTGTGCACATAGTCGCGGCTGTCGACGCGGCGCGAAATCATCAGCAGCGCGGCGACCAGCAGCGCCGATAGCTCGCGTGGCATGGCGGTGGAAAACAGCCCGAGCAGCACCAGGGTCGCCAGCAAGGGTTTGAGGTAACTGTGCGCGCCATAGATGCGCGCGACCGGTGTCTCTTCGACCATCCGCTCGTTCGGCACGCCCCAGCGCTTGCGCCATTGCAGCCAGATCACCGCATAGGCGATCGCCAGGGCAGCCAAGGCCGGCGGGCCGGCGATACAGGCATACGTCCAGAAATCCAGGCCGCCGGCCTGGCCGATCAGAATGTTCTGCGGGTTGCCGATCAGGCTGGCGGAAGAGCCGGCGTTACAGGACAACGCCAGCGCCAGCAGAAACGGCCGTGGATCGAGGCCGCGGGCCAATAGGCTGTGGCACAGCAGCGGCGTCAGGGCGAAGGCGACTATGTCGTTGACCAGCACCGCCGACAGCAGCCCGCCGAGCACCACCACGCCGCCCAACAGTCGCGCCGGGCGCTGGGCATGGTGGTTGAGCCACTCGTTGAGCCAGGCATAGACCCCGGAAAAATCGAACTGCGCGGAAATCAGCATCAGCGCCAGCAACAGCAAGAGCGCGCCGGCATCCAGATGACCGGCCGCCTCGCCTGGCGACTGCGCGCCACTGAACAGCAACACTACCGCGGCGCAGCCGGCGATCCAGCTGCGATCGACGCGCAAGCCACGAATACCGCCCGCGGCCATGCCCAGGTAGGTCAAAATGAACAGGCCCAGCACCACCCATGACGTCATCGCCATGCCGCCCCCGAATTCCACGTGTTAACGCCTACCCTGCTCGCAGTGGCGCGGCAGCACTCTAACCGCGGCGCGAAGTGGCGAGAAGCAGGACAAGGTAGTTAGCGGCAAAAATACTCTGAGCGATGCTGCCCCCCGCTGAAGCGGAGACAAAAGATGTGCTCTTGTAGCCCGGATGCAATCCGGGGGCAGGTTGCAGGACCGACATCGCTTCCCGGATTGCATCCGGGCTACGAAGTGCGCTTTGGTAGGGTGGACATGGTGGAGCCTTGTCCACCGCGTCCAGAGGGCGGACAAGCCTTCGGCATGTCCGCCCTACGAGACTGGCGGGAAACTGGCGCACGGAAAAACGCCTTTAACAGACCGAATCCCGCATGCTGAAAAAGGGGCCGGCCGAGCGTGAAGCAATCACGCCGGCCGGCAGCAGGCTTTACTTGACCAGTTCGAAGAGCGCGACGTTGCCGCTTTTCTCCAAGCCGGTCACCAGGAAATGCCGCCCTTGGTGTTCGACATGGGCCAAGCCTTCCGGCGCCAGGTTACCCGCGCCAGCGCCCTCGCCCACCCCGATCACCTGCAGCACCCGGGGCTGCGCCGGCTGGTCCAGATCGATCAGCGCCAGGGCGTCTGCGCGCTCCAGGGACGCAACGGCCAGGCGCTTGCCGAAGGCGTCGAAACTCACCACGCCTTCTGGTTCGCTGCCTTTATTGGGGCTGCGCTGGTCCGGATAGACACCGGCTTTGGCCGCCATATCGTCGAGCTGGCTGCCGCTATCGCCGAGCAGCTCGCCGCTGGCGCTATCGAACACGCTGATCGTGCGTCCGCCGCCGCTGGGCAGCCCGGCTTTGGTCTTGGCGATTTTCGGGTCGCTGTCGCCTTCGTCGGCGCTGATCAGGTAGCGGCCATCGGCGCTGACGGCCAGGGCATCCGGTTCGCGCAAGGCGAACAGCTCGGCGCTCGGCTCATAGCGACCATCGTCCAGCACATCGGCGGCATGGCGCACCGTGCCCAGGCCGAACACCTTGTGCAGCTCGCCTTGCAGCACATCGACCACCGCGATGGCGTTGTTTTCCTGCAGGCTGACATAGGCGCGCGTGCCGTCCGGGCTGAAGGCCACGTATTCGGGCTCGATATGCTCGGCACTGGTGCCGAAAGGGATCTTCAGCTCCTCGCCATCGATCGCCCGCTCCAGCAGGCGCTTATGTTCGGCCTGGGTGGCGCCTTCCACTCCGGCCAGGTCCGGCAAGGCGATTTGGCGGTGCTTGGCCTGCGCCAGACCCTCGCGCAGATCGATCACGCTGATCGAGCCTTCGCCGCTGTGAAAGCCCTCGCCCTCGCGCACATAGCCTTCGCCCTCGTTGGCCACCACGAGGAAGTCACCGGCCGGCGAAAACGCCAGGCTGTCCGGCCAGATACCGATCTCCAGACGCTTTAGCAGCGTGCCGTCGGTGGCCGAGCGGAACTCCACACGGCCGTTGTTCAGGCCGTCTCTGTCGCGTACGCACACCGCGAACATATCTTCGCTGGGATGGAAGGCCACCGAAGTGATCTCCCCGGCGTCCTGGCCCATCAGGGTATGCCGGGCAATCCGCTGCAGGCCAGTGCTCGGGTCGAGCCGGAGGATATCCACCAGCCCCTCGACGCTGTTGGACACGATCGCGCGCATGCTCGACGTCTGCACACCAACGATTTCAGTGCCCAGGGGGAAGCCGCTCTGGTAAACCGACGAGGCTTTCAATTCGAGTGCCGAGGCCATCGGGGCCAGGGCAAAAACCGCACAGAGGGCGGGAATACGCAGCATGGCGAAGATCCTTATGCAAGACGGGGAATGAACGAAACCGCAGCAGTCTCCACCGCCAAAGTGACCGGCTGATGACGGATAGATGTCGTGCAAACGACACCGCCCACCCGCTATACGCCCAAGCGCTCGCGGTCCCTGCCGCTCACCTACACTGCAAGTAAGATGCATACGGGACGGCCGCCGAGCACCGCCCAGTCGCGCTACCGAGGGAATTGGATGAATCGAAAACAACTGTTCGCCAGCCTGTGCTTAGCCTTGTGTCTGGGTGCCCAAGCCAGCGAACTGCAGCCACTGGATATCAGCGTAGGCGACTGGCCGCCCTATCTCTCCACCAGCCTGAAACACAACGGTGTCGTCGCCCACCTGATCAGCGACCTGTTCGCCGATGAGGGTTATCGCGTCAGCTTCCAGTTCCTGCCTTGGCCGCGCGCCTACGCGGCGGCCGCCGCGGGCAAGTTCGACGCCACCGCGGTTTGGATGCACAAGAGTGAACGCGAGGCGGACTTTCTCTTCAGCGCACCGCTGCTGGACGAGCAATTCGTGTTCTTCCACCTGAAAAGTCTGCCCTTCGATTGGCGGACCTTCGACGACCTGACCGGCATGACCCTCGGCGGTGGCCTGGAATACAGCTACGGGCCGGACTTCGATGCATTCCTTAAGCGCGACAAGGTGAAGATGGAGCGGGTATCCAGCGACGTGCAGAATTTCGAGAAACTGCTCAGGGAGCGCGTAGTGCTCTATCCCCAGGAAATGCAGGTGGGTTATGCCGCCCTGCGCAACCATTTCAGCGCACAGGACAGGGGCAAGATCACTCACCATCCCAAACCGCTGCTGATCAACCTCAGCTACCTGATGTTGCCGAAAACGCTCGAGGGCAGCCCTGCCCTGCTCGAGCGCTTCAATCGACGCCTGCAGCACTACCGCGACAGCGGCCGCTACCAGCGCTATTTCGATGATCTGCAACAAGGTAAATACGAACTCGATCAGCCCGCGAACGGTGCCATTCAATGAAAGGCGCGACGCCGCTAAGGCATGGACGCAATGCAAGGAGTCAATCCTTGACTCTCAGACGGTGGCGACAGCTTCTCGTGGTGGTGTTCATCTTGCTGCCGGTGCTTGCGGCTGACGCCGAGAACGGCGTGCGGCCCGACGAAATCCGTCTGGGTATGGCCAATGCGCAAAGCGGCCCGGCCGCCGGTTTGGGTAACGGCATGAGGGCTGGTGCGCAGGCCTATTTCACGCGGATCAACGCCGAAGGTGGCGTGCATGGCCGCAAAATCACCCTGATCGTCAAAGACGACGGCTACGAACCCGCACGCAGCGTTGCCCATACCGAGGCGCTGATCGAAACGGACAAGGTATTCGCCTTACTCGGCTACGTCGGCACCCCGACTTCGAGGGCGGCAGTACCGATTGCCTTGCGCGCGCAGGTGCCCTATCTGTTTCCGTTTACCGGTGCCGAGTTCCTACGCACCCCGGTGAAACCCTGGGTATTCAATATTCGCGCGTCCTATTTCGACGAAACCGAAGAAATGGTCGAACGCATGACCGCCGACCTGGGTATCGAGAAAATCGCCCTGTTGATGCAAGACGACTCCTTTGGCGAAACGGTCAAAAGCGGCGTTGTCGGCGCCCTACACAAGCGCGGCATGCAAATCCATGCGGAGGCGCGTATTCAGCGCAATTCGCTGGATGTCGAAGCCGCGGTCGCGGCATTGCTGCCCGCACAGCCCGAGGCCATCGTCTTCATCGGCACTTACCAGCAACTGGCCGAAGCCATCGCCCGCGCCAAAGCCCTGGGCGGCGCGGCGCGGTTCTTCACCGTATCCTTTATCGGCACGGAAAACTTCATCGCAGCGGCAGGGGCCAACGCCGATGGTGTCTATATCACCCAGGTCATGCCTTCGCCGCACGACGCCTCGCGCGCCATCGTCAAAAATTACCTGGCCGATATAGCCCCCGCCGATGTCGGCTACACCTCCCTGGAAGGCTATATAGACGCGGCGGTTTTCGTCGCGGCGCTACGCGATGCCGGGCCGCAGCCGACACGCCTCGAACTCGTCAAGGCGCTGGAGGCGCTGAACCTCGACCTCGGCGGCTTCAAGGTGGTGTTCTCGCCAAGCAACCACCAGGGCTCCGATGCGGTATTCCCTATCGAGATACGCGGCGGTAAAGCGGGGCCGGTCGAAACCATGCGCTAGCGCGAATCGTTGCCCGCCATCGGCTACCCCAACGCCACGGTTGCCTACCTGGTATTCCAGTAGCGCTGCATCTCGACGAATAGAAAGGAGGCGGTCCAGGTGATCAGCACCAGGCCGGTGAGCGCCTCGATTCCGGTCAGGTAGCGCAGGTCCCCGATCGGCTGGATATCGCCGAACCCCAGGGTGGTGAAGGTGGTGAAGGAGAAATACACGCAGTCGAGAAAACCGCCATCGGTATTGCCTTGCAGATGCCCCCAGCCCTCGGCACGGACCATCAGGTAATAGGCGAAGGCGAATATCCAGACCTCGATGGCATGGGCGATCAAGGCCCCGACGACGCCGAACAAGATGCGCAAGCGATGCCTGACCTTCATTCGCTGCACCCACAGGGTCATCCTCGACAAGAACTCGTAGGGTCTGTTGCCGTTTCATCGCGACCGCGCCGGAGCCTGTTTTAGCGCGAGGC
>NZ_CAMPHN010000177.1 GCF_946885885.1 uncultured Pseudomonas sp.
CCTCACGGATACGCGCACCGACCTTTGCAATATTCTCTGCTATCGTGGACATTACCTGTGCCAGCCGCCTTAGATATCTGCGGCATTCTAACGTCATTAGGGAGTCCCATGGATATCACTGAGCTGCTTGCCTTCAGCGCCAAGCAAGGCGCGTCGGACCTGCATCTCTCTGCTGGTCTGCCGCCGATGATTCGGGTCGACGGCGACGTGCGCCGGATCAACTTGCCGGCCATGGATCACAAGCAGGTGCATGCCCTGATTTACGACATCATGAACGACAAGCAGCGCAAGGATTTCGAAGAATTCCTCGAGACTGACTTCTCCTTCGAAGTACCGGGCGTGGCGCGTTTCCGGGTCAACGCATTCAACCAGAACCGCGGCGCCGGTGCGGTATTCCGTACCATTCCGTCCAAGGTGCTGACCATGGAAGACCTCGGTATGGGTGAGGTGTTCCGCAAGATCACCGACGTACCGCGCGGTCTGGTGCTGGTCACGGGGCCCACGGGTTCGGGTAAGTCGACCACCCTGGCGGCTATGCTCGACTACCTCAACAGCACCAAGTATCACCACATCCTGACCATCGAAGACCCGATCGAATTCGTCCACGAATCGAAGAAATGCCTGGTCAACCAGCGCGAAGTGCACCGCGACACCCACGGCTTCGCCGAGGCCTTGCGCTCGGCACTGCGGGAAGACCCGGACATCATCCTGGTGGGCGAGATGCGCGACCTGGAAACCATCCGCCTGGCGCTGACCGCCGCGGAAACCGGGCACTTGGTATTCGGCACCCTGCACACCACCTCGGCGGCGAAAACCATCGACCGGGTGGTGGACGTGTTCCCCGCCGAAGAAAAATCCATGGTCCGCTCGATGCTCTCCGAATCCCTGCAGTCGGTGATCTCGCAAACTCTGCTGAAAAAGACCGGGGGCGGCCGGGTGGCGGCCCACGAGATAATGATCGGCACCCCGGCGATCCGTAACCTGATCCGCGAGGACAAGGTGGCGCAGATGTACTCGGCGATCCAGACCGGTGGTTCGCTGGGCATGCAGACCCTCGACTCCTGCCTGAAAGGCCTGGTCGCCAAAGGTATCGTCAGCCGCGAAAACGCGCGCGAGAAATCCAAGAATCCGGAAAACTTCTAATCCGTTGCCGGCCGGCCGTAGGGCTGGCCGGCAGCGCAGGTTGTTGGCGAGACACGCGCCCAGCAACTGGTCGTTGGCCAAGCGCGTGATGCTGATGGGCGAGACAACGCATGGAATTCGAAAAACTGCTGCGCCTGATGGTCGAGAAGGGCGGCTCCGACCTGTTCATTACCGCCGGCGTACCGCCGTCGATGAAGGTCAACGGCAAGATCATGCCGGTCACCAAAAACCCCATGTCGCCCGAGCAAACCCGCGAGACGGTGCACTCGGTGATGAACGAGCAGCAGCGCCGCGATTTCGCGGAAAACCACGAATGCAACTTCGCCATCAGCGCCCGCGGCGTCGGCCGTTTCCGCGTCAGCGCGTTCTACCAGCGCAACCTGGCGGGCATGGTGTTGCGGCGCATCGAGACCAATATCCCGACGCTCGACGACCTCAAGCTGCCGGAGATTCTCAAAAAACTGGCACTGACCAAGCGGGGCCTGGTGCTGTTCGTCGGTGCCACCGGTACCGGTAAATCCACCTCGTTGGCGGCGATGATCGGCTACCGCAACAAGAACAGCAGCGGCCACATCATCTCCATCGAAGACCCGATCGAATACATCCACCAGCACCAGAGCTGCATCGTTACCCAGCGCGAAGTGGGTATCGACACCGAGTCCTTCGAGGTCGCCCTGAAGAACACCCTGCGTCAGGCGCCGGACGTGATTCTGATCGGCGAGGTGCGTACCCGCGAGACCATGGACCACGCCGTGGCCTTCGCCGAAACCGGCCACCTGTGTCTGGCCACCTTGCACGCCAACAACGCCAACCAGGCGCTGGACCGGATCATCAACTTCTTCCCGGCCGACCGGCAGAACCAAGTGTGGATGGACCTGTCGCTCAACCTCAAAGCCATTGTCGCGCAGCAGTTGGTGCCGACCCCGGACGGCAAGGGGCGTCGCGCGGTGATCGAGGTATTGATCAACACCCCTTTGGCCGCCGACCTGATCCGCAAAGGCGAAGTGCACGAGCTCAAGGCGCTGATGAAACGCTCCACCGAGCAGGGCATGCAAACCTTCGACCAGGCGCTGTACAACCTCTACAGCCAGGGCGAGATCACCTACGAGGATGCATTGCTCTACGCCGACTCGGCGAACGACCTGCGTCTGTTGATCAAGCTCGGCTCGGAAACCGACGGCGACCACTTGACCAGCATGTCCCAAGGCCTGTCGCTGGAAGTCAGCGAGGAAGATCCGGGCCGACGTTTCCGTTGAGGTGCACGCTTTACCCGGCCCGCGATAGCGGGCTTTTTTATCGAACGGCAAATCGTTCCGCATGTCCGATTTGCCGCAGCCGTGCTTAGCCGCCGCACTGACAGTCGCACTTAACAGGAGCAAAAACATGCAGGCAAGACAGGACACCCACAGCAAAGTCATCGGTTATCTCTTGTGGATATTCGGCTTTCTCGGTGCGCACCGCTTCTATTACGGCAAGCCGGTGACCGGCACCATCTGGTTCTTCACCTTGGGCCTGCTGTTCATCGGTTGGATCGTCGACCTGTTCCTGATCCCGGCGATGGACCGCGAGGCCGATCTGCGTTTTACCGCGGGAGACACCGACTACAACGTCGCCTGGATACTGCTGACCTTTCTCGGCGTGTTCGGCGTGCACCGCATGTACCAGGGCAAGTGGATCACCGGCATCCTCTACCTGCTCACCGGCGGCTTATTCCTGGTCGGCGTGCTCTACGACTTCTGGACCTTGAACGACCAGATATCGGTGCGCAACGCCCGCGAGTCCTAAGCGCGGCCTCATTGCCTTTGCCGGGCGTTGGGGGGGCGGATGGCATGCTAAGGTTAGGACAGGTCGCTGGACGGCTAGGCTTTTAGCACGCGCCCGCTTCCAACCGGCGAGCGGAGCGACCTTTCAGGGCCAGGCTGTTCGAGGGCTGTATGCGTCTATCCATGAGTATCCGCGTATCGCTGTGCTGTTTGTCGTTGTGCTTCGGGCTGGCTGTCGCCCAGGCCAGAGAGTTGGTGGTCGGCGGTATCCCGGAGACCCCGGTGCGCTATGTCGACCCGGCCGATGGTGTGATCAAGGGGCTCGACGTCGATGTGCTCGAACATATTCTGGGTCGTCTCGAGGTGCCCTACCGGATTCGTCTGGAGTCGTCTTCTGCCCGGCTGGAGAGCAACTGGCGCCAGGGTAAGCTGTACGACATGGTGTTCACCTATTCCTTCAAGGAAGAACGTACGGCCTATCTGTTGTATGCCCGTGAGGCGCATATCTACAACAACTGGCATTTTTTCGTGCTCAGGGAGAATTTGCCGCGTTTTCGCTATGACAGCCTGGACGATCTGAAAGGCTTGCGGGTCGGTGCGACCCAGGGGTTTTCCTATACCAAGGAGTTCTGGGCGGCGGTCGAGGCGGGCATCTGGCACACCGACCTGGTCACCCAGAACGAGCTGCAGATGCAGAAGCTTCTGTATGGGCGCATCGATATCGTGCCGCTGCCGGCTATGGTCACGCTCTATGGGGCTCGTCAGGGCGGTTACATCCAGCGCATCGCCTACCTGCCCAAGCCGTTGAAGAGCGATGCCTATTACAACACCTTCGTCAAAGCCTCGAACTATCCGGGCTTGCAGACCTTGGCGCAGCGCTATGACGAGGAGCTGCGGCGGATGAAGGAGGACGGCAGCTTGCGCGCCATCTACCGGAAAAACGGTCTGGAGGAGCACTACCCCTTCTAAATGAGCGGCAAGCCATAAGCTGCAAGCGAGCGTTTGTATTGCCTGAGCCAGCCCCCGGTCTCTTACAACTTGCAGGGGGCGGCCATCCGCCTTGCAGCTTATGACGACAAATCTGCTAACAATGGGCTGCACGCCTGTGCTGACGGCTGAGCCATAATGCCGGCGTTGGGAAACCGCGGGCGTTCGTTGAGCGCTGCGGATCCTCGGTCAAGGAGCCCTTATGAACAGCACTGCCCCCGCGCTTGAAGGCGAAAAAATTCTGGTGGTCGACGACGACGCCCGCCTGCGGCGCCTGCTCGAACGTTTCTTCGATGAACAGGGCTACCGCGTGCGCGCCGTGGAGAACGTCGAGCAGATGGATCGCCTGCTGTCCCGCGAGCTGTTCCACCTGGTGGTGCTGGACCTGATGTTGCCGGGCGAGGACGGTTTATCCGCCTGCCGCCGCCTGCGTGCGGCGAACAATCAGGTGCCGATCATCATGCTCACCGCCAAGGGCGACGAGGCCAGCCGTATTCAGGGGCTGGAGTTGGGCGCCGACGATTACCTGGCCAAACCCTTCAACCCGCGCGAGTTGCTGGCGCGGATCAAAGCCGTATTGCGTCGGCAGGCCCCGTTGGTACCCGGCGCGCCGGGCAGCGAGGACGAAAGCGTGAGCTTCGGCGAGTACGAACTGTCGCTGGCCACCCGCGAGCTGAAGAAGGGCGACGAAGTCCATATGCTCACCACCGGCGAATTCGCCGTGCTCAAGGCCCTGGTGCAGCATGCCCGCGAACCGCTGACCCGCGACAAGCTGATGAACCTGGCCCGCGGCCGCGAATGGGATGCGCTGGAGCGCTCCATCGACGTGCAGATTTCCCGCCTGCGCCGGCTGATCGAGCCCGACCCGTCCAAGCCGCGCTATATCCAGACGGTCTGGGGCGTGGGTTATGTGTTCGTGCCGGATGGCAATAAGTGAAGCGCAAGCTACAAGCCTCAAGCTACAAGTGGTTGCGCCGCCCGCTGTTTCTTGCCGCTTGAGGCTTGCCGCTTGTGAAAACGCCTGTCTGGTTCCCGCAAAGCTTCTTCGCCCGCACCCTGTGGCTGGTGTTGATCGTGGTGCTGTTCTCCAAGGCGCTGACCCTGGTTTATCTAATGATGAACGAGGATGTGCTGGTCGATCGCCAATACAGCCACGGTGCGGCGCTGACCCTGCGCGCCTATTGGGCGGCGGATCCGGAGGACCGCGCGACCATCGCCGAGGCGGCGGGCTTGGCGCGTGTTCCACATAACGAGGTGCCGACCAGCGAACAGCATTGGCCCTACAGCGAGATATTCGAACGGCAGATGCAAGCCGAACTCGGCCCCGGGACCGAAGTGCGGGTGCGCGCGAAGAGCCCGCCCGCGCTCTGGGTGCATGCCCCGGCTCTGGGCGACGAGTGGCTGCGAGTGCCGCTGTATCCGCACCCGCTGCGCGGCCAGCGGATCTGGAGCGTGTTGGGCTGGTTCCTGGCCATCGGCCTGCTCTCCACCGCGGCTGCCTGGATTTTCGTCAGCCAGCTCAGCGCGCCGCTCAAGCGCCTGGTGTTCGCCGCCCGGCAGATCGGCCAGGGCCGTAGCGTGCACTTGCCGGTCAGCGATACGCCGAGCGAAATGACCGAGGTTTACCGCGCGTTCAACCAGATGGCCGACGACGTCGAACAGGCCGGGCGCGAACGCGAGTTGATGCTCGCCGGGGTGTCCCACGACCTGCGCACGCCGCTGACCCGCCTGCGCTTGTCCCTGGAGTTGCTCGGCAGCGACTCCGAGCTGACCGAGGACATGGTGCGCGATATCGAGGACATGGATGCGATTCTCGACCAGTTTCTCGCCTTTATCCGCGACGGCCGCGACGAGCCGTTGGAAACCCTCGACCTGCTCGATGTGATCCGTGAGGTGGTGGCGCCCTACAACCAGCAGCAGACACTGGTGCGTCTGTGCCTGGAGCCGGTCCCGGCGTTTCCGTTACGCCGGGTATCGATCAAGCGGTTGTTGGTCAACCTGATCGAAAACGCCCTGCGCTATGGCGGCAACGGGGTGGAAGTGGCGGTTTCGGTATCCGGCGATTGCAGTGCGCCTTATGTGGTGCTCAGTGTGCTGGACCGTGGCACCGGCATCGACCCGAACGAGCTGGGCAGTATCGTCAATCCGTTTATCCGCGGCGACCGCGCCCGTGGCGGCCAGGGCGCGGGGCTGGGCCTGGCCATCGTCAAGCGCATCGCCGCGCTGCACGGCGGCAGCATCGAGCTGCGCAACCGCTCCGGCGGCGGCCTGGAGGCGCGGGTGTGTCTGCCGTTGGGATTGTTGCTGCCGCGCGATGCGGTCTAGCAATGAGCCCTAAGCCTCAAGCTACAAGCTGCAAGTAAGAGCAACAGCGAAAAGGCCTCGACGCTGACGGGTCGGCCATACGCTGATTAGCTTGCAGCTTGCAGCTTGCAGCTTGCAGCTTGCTAGCCCTTACCCTTGGTGCGGGTCAGGTGCGGGCCGCCGTTTTTCTCCAGGTACTGGATGACCAGACTGGCGACGTCCTTGCCGGTGGTGGTTTCGATGCCTTCCAGGCCGGGCGAGGAGTTGACTTCCATCACCAGCGGGCCGTGGTTCGAACGCAGGATATCCACGCCCGCCACCGACAGGCCCATGACCTTGGCGGCGCGGATCGCGGTCATACGTTCTTCCGGGGTGATTTTGATCAAGCTGGCGCTGCCGCCGCGATGCAGGTTGGAGCGGAACTCGCCGGGTTTGGCCTGGCGTTTCATCGAGGCGATCACCTTGTCGCCGACCACGAAGCAGCGGATGTCGGCGCCGCCGGCTTCCTTGATGTATTCCTGCACCATGATGTCCTGCTTGAGGCCCATAAAGGCCTCGATCACCGACTCGGCGGCCTGTTGCGTTTCGCAGAGCACCACGCCGATGCCCTGGGTGCCTTCCAGCACCTTGATCACCAGGGGCGCGCCGTTGACCATCTGGATCAGGTCGGGAATATCGTCCGGCGAGTGGGCGAAGCCGGTCACCGGCAGGCCGACGCCGCGTCGCGACAACAGTTGCAGCGAACGCAGCTTGTCGCGGGAGCGGGCGATGGCCACCGATTCGTTGAGCGGGAACACCCCCATCATCTCGAACTGGCGCAGCACCGCGCAGCCGTAGAAGGTCACCGAGGCGCCGATCCGCGGAATCACCGCGTCGAAACCTTCCAGCGGTCGCCCGCGGTAGTGGATCTGCGGCTTGTGGCTGGCGATGTTCATATAGGCGCGCAGGGTATCGATGACCACCACCTCATGGCCCCGCTGCTGCCCGGCTTCGACCAGACGGCGAGTGGAATACAGGCGCGGGTTGCGCGACAGCACGGCGATTTTCATTGGGCACCAGAAAGGTCAGCGAGGATGGGTTTCTTCTGTACGTAATTGAGCGCCGGATTGACCAGCAATTGCCCGTCGATCAGCGCTTTGGAGCCGAGCAGGATGCGGTAGCGCATGGTTTTGCGGCAGGTCAGGGTGAATTCCACTGGCCACTCGCGTTCGCCCAGAGTCAGGCGCGTGCGGATCACATAGCGCGATTGCGCATGGCCATTGGAGCTTTTGACGGTCTTCACCGAGACCACCGGCGCCTCACAGCGATGGCGGCGCTGTACCAGGGTGCCCAGGTGCGCGACGAAACGCACCCAGCGCTCGCCGTCGCGCTCGAACGGCTGGATATCGCTGGCGTGCAGGCAGGAGGTTCTGGCGCCGGTATCGATCTTCGCGCGCAGGCCGCCCATGCCCAGGTCGGGCAGATTGATCCACTCGCGCAGGCCGGTGACATTGAGTTGGTCGAAAGTTTTCACAAACACCTGTCCGCAGTATTTGCGGGGCATTCTAGTTGGCCCTTATGACAACTGCATCAGGCAATATGTCGGGCAATCCGCCGGCACTATTGGGGAACTAATGAACGACAAAGACGATGACAAGGTGCGCCTGGACAAGTGGCTCTGGGCCGCGCGCTTTTACAAGACCCGCGCCCTGGCCAAAGCGGCGATAGAGGGCGGCAAGGTGCATTGCCGTGGCGAGCGCTGCAAACCGGGCAAGGAGCCGCGGGTGGGCGACCAACTGCTGATCCGCAATGGTTTCGACGAGCGCACGGTGGTGATTCGCGCGCTATCGGCGGTGCGCCGCGGCGCGCCCGAGGCCCAGGCGCTGTATGCGGAAACCGCCGAGAGTATCGAGCGCCGGGAGAAAGCCGCGGCGCAGCGTAAGGCGGGCGCCCTGGGCGTGCAGACCGACGGCCGGCCGAGCAAGAAGCAGCGCCGACAGTTCCAGCAATTCCATGGCGCTCAGGAATGACCGCCAGGAGCCTGCCGTAGAGGCTTCAGATCAGTCGCGCATATCCGCGTAGCGATCGTCGGTTTTGAACACCAGCGGCTGGGCGAAGCCCGGCACCTTGATGCGCTCCTGGCTGATTTCGATCTGGCGGTCGTCGATCAGGTCGTTGCCGAAGTTGTAGATGATCTGCAACTGGCCCTGGGTCGCCTGCTCGTCGTATTGCCGGGCGGCGGCGCGGGTCTGCTCGCGGCGTGCGCAATAAGCGGCGAAGGCCTCTTCGCCGTGGCGTTTGCGCAGCATACGCTCGACCACGTGGGGGGCCAGCACCACGGCGCTGGCATTATTGCCGCCGAAGCCCTTGGAGTTGATAAAGCAAACGTCCAGCGCCTGCTCGCCGACCTGACGGTCCACGGTGGCGATGCTCAGGTGCTGCTGGTGCACGTCCTCGGCGACCGCGTCGATGGTCTTGATCCCCGGGATCACCCCGTACTTGAAACTGCCCAGGGCGGAGATCACCTGGTCGCCGCTGGCGGTGGCCAGGGAGTGGCCGACGAAGGCCTTGGCCGCGGTCACCGGCCATTGCTCGATGG
>NZ_CAMPHN010000178.1 GCF_946885885.1 uncultured Pseudomonas sp.
GCGATGCCGTCCGTGGGAGGAGGAGTCCATCCCATCAGATGCAATCCGGGGAGCGCTTGTGCGGCTGCCAACGCGTCCCGGATTGCATCCGGGCTACGGGATGACACACGCCACGGACAAAACCTACGCTCCCCATGCAACGGTTAACGGGTATATAGCCATAAAAAAGGCTATGTCCCAGTTTTGTGTTGCGCGGAGGAGCCGAAGCTCTTCGTAGGAGCCAGCTTGCTGGCGATCCATCTCACCGCGAAAAGCATCGTCGGAGTGCCGAACCACAACAAGCTGGCTCCCACAGGCGCGTTGTTTTGGCCTGTTAGCTGTTGCAACAACCAATTGGGACATAGCCATAAAAAAAGCGAAGCCCTTGGGCTTCGCTTTTTTCTTCGCCTGCGGCTTATGGATTGCCGCTTGCCGCTTGCAACTTGGCGCTAGTGCTTACGCGGCACGGGTTTGAGCAGTTCGTCCGGCGGCATTTCGCAGGCGAT
Organism: uncultured Pseudomonas sp.; assembly: GCF_946885885.1. The sequence goes on from NZ_CAMPHN010000178.1 coordinate 486, forward strand.
CTTGCGGCCCAGCAAGGCTTCGATGGCCGGCAGGGCGTAGGCATCGTCTTCGCCGGCGAAGCTGATCGAGGTGCCGCTGGTGCCGGCGCGGCCGGTGCGGCCGATGCGGTGTACATAATCGTCCGGGGTTTCCGGCAGGGTGAAGTTGATCACGTGGCTGATCGCATCGACGTGAATACCGCGGCCGGCCACATCGGTGGCGACCAGTACGCGGATGCTGCCTTCACGGAAGCCTTCGAGCACCTTGATCCGTTTGTGCTGCGGCACGTCGCCGGACATCTGCGCGGCGCTGATGCCGTCGCGGGTCAGGCGCTCTTCGATGCGCCGCACTTCGTCCTTGCGATTGGCGAAGACCATCACGCGAATCCAGTCGTTCTGCGCGATCAGGTTGTACAGCAGCTTGTACTTGTCGCTGCCGGCCACCGCATACACGTGCTGTTCGACGGTATCGCTGGCGACGCTTTCCGGTTCGATCTCGACGATCGCCGGGTCGGTGGTCCATTGCTTGGCCAGGCTCATCACGTCTTCGGTGAAGGTCGCGGAGAACAGCAAAGTCTGGCGTTCGCTCTTCGGCGGGGTCTGGCGGATGATCTGCCGCACTTGCGGGATGAAGCCCATGTCGAGCATGCGGTCGGCTTCGTCGAGCACCATCACCTCGACCATGTCCAGGTGCACTTCGCCGCGCTGGTTGAAGTCGAGCAAACGGCCCGGGGTCGCCACCAGGATGTCGCAGAAGCGCGCTTCCAGGCCCTTGAGCTGTTTGTCGAAATCCATGCCGCCGACGAAGCTCATCACGTTGAGCCCGGTGTATTTGGTCAAGGCCGCGGCATCCTTGGCGATCTGCACCACCAGCTCGCGGGTCGGCGCGATGATCAGTGCGCGCGGCTCGCCCATGTAGCGCTCTTTCGGCGGTGGGGTTTGCAGCAACTGGGTGATGATCGAAATCAGGAAGGCCGCGGTCTTGCCGGTGCCGGTCTGGGCGCGGCCGATGGCATCCTGGCCCTTGAGGGTGAAGCCCAGGACTTGCGCCTGAATCGGCGTGCAGTAGGGAAAGCCCAGGTCGTGGATCGCGTGCATCAGCTCCGGCGAGAGCTTGAAATCGTGAAAGCGCGTCTTGCCTTCGGCGGGCTCGACGACGAAATCTTCCAGCTTCCAGGTGCTCACTGGTTTGGCTGCGCGTGCGCGACGCGGCTTTTTCTCCGGATTGCTTCGCGCGGGTTTGTCGGCGCTGACTGGGGTGGCGGTAGCGATACCGGGTTCGCTGGCCGCTTTGCGTGGCTTGGCGTTGTTGCCCTGTTTTTCGTCGTTGGCGTCATTGCTGCGAGGCGCCGCGGCAGGGGTTGCCGCGCTGGGCTGCTGGCTCTCGGCTTTGCCGAACATCTTCTTGAGTGCTTTGAGCACGGTCATCTCATCAATTGGCTAAGGAATGAACGGCCGCCAGTGTAATGCAAGAAGTCGGCGTGGCGAAGCTCCACGCCGGTCAAGGGGTTGTTTGCGCTTTTTATTCCAGCTACCGGGATCGAACGGGTTCAGCCGTATAGGCAATTGCGGCCTTGTTGCTTGGCCTGGTAGAGCGCACTGTCGGCGCGGGCGATAAGGCTTTGCAGGCTGTCCTTCGGACGCATCTGGGCCATTCCGATGGAGGCGGTAACGCCCGGCAGTATGCCCACCGGGGCATAAAAGGTGGCGACGTCCTGCAGGCTTTGACGGAGCCGTTCGCCAATGCTGCGGCCGTCTTCGGCGCTCATTTCCGGTAAGAGGATGACGAACTCCTCGCCGCCGAAGCGGGTCAGGCTGTCTTTGGGGCGTAACTGATTACGCAGGGTGTGCGCGACCAGGCACAGCGCATAGTCGCCGGCGAGGTGGCCATGTTGATCGTTGTAGGCTTTGAAGTGATCGACATCGAGCATCAGCATGCACAGCGGCTGGTTATTGAATGCGCAACGGGTACTTTCGCGTTCGAAAACATGCTCCAGCCAGCGACGGTTGAACGCGCCGGTCAGGGGGTCGACGTTGGCGTTCTGTTCGCTGTTGATGATCTGCTGGTTGCCTTGGCGTACGCGTTCGCACAATAAGCCCAGGAGGTTTTCCATCACCTGCGGCGATTGACGGAATAGGTTGATTAACGATTGGCGATGCAGACGCAGCACGCTGCTCGCCACGTTCGCCACTACGTAAGCGGAAGGATGTTCGTTGTCGATAAAGCTGATTTCCCCGGTGCAATCGCCCACCTGCAAGGTGCTCACCGAGGTGCTTTCCAGCGAACCCAGGTAGACCTTGAGCTGACCTTTGAGCAACAGGTAGAGGTATTGATTGCGATTGAAGGGAGAGAGCAGGATTTCGCCTTCGTCCAAATCGTACGCGCGAAACTCCCTCAGCAATTGATTGATGCTGCTTGCGGCGACGTTTTCAAACAGTCGCAATTGGCGAACGAGCTGCAGGTCCACCTGCCAATGAGCGGCTTTCATTCTATTGGCGAGCTGTACTATCAATGCCAATGTGAACAATGCCAATGCGAATTACTACAGCAATGCAAATTACTACAGGCACCATAACTCTCCATGTTGAAGCCGTTGCATTGTCGACAGTAGTCTCTGCGCCCCGATACTGACAATCCTAGAAAAATGCTGGCCCGACCAGCGGTAGACGTTTTGTGAACACTCAGTCACAGAAATGAAAATTAGCTGCGGCGGTGGTCTACTCTCGCTCCATAAGTCGACTATAGGGCGTGCCCGACGCGCCGTGAGAGGCTCGCTCAGGCGCCGCGCCAAGCAGCATAAAACCCCAAGGCCAGGGCGTCAGGAATCAGTCCGGCGATGCGTTAGCGGGATAGTTGCGCACTCAGCCAGATGCCGATATCGCGCACTTCTTGCGGTAGGACTTCATGGCCCATCGGGTATTCCCGCCACGTCACCGGCACTCCGCGTTGGTTTAACCAGTCGTGCGCGGCGCGGCCCATGCTGGGGATCACCACATCGTCGTGGCTGCCGTGCAGGCAGTACACCGGCACCTGCTGCTTGGCCGCTTCGAGCGGCAGTTCGGCACTGAAAGTCGGGGCATAAGTAGAGAGCGCCAACACGCCGCCCAAAGGCCCTTGCCAGCGGAGAAACGCCGTATGCAGTACCACCGCGCCGCCTTGGGAAAAGCCCGCGAGAAAGATCCGCCGCGGGTCGATGCCGCTGTCGCGTTGCGCCTCGATCAGCGCAATCACCTGTTGGGCGGAGGCTTCGAGTTGCTGGTGATCGATCGCTCGCGCCGGGCTCATGGCGAGAATGTCGTACCAACTGGGCATGGCATAGCCGCCGTTGATCGTAACCGGCCGGGTCGGCGCCTGGGGCATGACGAAGCGGGTGCTCGGCAGAATGCCCTGCAACGCTTCGGCCACCGGCAGGAAGTCGTAACGATCCGCCCCCAGACCGTGCAACCAAATGACGCAGGCATCGGGGGAAAGTGTGGGCTGAAGAATCAATGGCTCGCTCATGTGTGGCTCCGCTGTGGTGCGTTCGCGCCGATCCGGTGCGCTGGTTTTTTCGCATGAAGGTGGATAAGTGAAGAAGATGTCGCAAGGGTGAAAGTTTCGCTATTGACCTGTTCGTATGGCTCTAAAAAAGAGTGGCTGGTACGACCCTTGCTAGTGTCCTGCCGGCTGATGATGTCGCCCCGGTTACGGTAACACTACCTCACGCTCGGGTACGCAACAGATAGGAAACCGATTGGTTATGGTTTCCGACACTTTCGCTAAGGAGTATCAAAACTCTGGGCGATTAGTGATTGACGATCCGTCTCTGGTCCATCAAACAATGGACGGGTGCAAGCTTGTGGCTGATAACGCTATCGGCAACTAGACTCACGCTAAGATCCGATTCACCTGTTCGTTGCGTTCTGCCTACGCAATCGGCGCGTTCCAAAAGGACGAGGTGGTAAGGTCGAGACTCCAACACAAAAAAAGACACTGGAGGTTTTAATGAAGATGGTGAAATCCACCCTGGCTGTATTCGCTACGGCCGCTGTTCTCGGTGTTAGTGGCTTCGCACACGCGGGCGCCACTTTGGATGCGGTGCAAAAGAAAGGTTTCGTGCAGTGCGGTATCAGCGATGGTCTGCCGGGCTTCTCCTATGCCGATGAAAAAGGCAACTACCTGGGTCTCGACGTCGATGTCTGTCGTGCCGTGGCGGCCGCGCTGTTCGGCGATGCCAGCAAGGTTAAATTCAGTCCGCTGACCGCCAAAGAGCGTTTCACCGCCCTGCAGTCCGGCGAAGTCGACATTCTTTCGCGTAACACCACCTGGACCAGCTCCCGCGACGCGGGCCTGGGTCTGAACTTCGCCGGCGTCAACTATTACGACGGCCAAGGCTTCCTGGTAAACAAGGACCTCAACGTTTCCAGCGCTAAGGAACTCGATGGCGCTACCGTCTGTATCCAGGCCGGTACCACCACCGAACTGAACCTCTCCGACTACTTCCGCGCCAATGGCCTGAAGTACACCCCGATCACCTACGATACCTCCGACGAAAGCGCCAAATCGATCGAAGCCGGCCGTTGCGACGTACTGACCTCCGACCAGTCGCAGCTTTATGCACAGCGCATCAAGCTGGCTAAGCCGGACCAGTACGTGGTACTGCCCGAGGTGATCTCCAAGGAGCCTCTGGGCCCGGTCGTGCGTCAGGGCGACGACGAGTGGTTCAACATCGTGCGTTGGTCGCTGTTCGCCATGCTGAACGCCGAAGAGTTGGCAGTTACCTCGGCTAACGTCGAAGAAATGGTCAAGTCCACCAAGAACCCGGATGTCGCGCGTCTGCTCGGCGTCGAAGGCGAGTTCGGCAAAGATCTGAAGTTGCCGAAAGACTGGGCGGTACAGATCGTCAAGCAAGTGGGCAACTACGGCGAGAGCTTCGAGCGCAACGTCGGTGCTGGCAGCGAGCTGAAGATCGAGCGTGGCCTCAATGCCCTGTGGAACAAAGGTGGTCTGCAATACGCACCGCCAGTGCGCTGACTGTCTTGCGGGTATCGCACATGCGATACCCGCATTGTTCTGATTACATGAGCCCTATGCCCGCCGATGCGGGCATAGGAGTTCTATGAGGGCTCCTATGCAAACTACTGCAAATGCCCCACGCCCGGGTGGTTCGATCTGGACCGATCCCAAAGTGCGTGCGTGGCTGTTCCAGATTCTCGCCATCATCGCCGTCGTGGCGCTCGGCTGGTTTCTGTTCGACAACACCCAAAGCAATCTTGAGAAACGCGGGATCACTTCCGGCTTTTCCTTTCTGAACAACAGTGCCGGCTTCGGCATTGCACAACATCTGATCGATTACACCGAGAGCGACACCTACGGGCGGGTATTCGTAGTCGGTTTGCTCAATACCTTATTGGTTTCGGTCATCGGCATAATCCTGGCGACGTTGCTTGGCTTCCTGCTCGGTGTCGCACGGTTGTCGCCCAACTGGCTGCTCAGCAAGCTGGCCACCGTCTATATCGAAACCTTCCGCAACATCCCGGCGCTGCTGCAAATCTTCTTCTGGTACTTCGCAGTGATGCTTTCGCTGCCAGGGCCACGCGACAGCATGGGCATGGGCGATACCTTTTTCCTCAACAGCCGCGGCCTCTATATGCCCGCGCCCAGTCCAACCGACAGCTTCGTCTCGTTCTTCGGCGCCCTGGTGATCGCGATCATCGGTGTCGTGCTGTTGGCCCGCTGGTCGAAGGCGCGTTTCGAGGCGACGGGCAAACTCTTCCCGGTATCTCTGGGCGCCGTGCCGTTGTTGCTGATCCTTCCCGGTTTAGCCGTGCTGTTGACCGGCAACCCGTTGCAATGGAGCGTGCCGGAGCTGAGCGGTTTCAACTTCCGCGGCGGCTGGGTGTTGATCCCCGAGCTGATGGCCTTGACCCTGGCGTTGACCATTTACACCGCGGCATTCATCGCCGAAAACGTGCGCTCCGGGATCATGGCCGTCAACCATGGCCAGACCGAAGCCGCGCGCTCTTTGGGTCTGCCGGCCGGTAAAACCCTGCGTCTGGTGATCATCCCCCAGGCCTTGCGGGTAATCATTCCACCCTTGACCAGCCAATACCTGAACCTGGCGAAAAACTCTTCGCTGGCGGCCGGTATCGGCTATCCCGATATGGTCTCGCTGTTCGCCGGCACCGTGCTCAATCAGACGGGGCAGGCGATCGAGGTGATTGCCATCACCATGAGCGTGTACCTGGCGATCAGCATCAGTATTTCCATGCTGATGAACTGGTACAACAAGCGCATTGCGCTGATCGAGCGGTAAGGAGCAGCCATGCAAACCCATACATTCAAACCTGATCTACCGCCACCGGCGCTGAGCGTCGGCGTGCTCGGTTGGCTGCGTACCAACCTGTTCTCCAGCTGGTTCAACACCCTGTTGACCCTGTTCGCCGCTTATCTGGTCTGGCTGATCCTGCCGCCGTTGATCCAGTGGGCTTTCATCGACGCCGATTGGACCGGCACCACGCGCGCCGACTGCACCAGCGGCGGCGCTTGCTGGGTGTTCGTGCAGCAGCGCATCGGCCAGTTCATGTACGGTTTCTACCCGTCCGAGCTGCGCTGGCGTGTCGATCTGACCCTGTGGTTGGCGGTCATCGGCGCTGCGCCTCTGTTCATCCCGGCGATGCCGCGTAAAGCGGTCTATGGCTTCAGTTTCCTCGCGGTGTACCCGCTGGTGGCCTACTGGTTGCTGCATGGCGGCTTCTTTGGGTTGGAAACTGTCGCCACCAGTCAGTGGGGCGGTTTGATGCTGACCCTGGTGATCGCCGCCGTGGGCATCGTCGGTGCCTTGCCGTTGGGGATACTGCTGGCGCTCGGCCGGCGCTCGGATATGCCGGCGATCCGCGTGATCTGCGTGACCTTTATCGAGTTCTGGCGCGGCGTTCCTCTGATCACCGTATTGTTCATGTCCTCGGTGATGTTGCCGTTGTTCCTGCCGGAAGGCCTGAGCTTCGACAAGCTGATGCGCGCCCTGATCGGCGTGATCCTGTTCCAGTCGGCGTATATCGCCGAAGTGGTGCGTGGCGGTATGCAGGCCATTCCCAAAGGGCAATACGAAGCAGCGGCCGCGATGGGGCTGGGTTACTGGCGGATGATGGGCCTGGTGATTCTGCCGCAGGCGCTGAAGCTGGTTATCCCCGGCATCGTCAATACCTTTATCGCACTGTTCAAGGACACCAGCCTGGTGATCATCATCGGCCTGTTCGACTTGCTCAACAGTATCAAGCAAGCGACGACCGACCCGGCCTGGCTGGGCATGGCCACCGAAGGCTATGTGTTCGCGGCGCTGATTTTCTGGATTTTCTGTTTTGGTATGTCCCGCTACTCCATGCATTTGGAGCGCAAGCTGGACACCGGCCATAAGCGTTAGGAGCCTTTTCAATGTCTGAAGCAAACAAACAAACCAGCGCTGAGCCGATGATCCTGATGCAGGGCGTGAACAAATGGTACGGGCAGTTCCACGTACTGAAGGACATCAACCTGAGCGTGCAGGCGGGCGAACGTATCGTCCTGTGCGGCCCGTCCGGCTCCGGCAAGTCCACCTCGATCCGCTGCCTGAACCGCCTGGAAGAACACCAGCAGGGCCGTATCGTGGTCGATGGCACCGAGTTGACCCACGACCTCAAGCACATCGAAGCGGTGCGTCGCGAAGTCGGCATGGTGTTCCAGCACTTCAACCTGTTCCCGCACCTGAGCGTGTTGCAGAACTGCACCCTGGCGCCGATGTGGGTGCGCAAGATGCCCAAGCGTCAGGCCGAAGAAATCGCCATGCACTTCCTCGAGCGCGTGCGCATTCCCGAGCAGGCGCACAAGTACCCGGGTCAGCTCTCCGGCGGCCAGCAGCAGCGTGTGGCGATCGCCCGTGCGCTGTGCATGAAGCCGAAGATCATGCTGTTCGACGAGCCGACCTCGGCGCTCGACCCGGAAATGGTCAAGGAAGTACTGGATACCATGGTCAGCCTCGCCGAAGACGGCATGACCATGCTCTGCGTAACCCACGAAATGGGCTTCGCCCGCACCGTGGCGAACCGCGTGCTGTTCCTCGACAAGGGCGAAATCGTCGAAGAGGCCGATCCGGAAACCTTCTTCACCAACCCGAAAAACGAGCGCACCAAACTGTTCCTCAGTCAGATTCTGCACTGATCGATAGCCGCTACGAGAGAGGGAGCCTTAGGGCTTAATGCCGATCAGTTAAGCCCTCTTGCTTGACCTTTGGCCGCAAGAAATCAAAAT
>NZ_CAMPHN010000179.1 GCF_946885885.1 uncultured Pseudomonas sp.
ATCGAACGGGCCGGAACCCTAGTCGGCTATTGCAAATTGTGGTGCCGCGATCCCGCCGAGCGGGTTGTTCCTGCACGTTGTACGTGTTGCGAACATCGTGCCAGGTGCTGCAAGGCGCCGGTCCTGGCGTTCGCGCGCCCTTAAAGTGCGCCTGAGTCACGCTCAATATGGGCTAAATTGGTGCGCGAAGGCTGGGTGGTGCCGCTTTATGGGGCGTCTGGCCGGCGGCTGCTTACAGTTGGTCGGCGGCGGCCTGCTGCATATAACCATCGTTGAAGCGCAGCATGATCCGCTCGCCATTGCCCAGACTGCGTGCGTCGCTGAAGGCGATGCCCAGATTGTCCAGGCCGTCGCCGCTGGTGCCGAGCAAACCCTGGCCATGGGCGAACTGCGCGACCCGCTGCATCAGTTCGGGCAGCTTGTTGGCACGGGCGAAGCTCAGGGCGTAGCGCGGTGCGTAGAAGGAACGCAGGGTGGCGAGCTGCTCGGTGAAATCCTCGGGGGTGGTGTTGGCCGCGGCGGCCATCTTCGCCCGCGCGGCGCGGCCGGCTTCCGTGGGCAGGCCCATCAAGCGCTGGGTTTCGAACCAGGCGCCGGTCAACGCCTTGCCCAGTTCCGGGTGCGCGGCCAGGGTTTTGCTGTTGACCACGGTCAGGTCGACGATCTCGCCGGGGATCAGGTTGGAGCTGAACACCTGGCTGACCGTGGTTTGGCGCTTGATGCTGGAAAGAATCGGGTTCCAGGTGATCACCGCGTCGCCCTGACCGCTGAGAAAGGCGGCTTCGATTTGCAGATCGGAGACGTGCTGGACCTTCACATCGCTGGGCTTGAGCAGCGCCCATTCGAGCGCGCGGCTGAGCAGGTAATGCGACACCGAGTTCTCCACCAGCAGCACGGTCTTGCCCTTGAGGTCCTCCAGGCGCTGGCCGCTACCCCGGATCAACACGGCGTCGGCGCCGTTGGAGAAATCACCGATGATCAAGGCCGTGGTGTCGACCCCGGCAGCCGCCGGAATGGTCAGCGCGTCCATATTGGTCATGGTGCAGGCGTCGTAGTCGCCTGCGCTGTATTGCTCGATGGAGGCGACGTAATCCGGCACTTCGGCGACTTCGATGCGGATGCCGTATTTGTCCGCCCACTTCTGCACGATGCCTTCGTTGGCGGCGTACCCCCAGGGCATCCAGCCGGCGAAAATCGACCAGCACAGCTTGAAGGTCGGCGGCGCAGTAACGTCGTTGGCAAGGGTGTTGGCGTTGAGCGGATGGGCGAGGGACAGTGCCAGTAGGCAGGCGATCGGCAAACGGATGAACGGAGAGGAACGGCGCATAAGCAACCTCGGGTCGGTAAGCGGGAACAGGAAAGCGGGCAGCTGCGCTACGCGTTCTCCCGGGCTTTTATCCCGCCGTGTAACCCCATGGCCGAAGCCGTTGTTCGAGGTCGCCCACTCTCGGACCAGCCACTCGCACGCTATCGCATGCGAGCCGGAACCCTAGTCGGCCATTGCCAATTTGTGGCGTGAGCAAGCTAACAGGCCGTTGAAAAACTACCTGCGTTGGCAATACTGCGTTAAAAACCGCCTCAAAATGCTCATTTACAGCAGTAAACTCCGCTTTTCGGCCGTTTTTGCCTTGTCTTGCCTGCCTCGCCCACGTTTCTCAACGGCCTGCTGGCCGCCGCACGCTTTCCTTCAGTCGGGCGAATAGTAAGCGAGGACTGTGCCAGCTCTCACAACTTGATGATCGCTTTGCGAACGACCGCAATCTTTCCAGGTCCAAATGATTGTTCAAAGCCATCATGATGGCGAGCTGCCCAATCGGGGCTCGATTCAGGCTTGCGACACTGTAGTAACGGCGGTCGATCTGGTTCGTCGTGGCAAAAGCGAAGGTAGAGGCTATGAGACGTTTGATTGGATTGTTCCTGGCTGGTTTTCTGATTATCACCCTGCCTGCGTGCAGCTTGAGATTGCCGGGGGTCGCTGTCGATATCGGCGATGGCGGCGGTGGCCCACCCCATTGTCCGCCGGGCCAGGCGAAGAAGGGGCGCTGCTAGAACCTAATATCTCTCCTCGTCTTGTTCGCGTTGGCGGTGAACAGGGCACTGTCTTACTGGCAGGCGTTGCCAAAGAACGACACAAATTGTCATGGAATAGATAAGCAGGCGCCTGCTTTCGGTCGTTGGCCGTTGTCCGATCCATAGGGAATATTCCCTGGCGTCGACAACGGTCGGCGTTGCACGGCCGAGGTAAGCCGCTATGTCATACAAATCCATACTCGTTGCGTTGTTAGGGCTGTCGTTAACCGGTTGTGCAGTATACGGCGGCAGTGGCTATGGGCATCGCGGTTACGATCGTCACTATTCGACCACCTATTACCGCACGCAGTCTTACCCCGTTTATGTCGTGCCGCGTCACCATCGTCACGATGCCCGTCACGGCGGCCATCGCTACGATAAGCGCCACCATCAACCGCGCTACTATGCGCCGGCACCGCTTTCTCCTCGTTACCATCCCCAGCGCCATGATGCCCGGCATGATTACCGCGTGATCAAACCGCATGCCGGTTGGGATAAACGGCAGGCGCGTGCGATAGAGCATCGGCGTGAGTATCGTCGCGAGCATAGGCACGACTCCCGGCACGGCGACGAGCGCCGCGGATGGGGGCAGCGCTACTAGCGCGCCGCTCGCTTCACCTGACTCCGGTCGCCGAGCCTGCAGCTCGGCGGCCGCCTGTTCTACAGCCTGCTGCCATTCCCGCTGTGAACCGCGCCCATTCCCAGGGCTCGACGATCGACCCGTTCGCTTGCCCCTGTTGGAGGCCGGCGCTACCTGCTAAAGCCTTGTTCGCGATTGTGTTTTGCCTTCGCGACCCGCACCATGGCGGCCGTCCTGTGGTGGAAGTTTCAGTGTGCGGATCGGCCGTATCGAAATACTGCGTGCATGCCTTGGCAAGGTCTGGCTGGTCGTCGGTCTGCTGGCTCTGGCATTAGGCATCGGCGGCCTAAGGGCCGACTGGGATTTCAATCGCATCGGCAGCCGCGCCGAACAACTTTATGGCCCGCTGGGCGACGGTCGCGGACGCCTCGACGATTGGCAACGCTTGTTGCGCGAGCAAGTCGGCGTCGAGGAATCGGCACAGCTGCAGGCGGTCAATCGCTTCTTCAATCTACGCCTGCGCTTTCGCGACGATATACAAACCTGGAAAGTTAAAGACTATTGGGCAACCCCGGTCGAGGCGCTGTTCCGCGGTGCCGCCGATTGCGAGGATTACGCCATCGCCAAGTATTTCAGCCTGCGTCAGCTCGGGGTGCCGAGCGAGAAATTACGCATTACCTACGTCAAGGCCCTGCGCTTGAACCAGGCGCATATGGTGTTGACCTATTACGCCCATCCGGAAGCCATGCCGCTGGTGTTGGATAACCTGATCGACGCCATCGAGCCGGCCAGCCAGCGCAGCGATCTATTGCCGGTTTACGCCTTCAATGCCGAGGGCCTGTGGCTGCCCGGCACGCGTGGCGGCAAGCAGGTCGGCGACAGCAAACGCTTGTCGCGTTGGCAGGATTTGCTGGGGAAAATGCGCGCCGAGGGTTTCCCTTGAACGCGCCGCGAAGGAGCCATTGATGTCATTGTTCAAGCAGTTGTTTATCGCTATCTGCGTGCTGATGCTGGTGAATTTCAGCGGTAGCTTCCTGGTCAGCGTGGAGAGCTCCCGCGAGCAGCAGGTCAACCAGTTGCGCGCCCATGCCCAGGATGCGGCGACCGCGCTGGGCCTGTCGTTGAGCCCACATATCAAGGATGTGGCGATGGTCGAGCTGATGGTCAGTTCGATCTTCGACAGCGGCTATTTCGAAAGCATTCGCGTGGTCGACCCGGCCACCGGCGAGTTGCTGGTCGAGCGCAGCGGCGTGCCGGTCAAGAGCGATGCGCCGCAATGGTTCGCCCAACTGGTCGACCTGGCGCCGGCGCGGGGCGATGCCATCGTCAGCGACGGTTGGCGCCAGGCGGCTCAGGTGCAAGTGGTCAGTCATCCGTTGTTCGCGCTGGGCAAGCTGTGGCAGAGCGCGCTGGGCAATTTGCTCTGGTTGACCCTGAGCGGACTGTTTTGCGTGTTGCTCGGCGTGCTGCTGCTCAAGCGCCAATTGCGCCCGCTGGACTATATGGTCGAGCAGTCCAACGCCATCGCCCGGCGCGAGTTCCTCAGCCTCGCGGATTTGCCGAAAACCCCCGAATTCCGTCGGGTGGTCAATGCCATGAATCAGATGGTCGGCAAGCTCAAGGCGTTGTTCGCCGAGGAAGCCGCGCGCAGCGAACTGCTGCGCGCCGAAGCCTATCAGGACAGCTTGACCGGCCTGGCCAACCGCCGCTATTTCGATTTGCAGCTGCATGCCCGTCTGAGCGTCGACGAGCATGCCTGCCACGGCTTTCTGCTGTTGCTGCGGGTCAACGACCTGGCGGGGCTCAACCAGCGGCTCGGCGGGCAAGCCACCGATCAATTGCTCAAGGCGATTGCCGAGCAGTTGCAGCAACTCAGTGGCGGGCGTTATCTGCTGGCGCGCAATCGTGGCGGCGAGTTCGCCATTCTCGCCGCCGGTCTTGAGCGCGGCGAGGCCGAAGCCTTGGCCGAACAACTCGACCGTGCATTGCTCAGCTTGCAACGGACCGGGGCCTGCGACTGCCTGCCAGTGGCGCATATCGGCCTGACGGCTTTTGCTCCGGGCGACGATGCCCAGGATCTGTATCGCGCGTTGGATGCCGCCCTCGCGCTGGCCGCCAGCCAGACACAAACGAGCTGGGCATTCAGCACCCCAGCCGTGCATGCGCCAGTCGTCGATGAGCGGCAGAACTGGTATCGCCTATTGGATCAGGCGCTCGACCAGGGGCGCTTGCAGTTGTTCTTCCAGGCGGTGGTGGCGGCAAACGAGCCTGGACGGGTGTTGCACCACAAGGTGCTGGCGCGATTGCGCGACGAACAGGACGGCTTGATCGCCGCCGGGCGCTTTCTGCCTTGGCTGGAGCGATTCGGCTGGTCGGCGCGCCTCGACCTGGCGATGCTCGGTCAGGTGTTGCAACAGATGCGCAGCCACGACCAGGCGGTGGCTTTGAGCCTGTCCGGCGCGACGGTCAGCGACCCGCAGGCATTGGCGCGGCTGTATGGGTTATTGCAGCAGCACGCCGACCTGGGGGCGCGGCTGACCTTGGAATTGGATGAGGATCAGCTCCCTGGGCAGCAGGCCCTGGAAACCTTGACCCAAGGCTTGCGCGCCCTCGGCTTCGGCCTTGGTCTGCAGCATTTCGGCGGGCGTTTCAGCATGATCGGCAACCTGGCCAAACTCGGCCTGGCATACCTAAAAGTGGATGGCAGCTATATTCGCGCCATCGATCAGGAAAACGACAAACGCCTGTTTATCGAAGCCCTGCAGCGCGCGGCTAATAGCATCGACCTGCCGTTGATCGCCGAGCGGGTGGAAACCGAAGGGGAGTGGCAGGTGTTGCGTGCCATGGATATCGAGGGCGTGCAGGGCAGGTTGTTCGGCGAGCCGGCGCCTTGGGCATAGGCGCACGCGAGTAGGAGCCAGCTTGCTGGCGATCCTGGCATGGTGCACAAGATCGTAGGAGTGTCGAACCACAGCAAGGATTGGGCGTTCCTGGCTCCGACAAGGTGATTCAATGTGTCGAGCCTGTTAGATCAGCTCCGACTCGTCGTCGTTGATCAAACGATGCAAACCGCCCAGGGCATCGCGCGCCTTGCTACGGCCGACCAGCTTGCTCTGCGCCGCTTCCGGCAAGTCGGTGATACGCACTACGCCCTTGCGGATCAGCACGGTGATCAAGTCTTCCAGTACCCGGATCATGTCCAGGTCGCTCTGCTTGAGTTGCAGCAGGCTGCTTTCCACCGCCTGGTTGGCGTACCAGGCCTGGGCCTCCTGGCTATCGGCCGGCAACTCGCCGTCCATGCCTTCGAAGGGCGCGGCCTCGACCCGTTGCAGGTTGCCCCAGGTATCACGCTTCACATACAACATCGACCGCTCCTTGACTGTTCGCTGCCCTGTATGAAAACCCCGCCACCTTCATGGTAGCGGGGTTCTACGCATCAGGTGTGATCGACCTTGACCAGCGGATCGGCACCGGCGATCAACGAGTTGACGATGTCCGAGGATGTCGCGCCGTAGCTCGACAAGTCGACAGCTACGCCCCCGTTTTCCAGCTTGATGGTGACATCGGCGCCTGTGACGTCGAGGCTTCCCGTGGTGCTGATTTCGAGCGTTGAGGTCGCAATGTCGACGCGTAAGTAGTCGAGGATGTTGCTCTGGTTCTCTGCCTGTAACAGATCGCTCAAATCGATACGATCGCCTTCGGCGGCGTTGAAGTCGCTGATGACATCATTGCCGGTATCGCCGGCGCGCCAAAGGAAGGTATCGGCACCTGTGTTGCCGTTCAGGCTGTCGTTACCCAGTCCGCCACTCAGAATGTCGTCATCCGCGCTTCCGTTAATCAGGTCGTTGCCAGCGGATCCGAATATGGCGTTAACCGAATCGCTACCATCTACAACGGTGGCAGTGGTTATCAGGTTAGGCGTGCCGCTTACGCTGCCGGGGATGGTCATTTCCAGGCCGCTGATCGTCACTGCCTGGGTTGCCGGATCCACTGAAACCACATAACTGCCATCGCTGACCAGCGGCAGCGACCAGGTCCCTTCGACGGGGTCAAATGTGCCCGTCGACAAGGTGGCGCCGCTAGGAATGGAAACGGCGACTGCGCTGATCGATTCGGAGTTGTCGATATCCGTCGGCGTTACGCTGATGGTCAGCGGGTAGCTCGAGCTGGTCACATAGCTGATGGAGTTGATCAGGTAATCGTTGCCGACCCCGGCCGCCGCAGTGAACTCGATGCGACTGATCAGGGCGTTATCCGTACCCGTCAAGGTAATGGGCGGATCGATCAGGTCGGTTACCCCGTTGACAATGGCACCACCAATTTGCAGGCCGTTACTGTCGAAAAGTTTGTACTCCGCACTTTCGACAGTGCTCAACCAGGCAAAACGTACAGTGGCGCTGGCGATCGCTGTGTCGAAAACCACATTGAGTCGCTCCGTTCCCGTAGCGTTTTGACCGAGTTCGACGTTGTTGCCGGAAGCACCGCCAGCAACCCCGAAACCCAGCGGGCTATTGTTCAGCGAAATCGAGCCTGGATTGCCGTTGACACTGAACGCACTGATGGTAAAGCCCTGGTCGGTGCTTTGTGCATTGCTGGTATCGATGGTTGTGGTGGTTTCCACAACGGCGCCGAGTGTCAGGTTGATTATCGGAGCGTCGGCGACTGGCGCTATCTGAATAACGCTAGTGGTAGATGCAATCTGCGCGCCGCCGCTGCCCGTGTTGCCGTTGTCATCCAGGCTTAGCGTCAGCTCGACATCGCCGCTGGCATCCTGCGCACCTGTATAGCTCACCTGTGCGGCAGCGATAAATGCATTGATATCCGCGATGCTGCCGGTGAGGGACAGGGTATCGCCAGCGCCGCTCACCAGCACACCAGCACCACTATTGGCCGATAGCGTGCCACTGGCCACAGTCAGAGTGGCTACGACATCGCCAGCGGCTGCGTCTATATCGGAGAAGCTGATGCCTGTCAGCGGTGTGCTGATGTCTTCAACGGCGGCAATAAAGTCGGGGGCGCTGATACTGGGTGCGTCGTTAACCGGGTTGACGGTGATGATCAGGGTGGCGGTGTCGCTGCCGCCTTCGCCATCGCTGAGGCTGTAGGTGACGGTGGGCAGGGTACCGTTCCAGTTGGCGGCCGGGGTGAAGCTGTAGCTGCCGTTGCCGTTGATGACCAGGGTGCCGCCTTCCACGCTGGCGTTCTGGCCGGCGGTGTAGGTGATCGGGTCACCGGCGACGACGAACTGGGTGACGCTAAGGGCGTCGCCGTCCGGGTCGTTGTCGTTGTCGAGGACGTCACCGGTGACGGTGTTGTCTTCATCGGCGCTGCCGGTGTCGTTGGCGGCGACGGGGGCCGGGTTGGCGACGTTCCAGGTAAAGGTTTGCTCGACGCTGGCGCCGTCCGGGTCGGTCGCCGTGACGGTAATGCTGTAAGCACCGCTATTGCCACCCTGACTGGCGGAGTTGTCGAGGGTGCCGCTGATGATGCCGGTGGCCGAGTCGATGTTCAGGCCGGCCGGCAGGCCGCTGGCGCTGTAGGTCAGGGTGTCGCCGTCGATATCGGCGAAGAAGCTGCTGACGTCCAGGCTGACCGCATCGGCATCGCTGTCGTTCTGCTCGGCGACGGTGCCGTTGGCGGCCGGCGCATTATTGATCGGGCTGGCCGGGTTGATCGTGAGGCTGACGGTCTGGGTGCGCGACTCGCCGGAAGCGGCGTCGGTGACGGTGTAGGTGAAGCTGTCGCTGCCATTGAAGTTGGCGTTCGGCGTGTAGCTGTAGCTGCCGTCGGCGTTCAGGGTCAGGCTGCCGTTGCTCACATCGCTGGCGAGGGCATAGCTGAGCGTGCCGCCGGAGGTGGTGCTGTCGTTGCCGGTGACGCTGGCGTTGATAACGCTGCCTTCATCGCCGCTGGCGCTGTCGTCGGCGGCGCTGAGGTCGGCGACTGGATTGATGGTGATAATCAGGGTGGCGGTATCGCTGCCGCCTTCGCCATCGCTGAGGCTGTAGGTGACGGTGGGCAGGGTACCGT
>NZ_CAMPHN010000180.1 GCF_946885885.1 uncultured Pseudomonas sp.
TAGTTGGTGTGCAGGTATTTGACCTTCGGCGTGAGGAAGCCCCAGCTCCAGTTCAGCGGTAGGCTGACGGCGGGTTCGATATGCAGGCGTTCGGCATTGGCGCGGGCCAGGCCGGCCAGCCTCTCGTCATACCAGAGATGTGCTGCGGTGCCGGTGTTGCCATCCTCGTCGGTAAAGAAACCGTTGCGCAGGTTGCGGTCGAATCGTACGTACTCGGCGCCATAGGTGAAGTTCAAACCGCCGGGCTGGTAGGGCAGTTTGCCGTTGAGGGTCAGTTGCGGCAGGCGGTTATACGGGGTGACATCGGTGATGTTGGCCAGTTCGTAGGCGTGCAGGTTGAGCTGCGCGGTGTAGGTGTCGCCGCGGTAGGTCAGGGTGCCGCGCTGGTCCACATAACTGGTGGAGTTCACCCCCAGGTCGCTGTCCAGGTCCTGGAAGTAGTACGGGTCGCTGATGTCGGTGTAGTCGACTTCCGCGAGCAGGCGTGAGTCCAGGCCGGTCTTGTGCTGCCAGCTGTACATCCAGCGCTGGTCTTCGTACTCGGACTGCAGTTTGCGGTCGTCATTGCTGTCGTCGAGGAAGGCGGCGCCGAACTGACCTTCGCTGCTCTTGGTCAGGTAGCGGAATTCGCCTTCCATCAACAAGCCGCGGTCGCTCATATAGGTCGGGTAGAGCGTGGCGTCGTAATTCGGCGCCAGGTTGAAATAGTACGGCGTTTGCAAGGTCAGGCCGTTGTCGCTGGAGCTGCTGAGGCTCGGCGGCAGGAAACCGGACTGGCGACGATCGTCGATCGGGAAATAAATGTACGGCGTGTAGAACACCGGAATGTTCTTCACCCGCAGGGTCACGTTGGTCGCGGTGCCGAAACCGGTCGCCGGGTTGAGCGTGATGTTGTTGCCCTTCAGGTGCCAGGCGTTGCTGCCCGGTTCGCAGCTGGTGTAGGTGCCGTCTTTCAGGCGGATGATCGCGCTCTCTTCGCGTTTGGCGTACAGCGCGTTGCCGCGGACATGGCTTTTATGCAGCACGTACTCGGCGTTCTCGACTTTGGCTTCGCCGTTGTCCAACTGCAGTTCGGCGCGGTCGCCGACGACCAGCATGCCTTGGTCGCGAAGGCGCACATTACCGACCAGCTCGCCGCGGTTTTCCGCCTGATGCAGGTTGGCTTCATCGGCTTCGACCTGCATCCCCGCTTGGCGCAGGACGACATCGCCGGCCAGGGTCGCGACCTGTTGCTCCTGCTCGTAGCGCGAGGCTTTGGCCGAAACGAACATCGGCGCTTCGTCCATCGGCGTCTGATCGTTCATGCCCGGACGGAGCGGCTCGACATAGTTGCCGGCGCAATAAGGCCCGGTCTCCGCCAGCTGAGCGGCGCTCAGTTGCTCGCGCGGAACCCAATCCAGGTGGCTGTAGTCAGCACTGCGCGAGGTCAGACCTTTACCGCGGCTTTCGGTGACCAGTACCGGGCCTGGGGCTTTGGCTTCGCGCGCGCCGCCGTTATCCGCGGCAACGCTTTGCGCCGTTTCACGCGTCGCCGGGCGGGCCGGCAAGGCGGCATTGCTGGCTTTCGGGGCGCATGCCCAGCCGCCAGATGGCGATACCTGGCAGTCGTACTGCTCGGCGGCGAAAACCAATTGACTGGCCAGAGGCTGCATAGCCAACAGGCTACCGGTTACCAGAAGTGGGAATTTTTTACGGAATGCGGGGTATTTTACTGCCATCTTATTTTTCCGGGCTTCCTGCGCGCTATAGGCCCAGGGGCCGCACGCCTCTCGATGGGCTGAAAAAGATGCTGGATAATAAAGCATGACCCGCGCAACGGCTAGCGCCGTCGGAGACCCTTGTAATGCCTGATGAAGATATACGCCTGCAACACCTCGAAGAGTGGCTCGCTCAGCAGTTGCTCGAGCATGGCTGGGGCGATGTGCCCGGCGCCACCCTTACTTCCGCCAGCAGCGATGCGAGTTTTCGCCGCTATTTCCGCTGGCAGGGCGGCGAGCGCAGCCTGATCGTGATGGACGCGCCGCCGCCGCAGGAGGATTGCCGGCCTTTCGTGAAGGTCGCCGAATTGCTCGCTCGGGCCGGGATCAATGTGCCGCAGATTCTCGCCGCGGATTTGCCGCGCGGTTTTTTGCTGCTCAACGATTTGGGTCGGCAGACCTATCTGGATGTGATCGATGCGGATAACGCCGACGCGTTGTTCGCCGATGCGCTGCGGGCGTTACTGCGTTTCCAACAGTTGCCGATGGACACGCCATTGCCCGCTTACGACGAGGCCTTGTTGCGCCGCGAGTTGCAACTGTTCCCGGAGTGGTACGTGCAGCGCCATCTCGGCATCGAGTTCGATGCCGCGCAGCAGGCCGCCTGGCAGCGTATCAGCGGTCTGTTGGTCGACAGCGCCCTGGCGCAGCCGCACGTGCTGGTGCACCGCGACTACATGCCGCGCAATTTGATGATCGGCACACCGAATCCCGGCGTCCTGGATTTCCAGGATGCGGTCTACGGCCCGGTCGCCTATGACGTGACCAGCCTGTTCAAGGATGCCTTTATCAGTTGGCCGGAGGCGCGCGTGCGTGGCTGGCTGGAAGACTATTGGCGGCAGGCACGGGCGCTCGGTATCCCAGTGCAAGGCGAACTGGAGGATTTTCTGCGCGCCAGCGACCTGATGGGCGTGCAGCGCCACCTCAAGGTGATCGGGATATTCGCGCGTATATGCTATCGCGACGGTAAGCCGAAATACCTGGGCGATGTGCCGCGGTTCTTCGCTTATATAGAAGCGGTGATGGCGCGCCGTCCGGAGCTCGGCGAATTGGCCGAGCTGTTCGCCAGCCTCGAACCTATGCAAGGAATGCCCGCATGAAGGCGATGATTCTGGCGGCGGGCAAGGGCGAGCGCTTGCGCCCGCTGACCCTGCATACCCCCAAGCCCCTGGTGCAGGCCGCTGGCGTGCCGCTGATCGAGTACCACGTGCGGGCGTTGGCCACCGCGGGCTTCCGCGAGCTGGTGATCAACCATGCCTGGCTGGGTCAGCAGATCGAGGATTACCTGGGCGACGGCGAGCGTTTCGGCATGCAGATCCGCTATTCGGCCGAAGGCGAGCCGTTGGAGACCGGCGGCGGGATCTTCCGCGCCTTGCCCTGGCTCGGCGACGGGCCTTTTCTGGCGGTCAACGGCGATATCTTCACCGACTATCCCTTCGCCGATTTGCAGCGTCCCCTGGAGGGTTTGGCGCATCTGGTGCTGGTCGACAATCCGCCGCACCACCCGGCTGGAGATTTTTGCTTGCGCGATGGGTGGGTGGTCGATGCCAGCAGCGATCAAGCGACCTTGACCTACAGCGGTATCGCCGTGCTGTCGCCGCGCTTGTTCGCCGATTGTCAGCCCGGCGCCTTCAAGCTCGCGCCCCTGCTGCGCCGGGCCATGGCCGCCGGCCAGGTCAGCGGCGAGCACTTCGCCGGGCGCTGGGTCGATGTCGGCACCCACGAGCGTTTGGCCGAAGTCGAGCAGTTGCTCGCCCAGGGGCGCTGAGATGCTCTGGCCGTCGACACTGCTCGGTGCCTTCGCCGGTATGGCCGTGGCCAGCATTCCCGGCGCGCTGCTCGGTGCGCTCTTGGGACAGGTGCTCGACCGTCGCTTGCAACTGCGCAGCTGGGCCGAGCTGCGCGAGCGTCTCGGCCTCAAGCCGGCGCCCGGCGACGAGGAATTGCTGTTCGTGCTGCTCGGCCGGTTGGCCAAATGCGATGGACGGGTGCTGCAAGCGCATATTCAGCAGGCGCGCGCGGAGATGCAGCGCCTGGGGTTGGACGAGGCGGCGCAACAACGCGCAATTGCCGCCTTCGCCCGCGGCAAGACCGGACGCGACAGCTTGCGTATGCCGTTGCGTCGGCAGCGGGCGCGCGCGGAAGCCCTGCTGCGTGCCTGCTGGCGCATGGCCTGGGTCGATGGGCGGGTGAGTCAAACCGAGCGCGAGCTGATCCTGCTGTGGGGCAAATGGCTGGCGGTGTCGCCCGCCGCCCAGGATGCCCTGAGCGCCGCCTATGCGCCCAAACAGGCCGCGCCCGTGGCCCGCGGCGGCAGTTATCAGGAGGCTCTGCGTTTGCTCGGTGTGGCGGCCGACAGCGAACCGGCGCAGATCAAGCGCGCCTATCGGCGGTTATTGAGCCGCCATCACCCGGACAAACTGGCTGGTAGTGGCGCCAGTCCCGAGCAGGTGCGCGAGGCCACCGATGCGACCCGCGCGCTGCATCATGCCTACGGCCTGATTCGCCAGCGCCACGGTTTTCGCTAGCTGCTCACGATTTTGCTGGCTCCAGCTGCTTGCTGAGCCAGCCGCGAATGCGCCGATAGAGCTGTTCCTGCTCGGCGTTGGCGTTGCCCGGCAGCGCTTTCATCGCGACCTGGGTATAGGCCGGGTGCTGCTGACGCTTGCTCGCCTGTAGACGTTTGACCGCTGCTTGGCGATCGCTCTGCCGATCCTTGTAGTAGAAGTCCCCGGTGGCCAGCTTCAGGCCGGGCAGCAATTCGTCGAGGGCCGGGCCGTAGTCCGCCGGCAACTCGCCGGCGATCACCACTAAATGCCGTACGTTGGCGGGCAGACGCTCTTTCAGGTAATGCGCCGCCCAATAAGCACCGCTGCCGTGTCCGAGCAATACGATGGTTTGCGCCTGCTGTTGCTGGGCGAATGCCACCGCGGCCTCGATCCGCGCGATTACCCG
The DNA here is from genome assembly GCF_946885885.1 of uncultured Pseudomonas sp. Next base: position 4,713 of record NZ_CAMPHN010000180.1, read on the forward strand.
TGCCGCATGGTTCTTGCGCAGTGTTTCGGGGTCGCTGGGCGGCTCGGCGATGGCCTGGGGCGGCTCCTCGCTCGGTGTCGCTTGTTCATCCGGCGCACTGGCGGCTTGATCGTCCGCCGGGCTGGCCGCGGCGGGCTGATCGCTGCTGCTGGTGTCGTCGGCGCCGTCGGCGGTCGGTGCTTCGTCTGTGGCAGCGGGCGGTTCGTCGACCGCTACGGTCGATCGGGCCGGCACGAACGGTTGGTTAGGATCGGGGAGGGTCAGACTCAGGCTATGCCAGCCGGCGTCGGGCAGTTTGTGACGCAGCGGAGAAATGGCTTTCGGCCAATCGGCGCTTTCGCCGTCGCCCGGGATGATGATCACCGCGCCGCTGGGGCTACCGGTATTGGCTGGCAGCCAGAGGGCGAGGAAGGATTCGTCGGCGGCCTGCAACTGTTGCTGTTCCTGGTTCGGCAGGGACTCGGCCAGGGCCGTCGCCGTCTCCAGGCTGCGTTCGCTGGGAGCGGCGCGCACCTCAACCGGGGCGGGGGCGGCATCCGGCTCGGCGGGTTCGGCGGTTTCGGCCGCCAGCGAGGAACCACTCGCCGACAGCAGGCACAGGGCGATCACCAGACTACGCAGGTCGCAGGGCATGGGGGTTTCCCGGGCGGCAGTGGAGCTATGAGCTTAATCCGTGGTGGCGATTTTGTCAGGCTAGCCCTTAGCAGGCCATTGAAAACGTAGGCGAGGCAGGCAAGACAAGGACTAGGCGTCCCCACAAAAACGGCCGAAAAAGCGGACTGGGCTCGCACGCGAGTTTACTGGTGTAAATGAGCATTTTGATGGGGGCGCCTAGCCTGGGCTCGCACGCGAGGCCGTTTTTAACGCAGTATTGCCAACGCAGGTAGTTTTTCAACGGCCTGTTAGCGAGACGGAGCGGGACTGGAGTAAGGTAAGCGTAGCCCTTTCCCATGTCGTCGCCGAGTAGCCGTGTCATGAGCCCAATGTTGTCGCGTCTTCTCGTCGTGCTGCTGATATGGCCGTTGCTGGCCGGGGCGGAGGAAGCGGCGTTGCCGCTGCGGCCGGCATTCGATGGCGCGCAGCGGGCCTGGCTCGCCGAGCACCGTCAGCTACGCGTCGGTCTGCTGATGCAGGCGCCCTGGGCGCTTTACGATCGCCGTTTGCAGCGCCTGTCCGGGGCGAACGTCGAGTTGCTGACCCGGCTGCTGCAAGGCATGGGGGTCGAACCGGTTTGGGTGCGCTTCACCGAGCAGGCCGATCTCGATGGCGCGGTGCGGCGCGGCGAGGTCGACCTGGCCCCCGGGTTGGCGCAGACCCCGCAAGGCCTGCGCCTGTGGTTGTATTCCAGCCCTTATATGCGGGTGCCGCATCTGGTCGTGGGCGAGCGTCGCGGCAGCAACGTGGTCGACCTCGACCGCCTGGGTCGCGAGGACAACCTGGCGGTGCGCGAGCCGAGTCCGGCGTTCGATTACCTGCGCAAAAATTACGGCAACCTGCATTTGCAGGCGGTGAGTTCGGAGCGTAGCGCCTTGCTGCGCTTATTGCACAAGGACGTCAGCTATGCGGTGATCGACGAGGCGCGCCTCAGCCAATTGCTGCGCGAGCCGCAGTTCTCCGCGCTGAACATAGTCGGCGATATCGGCCTGCCGCAGCTGTTGCGTATCGCCACCCGGCGCGACGAGCCCCTGCTCGCGGATATCGTCGAGCAGACCCTGCAAGCGCTGCCGCCGCGCGAGATCGAGCGGCTGCGCGAGCGCTGGATGCCCCTGCGTTACCCACAAGTCGGCGACTCCCTGGCGTTCTGGCGTGGCTTTAGCCTGCTGTTGCTGGGCGTCCTGCTGGCGAGCGCGGCGATCATTGCGCATTTGCGGCAGCAACGTCGCAGTCTGGAGCGCCAGCTGCTCGGCGCTCGGCATGCCATGGGCCTGCGCGAAGCTGCTGAGCAGGCCCTGCGATTGGCGCAATTTTCCATCGACCACAGCACCGTCGGCATTCTCTGGGTCAATTGGGACAGCCATGTGCGCTATGCCAACCATGCTGCCGAGACGATGCTCGGTTATGCCGCCGGCGCTCTGGTCGAGCTGCCGTTGAGTGCGATCGAGCCCGGTCTGAACATGGATCGTTGGTTGAACCTGTGGCGGCTGGCTCGGGCTGGTCATGAAGCCATGCCGAGTTTCGAAACCGATTGCTTGCGCGCCGACGGCGGGCGGCTACCGGTGGACGTGTCGCTGAGTTTCCTGCGCTTCGACCGCGAGGAATACCTGGTGGTGTTTCTCAGTGACATCACCGAGCGCCGCCGTGCCCGCTCCGCCTTGCAGGAAAGCGAGGCGCGGCTCAAGGGTATCGCCGGTAACGTGCCCGGTCTGGTGTTTCGCCTGGAGCGTGCCGACGTCGAGTCGACTGTGGTGTTCGCCTATATCAGCGACGCCAGCGTCGAACTGGTCGGCTACCCGGCCGCCGAGCTGCAGCGCGCCGATCGCGGCTTGCGCAGCCTGGTCCATCCGGCCGACCAGGCCAGTTACCGGCGGACCCAGGGCGCGGCCCTGGCCGGTGACAGCGATTGGCAATGGCAGGGGCGCATCCTCACTCGCGACGGCCAATTGCGTTGGGCCGATATCAAAGCCACCGCCCGCCCGCTGGGCGAAGGGCGGGTGGTGTGGGACGGGATCGTCTGGGACATCACCGAGAACAAGCAGGTGGAGCTGGAGCTCGGCGAATCGCGGGCGCGCCTGCGCGAGCTGTCGGCGCACCTGGAAAGCGTGCGTGAGGAGGAAAAAGCGCGCATCGCCCGCGAAGTGCACGACGAACTGGGCCAAGTACTAACCGTGCTCAAACTGGAAACCGCCATGTGCGAACTGGTTTGTGCCGGCCAACTGCCGGAACTGGATCAACGCCTGCAAAGCATCAAGCGCCTGATCGCCCAGTTGTTCCAACTGGTGCGCGATGTGGCCACGGCCCTGCGTCCGCCGATTCTCGATGCCGGCATTGCCTCGGCGATCGAATGGCAGGTCCGCCGTTTCGAGGCGCGCACGCAGATCCCGTGCCTGGTGGAAGTGCCCGAGCAGGTGCCGGAACTGAGCGACAGCAAGGCCATCGGCCTGTTCCGCATTCTCCAGGAGGCGTTGACCAACGTCATGCGCCATGCCGGCGCGCACAGCGTGCAGGTGCGCCTGAGCCTGGAGGACGACGAGCTGTGCCTGTGGGTGAGCGACGACGGCAAGGGCTTCGTCGCCGAGCAACGCAAACCGGGGCAGTCGTTCGGTCTTGTCGGCATGCAGGAGCGGGTGCTGATGCTCGGCGGCCGCTTGAGCATTGACAGCCGGCCCGGCGAAGGCACTACGCTGTGCGCCCGAGTGGCGGTGACCGAGGAGGAAGTAGCGTGATCAAGGTAATGGTGGCCGAAGACCACAAGATCGTGCGTGAAGGCATCAAGCAGTTGATCGGCATGGCCCCCGACCTCGAAGTGGTTGGCGAGGCGAGCAACGGCGAGCAGTTGCTCGAGGGCCTGCGCCGCACCCCGTGCGATGTGGTGTTGCTGGACATCAGCATGCCCGGGGTTAACGGTCTCGAGGCCATCCCGCGGATCCGCGCCCTGGCCGCCGCGCCGGTGATCCTGGTGCTGTCGATGCACAACGAGGCGCAGATGGCCGCCCGCGCGCTCAAGGTCGGCGCTGCCGGCTACGCGACCAAGGACAGCGAACCGGCGCTGCTGATCACTGCGATTCGGCGGGTCGCCGGCGGCGGGCGCTACATCGACCCGGACCTGGCCGACCGCATGGTCTTCGAGGTTGGCCTGACCGATTCGCGGCCGCCCCATGCGCAGCTCTCGGAACGTGAGTTTTCGGTGTTCGAGCGCCTGGTGCGTGGCGAGGGGGTCAACGACATCGCCCTGCATCTGGCGGTCAGCAACAAGACCGTGAGCACCC
>NZ_CAMPHN010000181.1 GCF_946885885.1 uncultured Pseudomonas sp.
CGCCCAGGTGCGCGCCCTGTAGATCGACGAAGCTGTCGATCAAGCGCAGTTGCACATCCAGCCCGGGGTAGGCGCCGAGAAATTCGGCGATGACCGGGGCCAGCCGACGCCTGCCGAAAGGCGCGGGCGCATCGATGCGGATCAGCCCTTCGGGCTCGCTGCTCAGGGATACCGCTTCGGCGCGGGCCAGGTTCAGCTCCGCCAGAATGCGCCGGGCGCGTTCGGCGAAGGCGAGCCCCGCCTGGGTGGCGCGAACCGCATGGGTGCTGCGGCTGAACAGGTTGCTACCCAGCGAGCGCTCGAGCGCATCGATGCGCCGCGCCACCGCCGAAGGTGTCAGTGGATGGCGGCGCGCGGCCGCGGAAAAGCTGCCGGTTTCCAGGACATCGAGAAACAGACTGAGTTGATCGGTTAGCGCATCGGGATTCATATCGGTTCGCTTGTGCGATTTCTGCATAGCCATTGTGCGCTGCTGTGCGTTTCCGAGCTAGAGGCCACTGAATAGCATGGAGCGGCAACTGCAAGGAGGTGTCGATGGACCCGATTGATTTTGCTTTGAACCTGATGCTCGGTTTGTCGCTCGGCGCCCTCGGTGGGCTGTTCGGTATCGGCGGCGGCCTGATCGCGATTCCGGCGCTCGGCGTGCTCTTCGGTCTGGGTCAGCAGATGGCCCAGGGCACGGCCCTGGTGATGGTGGTGCCGAATGTGTTGTTGGCCTTGTGGCGTTATCACCAGCGCAACCGCATCGAATGGCGGCATGCGCTGATTCTGGCTGCGAGCAGTTTTCTCTGCGCGTTACTCGGCGCCGGCTGGGCGGTGAATCTGGATGCGGAGCTGATGCGTGTGGGCTTCGTCGCGTTTCTCCTGGCATTGGCCGCTTACAACCTGTCGCGCTTGTATTTTCGTCCGCAGGCCGGTGATACCACATTGCGTCAGCCCTGGCCGTGGCTGGCCGCGCTCGGCAGCGGAGCGGGGTTGCTAGGCGGTTTGTTCGGTGTGGGCGGCGCGGTACTGGCGGTGCCGGTGTTGACCGGCGTGTTCGGCGTCACCCAGGTTATCGCCCAGGGGCTTTCGCTGTCGCTGGCCGCTCCGAGCACCGCGGTAACCCTGGTGACCTATGGCCTGCACGGTCATGTCGATTGGGCGCTGGCGGCGCCTCTGGCATTGGGCGGCTTGCTCAGCATCAGTTGGGGCGTGCGCCTGGCCCATGCATTGCCGGAGCGCAGGCTGCGCCTATTGTTCGTCGGTTTCCTGCTGCTCTGCGCGGTGTTGCTCGGGCTTAGAATCTGAAGCTTTCGACGATCTGTTCGGCCAAGGTCTCGGTGACCTGGGACTGGGTGCTGCCGTTGCGTAGCAGCACGATACTGGCCATGGGCATACCCGGCAGGCCTTGCGTCTCGCCGATGATCTCCAGGTCCGCGGTGATCAGGCTTTGCAGTTGCGCGGTGATCGCCAGGCCGGCGCTGACCGCGGCCATGATCGCCGACAGGCTGGGGCTGGTGTAGGCGATGCGGTACTCGCGGGCCATGGCGTCCAGGCCGTTGCAGGCCCAGGAGCGGCAGAAACAATGGGAGTTGAACATCGCCAACGGCAAGGTGCTCCGCGTGTGCAGGTTGCTGCCGCGGGCCTGGGCCCAGACCAGGCGCTCCTGGCGCAGCAGTTGGCCGATTTCGGTGCCCGGCTCGCGGGTGACGATGGTCAGGTCGAGGTCCTGGCGTTGCAGCAGTTGAAACGAGGGTTCGCAGTGCAATTCCACTTGCACCAGCGGGTAGGCGTCGGCGAAACGCACCAGCACACCCTGCATAAAGCGCATTACATAATCGTCCGGCGTGCCGATGCGCACGGTGCCGACCATATCCGGCTCGCGCATGCTGTTCATCACCTCGGCATGCAATTTGAGAATCCGCCGGGCATAGCTCAGCAATAGCTGGCCCTCGGCGGTCAAGCTGAACTGGCGGCCTTCGCGCAGGAACAGCGGGCGCTGCATCACGTCTTCTTCCAGGCGTTTCATCTGCATGCTGACTGCCGATTGGGTGCGATTGACCATCTCCGCCGCGCGGGTGAAGCCGCCGTGGTCGGCGATCGCGACAAAGGTGCGCAGCAGCTCGCTATCGATACTCGGGTAGTTGGCCATTCATCAATCTCTGAAATGGTTTGCATAAGAAACATTCGTTGGCTTGATCATAAGCGTGGCGAGAGACTGTCGCCAACCCCACAGGAGGGCAATGAGATGAAAGGTCAAAAAGGTTATGCAATAGCCAGTGTGTGGCAACCGCAAGTGCTGAGCCCGAGAGCGCTGGTCGGGCTGGTCTGGCGTCAACTCAAGCGCTGGAACGAGCTGGCCAAGCAGCGCCAGCAGTTGGCGACGCTGGGCGATGCGGCGCTCAAGGACCTCGGCTTGAGTCGGGCCGATATTCTGGAGGAGACTGAGCGCCCGTTCTGGGATGATCCACTTTCGAAGTAGTTGCGCAGAGGAATTTATGGTTGCCGCAAGAAGCCTGTCCGCATGAGTGCCATGCGCAAGGACGCCGATGTATTTCTGTTCCAGTTGATGTTGCTGCTGTGCGCCATCTGGGGCTTCCAGCAGGTGGCGATCAAGCTGGCGGCCGCGGATATCGCACCGCTGCTGCAGGTCGCGTTGCGTTCGGGGATTGCCGCGCTGTTGGTCGGTGCGTTGATTCTGTGGCAGCGCGGCTGGCAGGGATGGCTGGGGTGTACCTGGCGCGGCGGCTTGCTGGCCGGCGTGCTGTTCGCTCTGGAGTTCTTTTTCATCGCGCTCGGTTTGCAGTACACCTCGGCGTCGCACATCGCGGTGTTTCTCTACACGGCGCCGATTTTTTCCGCCCTGGGCCTGCACCTCCTGCTGCCGCATGAGCGCTTGTACCGCCTGCAATGGCTGGGCATCGCCCTGTGCTTCGCCGGTATCGCCGTGGCGTTCGGCGTGGGTATGCAGTGGACGACGATGGATCGCTATGTGCTGCTCGGCGATGCGTTCGGCTTGTTGGCGGGGGCGGCCTGGGGCGCGACCACCGTGGTGGTGCGCGGCTCGCGCCTGTCCGAAGCGCCGCCGACGCTGACGCTGTTCTATCAGCTCGGCGTTTCTTTTGCGTTGTTGCTGGGTTACGCCGCCGTGACCGACCAGCTCGGGCCGATCCGCTGGACCGCGATCAGCGTCGGCAGCGTGCTGTTTCAGGGCGTGGTGGTGTCGTTTCTCAGCTACCTCACCTGGTACTGGTTGCTACGCCGTTACCTGGCGTCGAACATGGCGGTGTTCTCGTTTATGACCCCGATGTTCGGCGTGACCTTCGGCGTACTGATCCTCGGCGAGCCGTTGAGTTTGAATTTCGTCGCCGGTGCGCTGCTGGTGGTACTCGGGATCGTTCTGGTCAGCAATCATGCCTGGGTGGGCAAGCGCCTCAATGCCTGGCTGGCGCTGCGCTGAAGGACACGGACACAAGGAGCGAACGGATGTCGGCTTACCACCTCGCGCAGTTGAATATCGCCAGCATGAAGCACCCGCTGGAGTCTCCCGGTATGGCGGATTTCGTCGCCAATCTGCAGCGCATCAACGCGCTGGCCGAAGCCTCGCCAGGGTTCGTCTGGCGTTTGCAGGACGAGGCGGGCGATGCCACCGCGCTGCGCCCTTTTGGCGAGGACGTGCTGGTCAATCTGTCGCTTTGGCGCGATATCGATGCGCTCAAGAGCTATGTCTACAAGTCCGTCCATGCCGAGATGCTCAAGCGTCGTAACGAATGGTTCGCGCGGATGGGCGAGGCGCACATGGTGCTCTGGTGGGTGCCGGCTGGACACTTACCCAACGAGGTGGAGGCCGCCGAGCGTTTGCAGTGGTTGCGCGAAAAAGGACCGACGGCGCAAGCGTTCAGCTTTCGTCAGGTGTTTGCGCCTCCTTTCGCGGCGGCTGAATGACATGACTTCGACACAGACATTGACCCTCGTCCAAGCCCGACGCCTGGCGCTGCGTGCCCAGGGCTTCGGTCGCGCGCTGCCGGGCGCTGTCGGTCACCGGCAAATGCTCGCGCAGATCGCCCGGCTCGGCGTGTTGCAGATCGATTCGGTGAACGCCTTGGTGCGTTCGCATTATCTGCCGCTGTTTTCCCGTCTCGGCGCCTATGACCGGACGCTGTTGGAGCAAGCCGCTTGGAGTGGTGGGCGTCGTCGCGGATTATTCGAGTACTGGGGGCATGAGGCTTCGTTGCTGCCGCTGTCGTTCTATCCGCTGCTGCGCTGGCGCATGCAGCAGGCGCGCAATGGCGAGGGCATCTATAAGCAGATGGCGCGTTTTGGCCGCGAACAGCAGCCATTGATTCGGCGGGTGTTGCAGGCGGTCCGCGAGCAGGGCGCATTGGGCGCCGGCAGTCTGGGGCAGAAAGCCGCCGGCAGCAGCGCCTGGTGGGGCTGGAGCGCGGAAAAGCATGCCCTCGAATGGTTGTTCGCCGCTGGTGAGGTGACCGTCGCCGGGCGCCGCGGCTTCGAGCGTTTATACGATTTGCCGGAGCGGGTATTGCCGACTGCCGTACTGAATGCGCCCGAGGTGGGGAGCGCCGAGGCGCAGCGGCGGTTATTGCTGCATGCGGCCGAGGCGTTGGGTGTGGCCACGGAAAAGGACCTGCGCGACTACTACCGTTTGGGCGCCGGCGACAGTCAGGCGCGGCTGGCCGAACTGCTCGAGGCGGGCGAACTTCAACAGGTGCGGGTGCAGGACTGGGCGCAGCCCGCGTATTGCCGGGGAGCGCCGAAAATTCCGCGCAAGGTCGAGGCCAGCGCCTTGCTGTCGCCCTTCGACTCGCTGATCTGGGAGCGGGCGCGTACCGAGCGATTGTTCGACTTCCGCTATCGCCTGGAGATCTACACCCCGCAGCATAAGCGGGTGTACGGCTACTACGTGCTGCCGTTTCTGCATCGCGAACGCCTGGCGGCGCGTGTGGATTTGCGCGCCGAACGTGCTCAAGGCTGTCTGGCCGTGCAGGCGTTGCATGTGGAAACGCCAGGGCTGGATGAAGAGGCGTTACTGGCGCTGGCGCGCAACCTGCAAGCGTTGGCCGCCTGGCTGGGGCTGGAGCGCGTGGTGCTCAACTGTCCGAGCAGCGATGCCGCGCGTTTGCGCAGGTGCCTCGGCTGAGGGCGGCGAAGCGGCAATTGAATACGGGTTCCGCTACAATGCGCGGCGAATTTGTCCTGCCGAGAGCCCGTCCATGTCCGCCTGCCAGACCCCGATCATCGTTGCCCTGGATTTTCCGACCCGTGATGCCGCCCTGGCGCTGGCCGATCGACTCGATCCCAGGTTGTGCCGGGTCAAAGTCGGCAAGGAACTGTTCACCCGCTGCGGCCCGGATATCGTCGGCGCCCTGGCCGGCAAGGGCTTCGAGGTGTTCCTCGACTTGAAATTTCATGACATTCCCAACACCACGGCCATGGCGGTCAAAGCCGCAGCCGAGATGGGCGTGTGGATGGTCAATGTGCATTGCTCCGGCGGCCTGCGCATGATGGCCGCGTGCCGCGAAACCCTGGACAAGCTGGCTGGCGCCAAACCGCTATTGATCGGCGTGACCGTACTGACCAGCATGGAGCGCGAGGACCTGGCCGGCATCGGCCTGGATATCGAACCCCAGGCCCAGGTGCTGCGCCTGGCCGGTTTGGCCGCACAGGCGGGTTTGGATGGTCTGGTCTGCTCCGCGCAGGAAGCCGAAGCATTGAAAAGCGCCCACCCAGCGTTGCAACTGGTGACCCCGGGGATTCGTCCGGCCGGCAGCGCCCAGGACGATCAACGGCGTATTCTGACCCCGCGCCAGGCCATGGATGTCGGTTCCGATTATCTGGTCATCGGCCGGCCGATCAGCCAGGCCGCCGATCCGGCGCAGGCCTTGGCAGCGGTCGTTGCCGAACTGGCCTGAATCCCAGGCCCTCCCACCGATTCGTTCGATTAACCAGGTTTTGACACATGCATCCCGCCGCTGAAAATTCGCCCCTGGGTAAAGCCAGCGAATATATCGATACCTACACGCCGTCGTTGCTGTTCCCGATTCCCCGGGCGGCGAAATGGGCCGAGCTGGGCCTGAGTGCCGAGACCCTGCCTTATCGCGGCGTGGATTTCTGGAACTGTTTCGAGCTGTCCTGGCTGTTGCCATCCGGCAAGCCGGTGGTGGCCATCGGCGAATTCGCGATTCCGGCCGACTCGCCGAATATCATCGAATCCAAGTCGTTCAAGCTTTATCTCAACTCGCTGAACCAGACGGCATTTGCCGATCAGGCCGAATTGCTGGCGTTACTGGAAAAAGACCTGTCGGCGGCGGCGGGCAAACCCGTTGGCGTGCGCCTGCGCGGTTTGGCCGAAGCGACCGCTGAGGGCGTGACGAGTGCGCCGGGCATCTGCATCGATGAGCTGGATGTGGCGATCAGCAATTACGCCGCGCCGGCGCCGGAACTGCTGCGCTGCGACTCGGCACGGGTGATCGAGGAAAGCCTGCACAGCCATTTGCTGAAATCCAATTGTCCGGTCACCGGTCAGCCGGATTGGGGCACGGTGGTGGTGCAGTACCGCGGCGCGGCCTTGGATCACGCCAGTCTGCTGGCCTACCTGGTGAGCTTCCGCCAGCATGCGGATTTTCACGAGCAGTGCGTCGAGCGAATCTTTCTCGACCTGCAGCGTTTGCTCGAGCCTGAACACCTGACGGTGTATGCGCGCTATGTGCGCCGTGGCGGACTGGACATCAACCCCTACCGCAGCAGCGGGGCGATAACGCCGGACAATTGCCGGCTGGTGAGGCAGTAGGGGGAGCTGCAAGCTGCAAGTAAAAGCTTGACCGCGTCGGGCCGCACTTACACTAGCTTGCAGCTGCTGTCCTCAAATCCCCATATTGGCCAGGCTTTGCATGATGTTGCGCAAGGTGCCGGCCAGGGTCGGATGACTGGCTTCGAAACGTTCCACCGCGAGATTGACGCCATCGACCAGGGTGGCATCCGGCGCTGCCGCGGCGTGGCGGGCCAGCTGCGCTTCCAGTTCCTGAATAAGCAGATACAGCGACGCGCGTTCTTCTTCGCTGAGCGGCTGGTCGTCTGCCAACTGATCGCGCAGTTCTTCCAATTGCTGCTGCAGGCGGTTTGTAGGCATAGGGCACGTCCTTCTTCTGGTCAGTACACGCAGGAGCCGAAACCCCCTCACTTAAGTGTAAGGGTAATGCATGCCGCGATGCTTTGCTTGCGATGGATCAAGCCTTCGACACCTGATTTTCAAGATCCAAGGCGGCCATTACATAAGGCTTTTTGCCTTCATCATCCGCTATGCTGCCTATTAAGCGATTCAGACTTTATACTGCGCGACCCTGTTGGCCGTCCTCGGGCCGTCATTCTGATTTTCTCAAGGAGAGACCGTGATGCGTGTAATCGGTGCAAGTTGGATGAGTCGTCTGGGCCGATTGTTTGCCTGTACCAGTCTGGCGCTGTTGCCAGTGCTTGCCCTGGCCGCCGAAGAGGACCCCTGGGAGGGCTTCAATCGCAAGGTGTTTACCTTCAACGACACCATCGACACCTATGCCCTCAAGCCGCTGGCGCAGGGCTATCAAACGGTCACGCCGCAGTTCCTGGAAGATGGCGTGCACAATGTCTTCGGCAATATCGGCGATGTCGGTACCCTGGCCAATAACCTGCTGCAGGGCAAGTTTCACGATGCCGGCGTGGATACCGGGCGCTTGATCTTCAATACCACTTTCGGCCTTTTGGGCTTCTTCGACGTGGCCAAGCACATGGGCCTGGCGAAGAACGACGAAGACTTCGGCCAGACCCTCGGCGCCTGGGGCCTGGGCAGCGGTCCTTACCTGGTGCTGCCGTTGATGGGGCCGAGCACCGTGCGCGACGCCGGCGCGACTATCCCGGATAGCTTCCTGACCCCGTATCCGCATATCGATCACGTGCCGACCCGCAATATCATCCGTGGTGTCGACGTGATCGATACGCGCGCCAGTCTGCTGTCGGCCGAACGCCTGGTCAGCGGCGACAAATACATCTTCATTCGCAATGCCTATCTGCAAAACCGTGAGTTCCGCGTGCAGGACGGTGAAGTCGAAGACGACTTCTAAATAATTCATGCTGCGCAAAACACGAAAGGCGACCCGCAGGTCGCCTTTTTGTTGTTTCAGCGCTTTTCAGCTCATCGAAATAATCGCCAGGCCGAGCGATTGGCGGCCGCCTTCCAGATCGATCACCCGCACGACCTCCGCCTGGGCGTTGAGCCCGCTGAGTTCGTTATGATCGGAGGCGATGTGCACGTTGACCTTCTCGCCCAGTTTCAATGCGCATTCGGCTTCGAGCTGCATGCCGGTGCTGGATAGGTCGAGGCAGAGCGCGGGAATCTCACGCCCGGCGTGATGCAGGGTAACTGGTGCTTCCAGCCGCATACGGATGTAATCGCGTTTTTCACTGTACGCACGATCGCTTTGGCTCATGGACGCTATCCTCTTGTTAGATGATGTCTCCTGCAGTCCTTATAACCTTGCCTTATTTCAGGTGTAAAGTCG
>NZ_CAMPHN010000182.1 GCF_946885885.1 uncultured Pseudomonas sp.
GTAAGAACTACTTCTACCCGGACCTGCCCAAGGGCTACCAAACCAGCCAGATGGATCACCCCATCGTCGGTAAAGGCCACTTGGACATCACCCTGGAAGACGGCACCAGCAAGCGCATCGGCATCACCCGCGCGCACCTGGAAGAAGATGCCGGCAAGAGCCTGCACGAAGACTTCCATGGCATGAGCGGGATCGACCTGAACCGCGCCGGCACGCCGCTGCTGGAGATCGTTTCCGAGCCGGATATCCGTTCGGCCAAAGAAGCGGTCGCCTATGTCAAAGCCATCCACGCCCTGGTCCGCTACCTCGGCATCTGCGACGGCAATATGGCCGAAGGCTCGCTGCGCTGCGACTGCAACGTCTCGGTACGGCCGAAGGGCCAGGCCGAGTTCGGCACCCGCGCCGAGATCAAGAACGTCAACTCCTTCCGCTTTATCGAGAAGGCGATCAACCATGAAGTGCAACGGCAGATCGAACTGATCGAGGACGGCGGCAAGGTGGTGCAGGAAACCCGCCTGTACGACCCGAACAAGGACCAGACCCGCTCCATGCGTAGCAAGGAAGAAGCCAACGACTATCGCTACTTCCCCTGCCCGGATCTGCTGCCAGTGGTGATCGAGCAGAGCTTCCTCGACGACATCCGCGGCAGCCTGCCGGAATTGCCGGTACAGAAGCGCGAACGTTTCGAAAGCCAGTTCGGCCTGTCCGCCTACGACGCCAGCGTACTGGCCGCCAGCCGCGAACTGGCCGACTACTTCGAGGCGGTCAACAGCGTGTGCGGCGACGCCAAGCTGGCAGCCAACTGGGTGATGGGCGAACTGTCCAGCCTGCTCAATAAGGACAACCTGGAAATCGAGCAGTCGCCGGTCTCCGCCGAGCAGCTGGGCGGGATGATCCTGCGCATCAAGGACAACACCATCAGCGGCAAGATCGCCAAGATGGTCTTCGAGGCTCTGGCAGCTGGTGAAGGTGAATCCGCTGACGCCATCATCGAAGCAAAAGGCCTTAAGCAGGTCACCGACTCCGGCGCCATCGAGGCCATGCTCGACGAGGTGCTCGCGGCCAACGCCGAGCAGGTCGAACAGTACCGCGCCAGCGACGAAGCCAAGCGCGGCAAGATGTTCGGCTTCTTCGTCGGTCAGGCGATGAAAGCCTCGAAAGGCAAGGCCAACCCCGGCCAGGTGAACGAACTGCTGAAGAAAAAACTCGAAGGCTGAGCCTTCGAATGGCACCAATCGACGCCGGGCTTGCCCGGCGTTCGTCTATCAGGAGGATCGGCGATGCTTACTCGTAGCCCGGATGCAATCCGGGAACAAGCGAACCCCCGGATTGCATCCGGGCTACGGACATTCACGTCACTCCGCCATCGCCTGATCCTGGCTGCCCTATCAACCCTGCTCGCCGGCTGCGCCAGCCAGGGCCGGGTCGACCCGCAGGGTTACAGTGTCGAGGGCCAGGCGTCCTACTATGGCGCCCGCCATCACGGCAGAAAGACCGCCAGCGGCGAGCGCTTCGACCAGCACGCGCTGACCGCTGCCCACCGCAGCCTTCCGTTCGGTAGCCGGGTACAGGTGACCAACCTGCGTAACGACAAGAGCGTGGTGGTGCGCATCAACGACCGCGGCCCTTACGCCAAAGGCCGGATCATCGACCTGTCGCACCAGGCCGCCAAGCAACTGGACATGCTGCGCGATGGCGTGGCGCCGGTGCGCGTGCTGCAACTGGCCGAGTGAACACAGTCGCTTACAAAGAACCCGCCAACCGAGCGGTTCGCCATCTGGCGTAGCGCACGCCGACGATTAAACTAGCCGCATTTTTTGGGAGCCTTTCGCAATGACCCTGATGACCCTCGTCTATCTGATCGCCGGCCTGGTGCTACTGGTGGCCGGCGCCGAAGTTCTGGTGCGCGGCGCCGCAAAATTGGCCGCGCAATTCGGTATCCCACCGCTGATCATCGGCCTGACCGTGGTGGCTTTCGGCACCAGCGCGCCGGAAACCGCGGTCAGTGTGCAGGCCGCCTATAACAACAGCGGCGACCTGGCGATCGGCAACGTGATCGGCAGCAATATCGCCAACGTGCTGCTGATTCTCGGCATGACCGCGCTGGTCGCGCCGCTGATCGTCTCGCGCCAACTGATCCGCCTGGACGTGCCGATCATGATCGGCGCCAGCCTGGTGGTTTACGCCCTTGCCTGGGATGGCAGCCTCAGCCGGCTCGACGGCGCCCTGCTGTTCGCCGGCGTCCTCGGCTACACCGCATTTCTGATCGTCAGTAGCCGCAAGGACAAAACCGCCGCCGCGGACGACGAGTTCGCCAAGGAATTCGGCCTCGACGAGGCGCCGAAGCCTCATGCCACGGCGATCAACTTTGGCTTGCTGGTCGCCGGTCTGGTGTTGCTGGTGGCCGGCTCCAACTTTCTCGTCGAAGGCGCGGTCGGCCTGGCGCGCGCTCTCGGCCTGTCGGAGTTGGTGATCGGCCTGACGGTCGTCGCCATCGGCACCTCGCTGCCGGAACTGGCCACCTCGATCATGGCGGCCATCAAGGGCGAGCGCGACATCGCCGTGGGCAATATCGTCGGCAGCAACATCTTCAACCTGCTGTGCGTACTGGGCCTGGCCTCGCTGGTATCGCCGAGCGCCATCCCGGTAGCGGCCAACGCCCTGGCCTTCGACTTTCCGGTGATGATCGCGGTCGCCCTGGCCTGCCTGCCGATCTTCTTCGCCGGCTACCGGATCAACCGCTGGGAAGGCCTGCTGTTTCTCGCCTACTACGTGGCCTATACGGTTTACCTGGTGCTCTCCTCGACCGGCCGGCCGTTCGCCGAGGTATTCGGCGATGCCATGCTCGGTTATGCGCTGCCGCTGACCGCGGTGACCCTGGTGATCATCGCCGGCCGCTCCTGGCACCGAGACCGCACCAGCTAGCCGGCTATATCCACCCCGCCCACTGCAACAGCAGCAAACCGAGATTAGTGGTGAGCACCGAGGCCAGGGTGGTGATGACGATGATCGCCGCGGCCAGTTGATGGTTGCCCCCCACCGCTTTGGCCATAACGAAGCTGGCCGCGGCGGTGGGGCTGACGAAGTAGAGAAAGAGGATCGCCAGATCGGCGTCGCGAAAGCCCCAGAGCCAGGCGCCTATGGTCGCCACCAGCGGTAGCCAGAGGACTTTCATCAGGCTCGAACTTATCGCCACCCCGCTGCCCTGGCGCAGCGATGCCAGGGTCAGGGTGCCGCCAATGCAGATCAGCGCCAGCGGCAGGCTCATCTTGGCGAAGTACTCGGCGGAAACCATCAGCCAGCCCGGTAACTGGATCTGCCACCAGGCGAAGGGAATCGCCGCCAACACGCCGAGGATCAAGGGGTTGCGCAGAACGCTCTTGGTCAGGCTCCAAATATCGGTTTTGGCCTCGGGGCTGTAGATCGCCAGGACGATGGCCGAGAGCGTGTTGTAGCTGAGGATCACCACGCCGCCCAGTACCGCGCCGAGCGACAGGCCGTAATCGCCATACATGGCGGTGGCCAACGCCAGGCCGACGATGCCGTTGTTACCGCGAAACGCGCCCTGGGTGTAAATCCCGCGGTCCGCCTGCGGGCAGCGCCAGATCGCCCAACCCCAGGCGAGCAGAAAACAGCCCAGGGTCGCCAACACGAAGTACAGCAGCAACGCCGGCTGCAGCGCAGTGTCCAGATCGGCCTTGACGATACCGAGGAACAGCAGGGTCGGCAGGGTGCCGCGAAATACCAGGGTCGAGGCGGTATTGATAAAAGCCGCATCGATCAGCCGCAAGCGCTTGAGCGCAACCCCGAGAAACAGCATGGCGAATACCGGCGCGGTGACGCTGAGGGTTTGCTGGACGATAGCAAGCATGACGGCCCCTGGAAGAGTATTTGCTTAGGGGGCTAATGATAACGCCATCAATGGAAAAGGCTTCGCGGTTTTCCGTTCTACGCAAGCAATAGCGATATATCGCGATGGCGGATAAGAAAAGCGCCTTGGTAGCCCGGATGCAATCCGGGGAGCGATGTCCGGCGCAAAAACGCTCCCGGATTGCATCCGGGCTACAACGGCATTGGTATGCGCTTTAGCGCCGTACCGGGCGTTTCTGCAATTTGCGCTGCAGGGTGCGGCGGTGCATACCCAGGGCACGGGCGGTGGCGGAGATGTTGCCTTCGTGTTCGGCCAACACGCGCTGGATATGCTCCCATTGCAAGCGGTCCACCGACATCGGGTTTTCCGGCACCAGGGTGCCCAGGTCGGCATGCTGGGTCAGCAGCGCGGCGAGCACGTCGTCGGCGTCGGCCGGCTTGCACAGGTAATTGCAGGCGCCGCGTTTGATCGCCTCGACGGCGGTGGCGATGCTCGAATAGCCGGTGAGGATCACCACACGCATTTCGGCGTCCAGCGCCAATAACTTCGGCAGCAGCACCAGCCCCGAGTCGCCTTCCATTTTCAGGTCCAGCACGGCGTAATCCGGCAGATCCTGCTCGGCCAGCGCCAAGCCCTCCTCGGCGGAGCCGGCGGTGGACACGCGCAAACCGCGACGGCTCATGGCCCGCGCCATGACCCGGGTGAAGGTCGGGTCGTCGTCGACCAACAACAGGTGGGGCTGTTCTTCGCCTTCGAACAAGGATTCCGTTTCGTCAGTCATCGTCGATTTCTCCTAGCGGGCATGCCGCCCTTCTCCATTGCCGCGTCACCGTGCGACTGGTCGATCACGCCCGCCCATAGGCACGTGGCAGCTTCAGCTCGGTGAGCGTACCGCCGTCTTCGTGGTTATACAGCTTTACCGAGCCACCGGCACGGGTGACGCTGGCCTGGCTGAGAAACAATCCCAGGCCGAAGCCCTTGCCCTTGGTGGTGAAAAACGGCCGGCCCAACTGTTCGGCAATCGCCAGGGGCACGCCGGCACCGAAGTCGCGAATGCTCAGGCGCAACCACTGGTGATCCCAATCGAGACGGATATCCAGATTTTCCGCACAGGCATCGGCGGCGTTGTTCAGCAGGTTGAGCAGCGCCTGGGTCAGATCGGTCGGCGGCATCATCCGCGGCGCCGCCCCCAGCCCCAGGCATTGATAGCGATAACTGGCCTCGGGGCGCATCAAATGCCAGCGGTTGAGGGTGGCTTCCAGCCACTCGACGCAGGACTGCTCGACCACCGCCTGACGGCGCTCCGCCTCGGCGGCGCGTACCAGTTGCTGGAGGGTTTCCTTGCACAGTTTGACCTGCTCCTGCAGCACCGCCAGGTCTTCCTGCAGGGTCGGGTCCCGGTGCTCGCGGCGCAGCTCCTTGATCAGCACGCTCATGGTCGCCAAGGGCGTACCCAGCTCGTGGGCGGCGCCGGCGGCCTGGGTGGCGACGGCCAGCAACTGCTGGTCGCGCAAATTTTCCTCGCGGCGCTCGGCGCGCAGCTCCTCCTGATGGCGCAGCTCCTCGGCCATCTTGGCGACGAAAAAAGTGATCAAGCCCGCCGCCAACGCGAAGCTCAGCCACATACCGTAAATCAGTAGACTTTCCCGCGAGCCGGGCGGCAATTGCAGCGGGTGCGACCACACCAGCAGCACGGTGTAGCCGGTCAGGGCCAAGCCGGAGAGGATGATGGTGTAGAACCAGGGCAAGGTCGCCGCGGCGATGGTCAGCGGCACCAGGTAATAGGACACGAAAGGGTTGGTCGAACCGCCGGAAAAATACAACAGCAGGCTGTGGATGATCAGGTCGCAACCCAACTGCGCCGCGTACTCCTGCTCGGTGACCGGCCAGGGGCCGCGCAAGCGCAGCGCCGTGACCAGGCACAGCACCAGCGACACCGCCAGGGTGAGACTCAACTCCATCCAGGGCAGCGGCAACGCGCCCGACTTGTAAGCCAAGCCGACCGAGCCGGCCTGGGCGGCCAGCACCACGATGCGGATCAGGGTGAGGCGCCAGAGATTTTGTCGGCTGGCCGATAACAGCTGCACGGGTGCGAGCATGGGCTCTCCAAAAAGCGCGTTTGCCGAGCACCGCGAGTATAACCAACGCACGGCAGCGACCGACTGCGGCAACTGGCCGCAGGGCGCTGTATCAACCACGAGCGTCCGGTATTTTTTAAGGTTCATCGCATTTTTGTGGGGAAGGTGGGCTTGACACCGGACTGGCAAGTTTGTGTTTTTTGATCGCGGTGCTCCCTGCTTCTGGAACAGGTTCATTAACGTGTCGAACCAGCGTCCTGGTTTCGCCCCTCACGGGCGAGTCACTTGATTCGCTGCGCTCACCCTTCGGGCCAGCCTGCGGCTGTTACTCCGCTGCGCTCCGTACCTCTTGCTTGCCCAAGAGAAAGTAACCAAAGAGAAGGGCACCCCGACATCCGGCCCCGGCTGCGCCGGGGTTCCCTCCTTCCATCACCGCTCCAGGGGCACGCCCCGAAGGGCCATCCCTGGCCCATCGGGGCTCTCGCGACATCCATGTCGCTCAAGACTGCCCGTCCGGCCCCTTACGCAGCGATTCCACTCGGCCTCCTGAAGGGGATTTTAGCGTCGTCTGTGCGACCGCAGCCTAAGAGCACAAGCAAAAACAGACGCCATCAAACTCGATCCTGCGGAAATCGAGCAAGCTCGCGACCCGATCCCGTCAGGAGGCTGAGCGCACTAGCCCATCACGCCAGCGCTGGTTGCGGACGCCTGGTGCGCACGGCGCACCCTACGGCCCTTGCAAGCACGGCCACTCTTCCCCGAACGCCCCATGCAACACCTACCCCATGCAACACCTAATTGATACATAGCCATTTTTAACGAGCCGTTAACCCCAATGGTCCAATGGCTTCGTCTACCCTCAGCAACACACCGCATAAATCATCCCCAGCTCGCATACAAGGAACCGCCATGCAGCCTTTATCCCGTCTCGCCAGTGCCCTCCTCATCAGCGTCGCCGGCCTGCTCAGCCTCAGCGCCCAGGCCGACGAGGCGCGCTACAACCAAGTTTCCCTGCGCGCCGAGGTCAGCCAGGAGATCAACCACGACCTGATGCACGTGACCCTCTACAGCGAAGCGCAGAACAGCGACCCTGCAGCACTCGCCGCCGATATCACCCGTACCCTCAACCAGGCGCTGGGCCAGGCCCGCGCGGTCAAAGGCGTGTCGGTGGCGCTCGGCAGCCGCCACAGCTACCCGGTGTACGACGACAAGCGCGAAGGGATCAATGCTTGGCGCGAGCGTGCCGAGATCCGCTTGGAAAGCGCCGACTTCGCCGCGCTGTCGAAGCTGACCGGCGAGCTACTCCGCGAAATGAAAATGGCCGGCATGGAATTCAGCCTCGCCGCGAATACCCGCAAGACCCAGGAAGACGCCCTGATCAAGGAAGCGGTGAACGCCTTCAAGGCGCGCGCGCAATTGACCACTGAAGCCCTCGGCGGCAGCGGCTACAAGCTGGTCAGCCTGAACTTGAACAGCGGCGGCTTCCAACCGCCGATGCCGATGCGCATGGCCAAAGGCATGGCGCTGATGGAGTCGGCGCCGACGCCGGAGATAGAGGCCGGCAGCAGCCATGTCACGGTCAATGCCGATGGCGTGATCGAAGTGCAAATGCCCTGATTCGCGCCAGGTACGCACCATAAGGTCGCCCGAACGTCACGGCCCGGCGCCACCCAGCGCCGGGAGCCGATAAAAAATATCAATAAAAACAATAAGATATGAAATGGTCAGGCATCCGGATCGAGGTTCCGAGCCAGACCATCAGCAAAACTCATAGAGAGGTATAAAACCTGTTGATTCGGACAGGAAAACAGCGTCTTTGTGTCGAATATGCGACATCCACGGACAAACTCGTCACAGCTTCTACACTGATCGCCAGCAGACGACTTGCGCTCGGCACAGGCCCTGCATAGTTTGTTTCGGGTTCGGCCCATAAGGCCGGCCCTCGACGATAATGACAACAACCTGAGGCCATCATGCGCAAACACGCCGTCATTCCGTTCATGCTCGCTGCTGGGCTGATCGCCAGCACACCGTTCGCCCACGCCGCCAGCAACCTGGTGTTCTGCTCCGAAGGCAGCCCGGCCGGGTTCGATCCGGGCCTGTATACCACGGGCACCGACTTCGATGCCGCCGCGGAAACCGTCTTCAACCGCCTGAGCCAGTTCGAGCGCGGCGGTACCGCGGTCGTTCCGGGTTTGGCAGAGAAATGGGACATCGCCGAGGATGGCCTGAGCTACACCTTCCACCTGCGTCCCGGGGTCAAGTTCCACAGCACCGATTACTTCAAGCCGAGTCGCACCTTCAATGCCGACGATGTGCTGTTCACCTTCCAGCGCATGCTCGACAAGGACCACCCGTTCCGCAAAGCCTACCCGACCGAATTCCCCTATTTCACCGACATGGGGATGGACGCCAATATCGCCAAGATCGAAAAGCTCGACG
>NZ_CAMPHN010000183.1 GCF_946885885.1 uncultured Pseudomonas sp.
CACCTGGTGGACATCATCAACCAGACCGACCTGGTGGAAAGCCTGGACGGCGAGCAGAAGCTCGGCCAAGCGATGATCAACCTGGCCTTCGAACGCGACGCGCAGATGCTCGATCTGTTCGTGCTACCGGGCTTTCGCCCACGCACCTACCCTGGCGAAAACGGGCGCCTGCGTCTGCCACTGGCGGTCGATGCCGACGATGCCGAATACGAGGCGGCGAACGGCGCCCGGCATGTCGATCTGGCCGCCCGTTGGCAGCTGAATTTACCGGCGTTGCGCCTGGGCCTCAGCGCCTTTCGCGGCACCTCCCGCGAGCCCGAATTGCGGCCCGAAGTCGACTACCGCCAGGTGCTGACATTCAATGGCCAGCCCTACGCCTTCGCTCCCGGCTACCAACCGCAGTTGACGCCCTATTACCCGCAGATCTGCCAGTTCGGCGTGGACCTGCAAATCACCCAGGGCGATCTGCTGTGGAAGCTGGAAAGCATCCGCCGTAGCGGCGGCCGCGAGACCTATAACGCCAGCGACGCCGGCATCGAATACACCCAAGTTGGCGTGCTGGGCAGCCAGGCCGACCTCGGATGGCTGCTCGAATACCTGCATGACAGCCGCGGCGCGCGCGCCACCTCGCCTTTCGCCGACGACCTGCTGCTGGGCTGGCGGCTGGCCCTGAACGATCAAGCCAGCAGCGAGCTGCTGACCAGCCTGATCGTCGACCGCGACAGCGGCGAGCGCCTGTTCAGTATCGAAGCCAATCGCCGCCTCAGCGATCAACTGCGCCTCGAACTGGAGCTGCGCGCCTTCGGCCATACGCCATCGCGACCGCAACAGCCCTTCGACTACCTGCTGGCCTACGACGACCGCCACCCCTTACGCCCACTCAGCCGCGACGATTTTTTGCGTATCGGCCTGAGCTGGTTCTTTTGAGCAACGCCCCGCAGCGAGAAATAGCCCATGCCCACCTCATTGCCGCAACCCGCCCGCTCGCCATTCAGCTCCCGCCTGGCCGAATGGATAGTCGGCCATCCACTGCTCTGCATCGTCGCCACCGTGCTGCTGGCGGGCGGTTTGCTCATTGGCGCGGCCGGTTATCGCTACTCGGTCGACCATCGCGCGTTTTTCAGCAGCGACAGCCCTGAACTGCTGGCCTTCGAAAAGCTGCAACAGGACTACTCGAAGACCGACACCGTGCTGATCGCCCTGCGCCCCGAGGATCGCCAGGTATTCAGCCGCGAATTCCTCGGCGTACTGAGCCAGCTCACCGCCGACAGCTGGGAGCTGCCCTATGCGCAACGCGTCGAATCCCTGAGCAACTTCCCCCATATCCAGGTCGACGGCGACAACATCGACACCCGCGATCTGGTGGAACAACCCACCGAACTGACGCCCGCGCAGTTGGAGAAAATCCGCACGGTGGCGCTGAACGAGCCCTTCCTGCGCGATGCCCTGGTCAACCCCGAAGGCAGCCTGGCCGGCGTGCGCATCACCCTGAACATGCCCGGCCTGGATCAAAAACAGGAGATTCCCCTGGTGGTCGGCGAGGTGCGCCGCCTGGTCGCCGAACTGCAGCGGCAACACCCGCGGATCGAAGTACACCTGGCCGGCCAGACCATCGCCAACCAGGCGTTCCCGGAGGAATCGCAAGCCGATTTCACCCGCGTCTGGCCCTGGTTCGCCCTGACCATGATGCTGTTGCTGGTGTACCTGTTCCGCTCGTTCAAGGCCATGTTGGTGGTCTTCGTCGCCTGCCAGCTGGCGGTACTGGCCGGCGCCGGGCTGGTCGGCTGGTTCAAACCGACGATCAACGACTCGGTGATAGTCGCGCCGATCATGATCCTCGCCCTGGCGTTCGCCGACGGCATTCACCTGGTGGTCAAGTGGATTCAGGGCATGCATGCCGGTCTCGACCGCCGCGCCGCCATGGTCGAGAGTCTGCGCCACAACATGGGCGCCATGACCCTGACCAGCCTGCTCACCGCTCTGGGCTTTCTCACCCTGCACTTCAACGAGTCGCCGCCGTTTCGCGTGATGGGTTACATAGTCGCCGCCGGCGTCATGCTCGCGCTGTTGTTCACCCTGTTGTTCAGCGCCCCGCTGCTGGCCAGCCTGTCCGGCAAACAGCCGCGCAAGATTCCCGCGCTGATGGCCAGCGATTCGCCGCAGATGCGCGCCTTCGCCGACCTGCTGATTCGCCGCCAACAACCGCTGCTGGCCACTGTTTTGCTGTTAGGTCTGGGCCTGTGCGCCTTGCTACCGCTGAACCGGATCAACGACGACCCGGTCGGCTATTACAGCCCGGACACCAGATTCCGCCAGGACATGCAGCGGGTCAACGCCGAGCTGACCGGCATCGGCGAAATCAACTACTCGCTGCCGGCCGGCCAGGTCGACGGCATCCTCGAACCGGTCTACCTGAAGCAGGTGGATGCCTTCAGCCAATGGCTGAAAACCCAGGATGGGGTGGTGCAGGTCAACTCGCTGGCGGATGTGATCAAGCGCGTCAATCAGGTCATGCATGGCGACGACCCGGCCTACTACCGCATCCCCGACAGCCGCGAGGAAATCGCCCAGTACCTGCTGCAATACGAACTGTCCCTGCCGTTCGGCATGGACCTCAATTACCTGCTGCGTTTCGACCGCAGCGAATCGCGCCTGCGGGTGGCGGTGGGCACCAGCAGCGGCCAGGCGATCATCGCCCTGGAGCAGGCCGCCCAGGGTTGGCAGCGCCAACACCTGGCGAACGCGCAACAGGCACCGGGTACGTCGCTGTCGTTGATGTTCGCGCATATCGGCGAGCGTTCGATCGGCGGCATGTTCGCCGGCCTGATCGGTTCGCTATTCGTCGCCTCGCTGCTGGCCGCCGGCCTGTTCCGCAATTGGCGCCACGGCTTGACCTGTTTCCTCGGCAACCTGCTGCCCATCGGCATGGCATTCGGCGTCTGGGGCCTGTGGAGCAGCAACGTCGACCTGGGCCTGACCCTGGTGATCGGCATCGCCTTCAGCGTGGTGATCGACGACAGCATCCACTTCATCAGCAAGTACGAGCGCGCCCGGCGTAACGGCCTCGGCGCCGAAGACGCGGTGCGCCAGTGCCTCGGCAATGTCGGCTATGCGCTGATCACCACCAGCCTGGTGCTCGGCCTGGGCTTCGCCTGGCTGGCCAACTCGAACATTCAGATCACCGTCAACACCGCCCTGGTCACCTGCCTGAGCATCGCCTTCGCCTTGCTCGTCGACCTGGTGCTGCTGCCCATCTGCTACCTGCTGCTGGACAAGCGCGAACTGCCGGCCAGCGACACCTCGACCGCGGGGCAAATGACGTTCTGAAAACGTTTCCAGCCCAGCCAGCGTCTGGCTGGGCAAGCACTCTCACCACTTACGGAAGGAATCCTGGATATGCATGCAGCCAGCCTGAGCCACGCCGCTCCTCTCCACAGCCGCTTTCTGGCCTGGATCAACGAACGTTTCCCCTTCGCCAACGCCCTGCTGTTTTTCATCCTTTACCTGACCACCGCCGCGCTGGTCCAAGCCGCCCGGGGCGGACCGCTGCAGTTGGGCCCGGTCGACGGCCTCGCCTGTCTGGCGACCTGGTCGTTCTTTCTCCTGCTGCGCGTGCTCGACGAGCACAAGGATTACCAGCTCGACTGCCACAACCATCCGCAACGCGTGTTGCAGAGCGGCTTGATCACCCTCGATCACTTGAAGGTCGCCGGCCTGCTGGCGGTAACGGCGCAACTGGCGCTGTCCCTCTGGCTCGACCGCGGCATCGGCCAAGCGACGTACGCCTGGCTGGCGTTGCTGGCCTGGACACTGCTGATGGCCAAGGAGTTCTTCGTCGGCGCGTGGCTCAACCGCCATCTGACCTGGTACGCCGTGTCGCACATGCTGGTCATGCCGCTGCTGGTGTATTGGCTGGCCAATCTGGCGCAACCGGGCGTGCGGCTCGGCGACGAATTGCTGGCGATGATGCTGCTGGCCTTCGTCAGCGGCTTCTGCTTCGAGATCACCCGCAAGACCAAAGGCCCGGAAGAAGAACGCTCGAGCATCGAGTCCTATTCACGGATTTTCGGCACCGCGGGTTCCGCACTGGTGGTGATGCTGCTGGTCAGCGCCATGCTGGCCAACCAGCTATGGCTGATCCGTTTGCTCGCCGGCGAGCTGCCGACCTGGTCGCTATCGGTGCTGGGCGGTTTCTACCTGCTAGCCCTCTGGCAGATCGGGCGCTTTCTGCGCGCACCTAACGCCAAAGCCCGTGGTCACAACGAAGCCGTCGTCGCCCTGACCATGCTCGCCGGCTATGCCGTGTTGATCGCTGTCGCGGCACAGACCCATGGTCTGCAACTGAATGGATTCTGAGGGGAACAGCATGCAAAACACCGCCGCATCACCGTCGAACCGCACCGCATTCAGCGCCGCCGACGAGGCCCGCTGCCATTTCACCGACCGCCAACTGGGCGACCTGATCCCCATCGATGTCGCCAAGGACCAGCTCAACGTGCTGCTCCGCGGTTATACCAAGCTGCCGAACCTGGGCACCCAGTTCGATGAATTGCAGTTGTATGTGCAAGGCGTCGAGTACCGCCTACGGCAAATGCGCGTCAAACAGATAATCGAAACCCCGCAAGGCCCGCAACTGACCCTGTGCTGCAGCGGCTGCCGGGACACCGCCGAGCGGCTCTGGCAACTCAGCTATCAACTGCGCGTGCGCGACATCGACCAAGTGCAGCCGGTGTACGACGAATTCAACCTGCCCAAGGTGCCGGCCCGCGGCCTGTACAGCGAAGAAGCCCGCCAGGAGCGCCTGCGCTTCGTGCGCAAGGAAACCGGCGCGGCCCTGAACGAAGTGGCGCAGATCCGCCTGGAACCGCACAAGCTGGTGAGCAATATCGAAGCCCTGATCGGCTCGGTGGAAATCCCCCTGGGCATCGCCGGCCCCTTGCAGATCAAAGGCGGCCACGCCAAAGGCCTGTTCTATGCGCCCATGGCGACCTCCGAAGGCGCCCTGGTGGCTTCGACCACCCGCGGCGCCACGGCGTTGTCGCGCTCCGGCGGGGTCAGCACCCGGGTGCTCGGCCAGCGCATGATGCGCGTGCCGCTGTTCGGCTTCGACAGCATGAGCCAGGCGCTGTTTTTCGCCGAATGGGTGCAGGACCGCTTCGCCGACCTGGCCGAGGTCGTGGGCAAGTACTCCAACTTCGCCCAGTTGATGGAAGTGCAGGCCCAGGTCATGGGCCGCAATGTGCACGTGCACTTCATCTATGAAACCGGCGATGCCGCTGGGCAGAACATGACCACCACCTGCACCTGGCAGGCCTGCCAATGGATTTTGCAGAGCATCAAGCGTTTCGCCGGGCTCAAGGTGCGCAATTTCCTGGTCGAGGCCAACCTGTCCAACGACAAGAAGGTCACCTACCAGACCTACCTCAAGGGCCGCGGCGTGCGCGTGCTCGCCGAAGCGCTGCTGCGCGACGAGATCTGCCGCAAGGTGCTCAAGGTCAGCGCCGCGCAGCTGGTCAACGCCTACCAATGCGTGGCCAGCGGCGGCCTGGCGGCGGGCATGATCGGCCTCAATATCAACGTCGCCAACGTCATCGGCTCGATGTTCGCCGCCCTCGGTCAGGACATCGCCTGCGTGCACGAATCGGCCCTCGGCCATCTGCATATGGAGCTGACCGAGGAAGGCCATGCCTACTGCACCATGACCCTGCCCTCGCTGGTGATAGGTACGGTCGGCGGCGGCACCAACCTGTCGCAGCAGCGCGAGTGCCTGGAAATCATCGACTGCGCCGGCCCCGGCAAGGCGCACAAGCTCGCCGAGGTGATCGCCGGTTTCTGCCTGGCGCTGGATATCTCCACCTTGTCGGCGATCGCCGCCGACCAGTTCGCCCGCGCCCATGAACGCCTGGGGCGCAATCGCCCGGTCAATTACCTGAAACAGGCCGACCTCGACGTGGCGTTGTTCAACCAGATTTTCAGCCAAAGCGGCCAGGGCGAGCTGCGCCTGTTCGCCGCCGAGCCGTTGCAGCTGGTCAACAAGGGGTCGAGCATCATCACCGAGCTGACCGCGCACAAGGTCAACAAATTGCTCGGCCACTTCCCCTTCCTGCTCAAGAGTTCGTCCGGCGAATTCGCCGTGATGGTCAAGGTCAAGCCGCTGGACGACGAAGTCATTTTGATGCTCAACAGCATGGCAGCCATGTGCGACCCACGGCTGGCGCAGAGCTTCAACCAGTTCCGCGAACAGATCGGCTTCAAGGGCTGCCATGTGCGCGAGCTGGCGGTGATGAGCCAGCGCGACCCGCGCTTCACCGCGCATGCGCCACGGGTCTACGGCGTGCTCGACGACCCGCAGCGCGAAGCCTATGTGATAGTCGAAGAGCTGCTGCAGGGCCTGCGCCTGATGGACAGCGCCGACGACACCCGCGCCTGGCGGCCGGCCGACCTGGAAACGGCGATCCGCGGCATCGCCGCGGTGCACAGCATCTGGTACGGCCGCGAAGCCGAACTGCTCGAACAGCCCTGGATGGTCGATTACCCGACCGCCGCGGGCATGAGCGAGAAACGCCGGCTATGGGAACTGCTCGGCGCCCATGCCCGCGAGGAATTCCCCGAGTGGCTCAGCGAGGACGACCTCGACGTATTCAGCAGCATCGTCGCCGGCATCGAACATTGGTGGGCGGACATCGAAGCCATGCCGCGCACCCTGATCCACAACGACTTCAACCCGCGCAATATCGCCCTGCGCAGCACGCCCGAAGGCCCGCGCCTGTGCGCCTACGACTGGGAACTGGCGACCCTGCACCTGCCACAGCACGACCTCGCGGAACTGCTCGGTTTCACCCTCAACGGGCCGATCGACCCGGCGCAAGTCGAGACATTTCTCGAATTGCACCGCCTCGAACTGCAACGCCATAGCGGTAAGCCGATCGACCCGCGGCAATGGCGCTACGGCTACAAGTTGGCCCTGCGCGACCTGATGGTCAGCCGCATGCCGCTGTACATGATGGCCCACACCTTCCGCCATTACGCCTTTATGGAGCGGGTCTACCGTACCTTCCGTCAACTGCTGGAAATCGAAGGGGTGCGCCTGTGATGCCGCGTTTTATCCATAGCCAGGAACAAGCCCTGCTGCTGCCCGCCGAACAACTCGGCGGCAAGGCCGCCAACCTCGCCTGGCTCAGCCGCGAAGGCTTGCCGGTGCCGCGCTGGTGGGTGCTGAGCACCGCCGCCTTCAGCGAATTGCTGAGCAGCAACCGGTTGCAGGCTTTTATCGCCGAGCAACTGCACGGGCTGCACGGCGCCACCCCGATCGACCAGGTCGAGGCCCGCGCCAGCGCCATCCAGGCACGTATCCTCGCGGCGCAGTTGCCGGCGGCGATCAGCCAGCAACTGGTCGAGGCCCTGCCGGTCGAGGAAGGCTATTACGCCGTGCGCTCTTCGGTACTCGGCGAGGACGCCCAAGGCGCCTCGTTCGCCGGGCAGATGGACAGTTACCTGTACCAGCACGGCCTGGCCGCCATCGAGCGCAGTCTGTTGCGGGTCGCGGCCTCGGCGTTCAACGCTCGCGCCCTGCTCTATCGACTGAGCAAGGGCTTGCCGGTGCAGGACATCCGCGCCGCGGTGATCGTTCAGCAGATGGTCGACGGCGAGGTGTCCGGGGTGATATTCACCGCCCACCCGGTCACCGGCGACCGCAAGCAGGCGCTGATCGCCGCCGCCTGGGGTTGCGGCGAAGGCATCGTCTCGGGGATCTGCAACACCGATGAGTTCAGCGTGGCCCTGGATGGGCAGGCCATCGGCGAACAGTTGGCCGACAAGGACGTCGCCGTGGTGTTCGACAGTCAGAGCGGCCTCGGTACCCGGGAAATACCGGTGGCCGAGGCACGTCGTCAGCCGGCTTGCCTTACCCCTGAGCAACTTTACCGGTTGCGCGACCTCGGCAAGCGCATCGCCGAGTTGCAGCGCTTCCCCCAGGACATCGAATGGACTTGGCGCGAGGGCCAGGCCTACATCCTGCAAACCCGGCCGATCACCCGCCTGCCGGCACCGGCGCAACCCAACGAGCGGCGCCTGGTGTTCGATAACTCGAATATCCAGGAATCCTACTGCGGGGTGACCACGCCGCTGACCTTCTCCTTCGCCAACCGCGGCTACGCCACGGTTTACGAGCAGACCATGCGCCTGCTCGGCGTCAGCCAGAAGCAGATCGAAGCGCACCGCGACATGCTCGACAATATGCTCGGGCTGATCCACGGGCGGGTCTACTACAACATCAACAACTGGTACCGCGGCCTGCTCCTGCTGCCCTCGTTCAAAACCAACAAGGCCGACATGGAACGCATGATGGGCCT
>NZ_CAMPHN010000184.1 GCF_946885885.1 uncultured Pseudomonas sp.
CGGGATCGCGTATCGACCAGCCCTGTAGCCCGGATGAAATCCGGGGGAAACCTGTGCCCGCACCACCGTCCCCGGATTGCGCCGCAGGCTTATTCGGGCTACGGGATCGCGTATCGACCAGCCCTGTAGCCCGGATGAAATCCGGGGGAAACCTGTGCCCGCACCACCGTCCCCGGATTGCGCCGCAGGCTTATTCGGGCTACGGGATCGCGTATCGACCAGCCCTGTAGCCCGGATGAAATCCGGGGGAAACCTGTACCCGCACTACCGTCCCCGGATTGCGCCGCAGGCTTATTCGGGCTACGAATCGCGCCTGCTCGACGATCCCCGCCAGCCTGTAGCCCGAATAAGCGCCAGCGCAATCCGGGGGCTTTCCGCAGGGCAATGCCCCTTGTCGCGGCGAACATTACTGTCATATTCGGCATGCTAGGGTGCCGTCTTCGTCAGATTCGAAAGGCACGCCGATGCTCTTCTTATTTATGCGCCGACTCAGCCTGGCAATGGCGTTCGGTCTCGGCGTCTGCACTGTGCAGGCGCAAAGTTGGCCCACGGAACACTGGCAGCAAGCACCGGTGGCGCCCAGTGCCGCGCTGGCGCAGCTCGAGGCCTATGCCTTCGCCGCGCGCGACGATGCCGCGCGTACCGGCGTGCGCAGCGATGCGTTGCTGGTGATCCGCGATGGGCAAATCGTCTACGAGCGCTATGCCGCCCCGACCGACGCCGACACCGCGCATCTGACCTGGTCCATGGCCAAGAGCGTGCTGGCCAGCGTGCTCGGCGTGGCCTACGGCGAAGGGCGCTTCAAGCTCGACGCCGCGGTCGCCGATTACTACCCGCCGTTCGCCCGGCATCCGCAGGTCAAGGTCGGCCATCTGCTGCATTGGGCCTCGGGGCTGGATTGGCAGGAAGGCTATGAATACGCCCCGGTGAAATCCTCGGTGGTGGCCATGCTCTACACCCGCGGGCGCGACGATATGGCGGCCTTTACCGCCAGCCACGCGGCGGCGTTCGAGCCGGGGCAACGCTTCAGCTATTCCAGCGGCGACAGCAACGTGCTCGCCGCCGCGCTGAAAACCATGGTCGGCGCCGAGGCCTATGCGGACTACCCCTGGCATGCGCTGTTCGAACCCCTGGGCATCGACTCGGCGGTGTGGGAGCGCGACGGCGCCGGCACCTTCGTCGGCTCCTCCTACCTCTATATGACCGCGCGCGATCTGGCGCGTATCGGCTTGCTGATGCAACGCGACGGGCGCTGGGGCGAACGCCAATTGCTGCCCAAGACCTGGGTCGAGTTCAACCGCACACCATTCGCCAACTACGACGGGCAACAGGCCCAGCCGGGCGATGCCGTGCCGGGCGGGCACTGGTGGTTGAACGCCGAATTGCCCGGTAGGGCCAAACCCTGGGCCGACGCCCCGGCGGATACCTTCGCCGCGCTCGGGCACTGGGGCCAGGGTTTGTACGTGCTGCCCAGCGACAACCTGGTGGTGGTGCGTTACGCCGACGACCGTGACGGCAGTTTCCAGCACAACCAATTGCTCAAACTCGTGCAGGCCGCCTTCGCCAAGGCGCCCGCTGCCATTAGCGAGGTGCAACCATGATCCGCCGCCGTTCTTTCCGTACGCTGCTGTTGCTGATCCTGGTGCTGCTGATCGGCCTCGGCTGGCAGAACCGCGCGCACCTGCAGGCCTTCCCGGACATCCTCGGCGCCTACAGCGCCAAGGAATACTGCTCCTGCCGCTATGTGATGCAACACCCGGCGGCGTACTGCGAAGGCTATGTCGCCCTGTACCTGCCGCTCAGCCAATTGCTCGACGAGCCAAGCCAAAAACAGGTGACCGCCAGCGGCCTGGGCCGCAGCCATAGCGCGGCGTGGCTGGGCCCGCGCCAGGGTTGCCGCTTGCTGCCGACGCAGTAGAAGTACGTTGGGCTTATTGATCCGGCCCGAGTCAGTGTGAAAGCCGGGTTAAATAGCACGGCTATTGTAGGAGCCAGCTTGCTGGCGATTCGGGGGTGTAAGATTCGGGGGTGTAAAGAGCATCGCCGGAACGCAGCAAGCTGGCTTTCATCAAACAATCAGTCTGTCATCGATTTATTGCTTATGACGTTCCTTGAGACGGCGGCTTTTTGTGGGAGGGGCCGGGCGGCGCTCCCACAGGTATCCAGAAGCCGACAGACACGTGAGACCCACCCAGTTTGCTGCACGACAGCGCGGCGTCTGGATGACGGGGATCTCCTACACCAATCAATCTATTGGCGGGCCGAATCTATAGGCTATGTCCCAATGGCGTGTTGCACGGCGATAAGCCCAACGAGACATGCCGATGCCTGTTGGGCTTCGCTGCGCTCAGCGCCAACCTACCCATTGCATGCAACATCTAGCGGGTACATAGCCAATCTATAGCGCTGCTGACAATGGCGTATCGGTCCTGGCTTTATCGATAGAGAAGGGGGGCGTTTGTTGGTTGAGCGGTTGCAAGTGCTTGTGGCGTGAAAGTAGAGGTCTTCACCAAGGGGGCATAGGTTCAGCATTCATACGGGCCTTATAGGCTCCCGGGCCGATGGAACAGCCGGGGCAAACAGTCAGGGGCAGATCGGGACATCGATGTTGCCGAACTTCAGCGCTGGCTCGGCAGCTGCCGGTCACGACCGGTAGCTGTCGAGCCAGGCCATTCAGAGCTGCAAACAGGTCTGCCGGGCCTGATGCCCACCGCCGAACGGCGAGCACAAACGCTGGTGCACCCGGCTGAGAAAGCCGACCTCGAACGCCCGGCGCGGCAGCCCTGGGGGCAAAGCGTCGCGCTCGACGATCAAGTTGGCCCACAGCCAACCGCTGTCGTCGTTGCTTAACCAGGCCTGGGCGCTGCCCACACCCTGGTCAAAGGCTTGTTGGCAGTTATGCGTCCACTGGATCACCGCGCCGCGCTGGCCGTCGTGGCTGGGTAGATGGCTGACAAAATATCTATTCATCGCCAGCCCTCCGTTGCGCCAACGCGCTGCGGTACAGCACCTGCGCATCGTTGAGCAGCTCGCGGGCATTGTCGCAGCACTCGCGCAAGTGCCCAGCGTTGTCGGTGGACGCATCCGTGCGCGCCAGGATATCGAACAGCTTATGCAGCAGCGTCATCCGCAACTCGGCCGCCGCCTGAAAGTGACAGACAGCGGAAATGGTGCAGTCGAGCGGTTCGATACGTTTAGGAAAGGGAATGACAGCGGGGTGGGACTTAGTCATGGCACACCTCCAGGGCGGAGGTGGACGGGCAACAGCAGACTCCAAGGCGGAGCCCTTGGGTAAAAGGGGGAAAGTGCATTTTCCTTATGCTCCTCGAACTGATTAAGGAGCCGTCACCCACCGTTGTCACGCGGCTATGGGTGGCGGACCGTACGGGGGTGACAAACCGGCGTCCGAGGGAACCGGCCAGGCCGAAGCCTGCCCCGCACGGCCCACCATAGATGCGCATAAGCAGTGGGCATGAAAAAAGCGCCTGCTGCTTCACGGCTATGGCGCTGTCGCGCCTCGAACAAATACGGGTTCTGACGCCCGGCCACGGGATTGACCGTGACGGACGCACTCTAGCCCGGCAAAGAGCGATGGGCAAGCTCAAAGAAGGATGGCCATTAGCCATAAAAATACTTGTGACCAAGGCCGCTGTGGGCTAGCTTCAAGCAACGCAATGACGCACCCCGCAGGCTGGATGCCAGTTATCTTCCTTCCTGTTTGACACTTACAGAATTGCAGTGGGCGTTCAGCTGATGGCTGAAATTGACCTGTTACAAAGGGGGAAGCATGGTTTGCGACAATGCTTTGCTGAGAATTCGTGGTCTTTACTCTTGTGTTACTTGTATTGTTTGGATGTGTTCTGCTTTCGTGGCTTTGCTTTTAATTGTTTCTTTTCAATGCTTGCACTGTTTTCCTCTTGGGGGCTTAAGTGAAAATAGAATCATTACTTGTCGAGAATTTTAGGGGTATAAGCAAAATTGAAGTGCGGGAGCTTGGGGATACAATAATAATTGCGGGGCAGAATGGCTCTGGTAAATCCTGTATTTTTGACGCTATAAGATTGCTGAAAAGTACTTATGGTGGTTATCAGCAGAACGAATGGCAGCATTTTTTTGGTGAGTTCGCTATTCAGCTGAATGGGGGGTCTAAGAATCTTAGAGGGCTATTTAATGATGCGACGAAGCCGCTAAGAATAGAGTGCGTCTTTCAGCTTAGGGAAAATGAAAAGCAGTATATTTCAAGTAACATGTCTGAACTTCTTGAGCAGACAATTTGGCAGACCTTGTTGCCTGAGGCGTTTCAGTTTGGTGGCTATCATAAGGCTTTATTTTCAAATCAGTTTCGAGAGCGGCAGCCAGAGGTGACGGCGCGTGTAGTAAATGAGCTTCCGGAAGTGTTAAAAGAACTTGCAAGACCCTCTATAGTGGGGTCGGTTCAAATAACACCGGATGGGAACATATTGTTGATGGATTCAAGGCTTCTTTCTGTGGTTTTTACAAACTATAAGCCTAGGGATATAGGGGTGATAGATTTTCATGGGGCGCAGCGGCACTATGGTCGCGAGACCGTTCAGGGTATAAATTTAAGTTTAGATCAGGCGAATCAACAGTATAGCCAGCATACGCTCTATAATTATAATAACAAATATAATAATGTAAAAAGCGAAATGGCTGGGAATTTCATAAAGGAGATATTAGCTGAAAAAGCCTCCGCAACGGAAAAAGGAGTTACGGCATCTCTTACCGCTACATTGCAAGAGTTATTTGAGTCATTTTTTCCGGAGAAGAAATTTCTAGGTCCACAGCCCACTCCTGAAGGCGGATTGGCTTTTCCTGTTGTGACACCAAATGGTTCTGTGCATGATTTAGATGAGCTGAGTTCTGGTGAGAAAGAAATATTATATGGGTATTTAAGAATCCGCAGTTCGGCTCCTCGGGACTCTATAATTCTTCTTGATGAGCCAGAGTTACATTTGAATCCAAGATTAATAAGAGGGTTGCCGGAATTTTACAGAAAGCATCTAGGAGAGGCGTTGCAGAACCAACTATGGCTTGTTACGCACTCTGACGCTTTAATTAGAGAGGCTGTTGGTAAGCCCGGATTTAACGTTTTCCATATGCTTCCCTGCGGTGCTGACAATACTAGTGTTTCACAGTTGAGCGCGCTAACTGTCGGGAAGGATCTTGAGATGGCTACGGCTGACTTGGTTGGTGATCTTGCTGCATACCGCCCAGGTGGGAAGGGGCTAATATTTGAGGGTGGGGGGGATTCAGATTTTGATAAATCGATTGCCGGAAGATTATTTCCAGAGGAGTTAAGGGGGATAAATTTAATTTCCGGTTCAAACAAGAATCGTGTTAAGGCGTTGCATGAGATATTAGAGCGGGCTTATGAAAGTGGGGATCTGCCGACTAAATTTTATGCGATAGTTGATAGGGATACCGACGATATTCCTGCAAGTGGCTCCGTTGTAAATACATACCAGTGGAATGTTTACCATATCGAGAACTACCTATTGAATCCAGAAATTATTGCTGAGGTTGTGAGTGATCTTAGGTTGGATAAAGCACCTTGCGATAAAGATTCGGTTCGGGATAAATTAAATCAAGCTGCAAGGAAAGTTGTGCCGCAGATGGTTATAAAAAAGATGCAAGTGCATGCTAATTCAAGGTTGGTTAGTGCGCTGGATCTACGGTTTTCTCCTGACAGTGTTACTGTCGCTCAAGATCTCCATAAGGCAGTGGAGCGATCATTTAAACGGTTTGAGAAAAGCGTTTCTGAACTATCTGAGGAAGAGCTTATATCTACTGAAAAAAGGATGAGAGAGAGCTTCGATCAAAGTTTTGGGGATGGGACATGGCTGGACATAATTCCGGGGCGAGAGATTCTTAAGCAATATGTGAGTATAGAAAGGGTGTCAGTAAATTACGAGGTATTTAGAAATTTGATAGTGGCTAAAATGGTGGAGCGGAACTACAAACCCCAAGGGATGCGGGAGGTTATAGATAAAATTAGTCGTGACTAGAAGAACCAATGGGGTTAGTGTTAACTCTTGATTTCCGATGCTCTCCCAAAAATCCATTGCTCTGACCCCATTGATCAGTTCACTTTGTTCGCTGAGACGGCATGCCGCCGTCCTTTAGCTTAATCGTTATAGATCACTTTTGATTGGTGAGTTAGTTTGACAATATTTGTAGGAAATAAACCTCTTGAGATTTCACGGCGAGCCGAAATCGCGGTAAATAGGTTGCCTGAGGTCGATCAAAAGAAGGTTTTCAAAAATATCGAGAAAGTTTTCGAGTTGGGACTTAGGCCACCATACGCCGCCAAGCTGAAAGGACTGAGAAACACATTTATTATCAAGTCTGGGGTGGATTTAAGAATAATATTTTCAGTTGAACCTGAGTTGGTAAGAATTCTTGACGTTGTTAGACACGACAAATTACAGCAACTGGCGGGTTTGAATCCAGAAGAGGGGAGGTCTGAATGAAAGCCTTCCTAAGTCATGCAATCGACTTTAGTAACTGTAGGTTTCAGCTTCAGGAGTTCGAAAAGCTCCTAAATTTAAAAGAGGAGTTGTCAGAGAAAGACGACCTATCGCCATTTTTCAAGCAGAGAAAAGATCTCGTTTCGTTGATTGGGCATTTGCATCCTGCAATAAATAGGTCGGACAAATATGCTCATGAATTTGATATTTTTGGCGATTTTTCGAGTGATTTTGCACTAGGTGACTCTAGAAGGGGGGCATTCTGTTTCGTCGAGTTGGAAGATGCGAGAGAAAATAGCATCTTTAAAGATGTAGGCAGAGCGACTGCTGATTGGGCTCCTAGATTTGAACATGGCTATAGTCAAGTTATTGATTGGAGTTACAAGCTCGAAGAAATGGAGAAGCTGGATGTTTTCGAGGATCGATTTGGCTTTAGAAGTATTGATGCGTTTAGCATGCTTGTTATTGGTCGAAGCAAGTTTTTAACCGAGCAAGAGAAGCGGCGAATGAAATGGAGAGAAAAGCACGTGGTTGTTAGGTCTCAACAAGTCAGGTGCTTTACTTATGACGATTTGCTTGTAGAGCTAAAAGAGCTAGTTGGAATGGCACCACTCGCATACGCGGCAGAGTCCGCAACTGTAGACTTAGATGATCTATAGCAAGGCCAATCACAGCGACTGCGTTTACATGGAAATAATAGGAGCAATAGGGGGCCAGAAAAAGAACAATCAGGGACAGACCACGATATTAATGCTGAGAGACAGCCCCGGCCGGTTATAGCAGTCCTCTCTGAAACTCAAACTGAACACGCTCCCCCGCACTAATCGCCGGTAAATCGCTGGGCCAAGCCTGGTCTG
This sequence comes from uncultured Pseudomonas sp., assembly GCF_946885885.1. Next base: position 7,346 of record NZ_CAMPHN010000184.1, read on the forward strand.
TTGCTTCGCCCCACTTACCCGCTCGTGATTCCCCCGCTTTGCCGACCAAGCCCGTCGGGCTTTGCAAGGCCGCCCGTGGGCGATTATCGTGGCGGCCACCACGCACAACCTGACGGATACCTATGCGTATTGGCCGAACCTGCAATGGCTTGCGGGCTGCACCGCTATGAGCGAGACGGTTTTCCCCTGGCGCCAGGGTAATCGCTTCGTTTTGCTCAACGACGGGCCGGTGTTCTTTCCACGGATGATCGACCTGATCGCGGCCGCCGAGCATCACGTCGAGTTCGAGCAGTACCTGGTCGAGAGCAGTGCTTGTGCCACGGTTGTGGTGGATGTGCTGTGCGCCGCGGCGTTGCGTGGCGTTACGGTGCGCTGCCTGTTCGACGACTTCGGTTGCCAGGGGCTGCTGGCGGCCGACCGGCAGCGCTTGAGCGATGCCGGCGTGCAGGTGCGCTGGTATAACCCGCTGGGCTGGCGCAGCGGTTTTCGCAATTTTTACCGCGACCATCGCAAGCTGTTATTGGTCGATGGGCAGGCGGCTTTTGTCGGCGGCACTGGCGTCACCGACGAGTTCTGGAAACCCGGCGAGCCGCAGAGCGCCTGGCACGAGTTGATGGTGGAAATCAGCGGCCCCTTGGTCGGCGATTGGCAGCAGCTGTTCGACCGCCAGTGGCTGGCCTGCAATACCCGCCTCAGCTGGCGGACGCGACCCAGGCTGGGCTTCAAGCGTCTGCCCAAGCCGCCGGTCGGGCAAGGGTTGGGCCGGGTGGCTTACGCCGACTCCCGGCAACACCGGGATATTCTGCGCTCGCTGTTGCGTGCGCTGACCTTGAGCAAGCGTCGTATCTGGCTCGCCACGCCGTATTTTCTGCCGACCTGGCGGGTGCGCCGCGCCCTGCGCAAAGCGGCGGCGCGGGGCGTCGACGTGCGCCTGTTGCTCAGCGGGCGGCATACCGATCACCCGCCGGTGCGCTTCGCCGGGCAACGCTACTACC
>NZ_CAMPHN010000185.1 GCF_946885885.1 uncultured Pseudomonas sp.
CTAAGACGTGTGTTGGTGTCTTGAGGGGGTATAAGCAAGGGGCTTGCCAAGTTGCGCGGGGCGCCTGCCGTATTGGCGTGCGTGAGGAAAGTCGAGCGGCGAATATGAGGTTTTTAAGTCTTTTAAATGCTTATATATCAATTAATTAGCTGTAATTTCTAATCTTGATTGTTAGTAGCTTGGCTGCTGCGGGTTGGCGGGTCACGGTGTTGCGATAGCCAATGCCGCGACCGTTGCAGTGCATGATCGCGGTGGCCTGAGCGTTTTTGGTTCGATTTCCATGGCGAGCCCAAAAGTACCGGATGCAAGGCGCGCTCGACGGGTCATACGGTCAAGCTCTGCTGCTGGGCGAGCGAGCGCAATTGCTTCTCTTCGACGAACTCCTTCAGCCACTTCAGTACGTCCACGGCGTCCCAGCGCGCCGGATCGAACATGGCATAAGCCAGCCCCTGGTAACCGACCACATCCAACTGCTTGTGGTACCCGGCGCGTTGCAACAAGGCTTCGATTTCAGCGAAGCAGGTATTGAAATGCACGCGGTTAAAGGGGCTGCGTCCTTCGGTCACGATGCCCTCCAGGAGCAGTTCGGCGACCGTTGCGCGAACTTTTTCCAGTGGCATGCGATTCACGCTGTTTTTTAGCTGCAGTACGTCGAGCATGGTGGTTCTCCTTGGATGCGTCCTGGGTAGACCAAATCCGGCCGGGGCTGCGCCACTTTCCATCTATAGGGGGCGTGTTTTAGGTGGTCGTGGCGGCGTGCCCGTTCCCGCATCTGGCGCTGCATTTCGCTGGGGTTGGATCCTGTCGACAGGGTAATCTAAAAATACTGTACAAATAAACAGTATTCGATGATAGTAAGCCTACGACTTCAGCCATCACTCACCCATCGCCTCCGGCCAGATACCAATCGAGCTGCCGGAGGGGCTGCAGAGGAGTAAATAACAATGCAACAGATAGTGATGACAATTGTGCTACTGAGCCTGTTGAGTGGCTGCGTCCAGCCTCAGCCGCAAGCGGAGCAACCCAAGGTCAACGGCACTTACCTGGTGATCGAAAACAGTCAGGCCTGGGCGGTTTTGGTGTCCGACGGCAAACGGGTGGAGGAACGGGGCACGGTGGTGGATGTGATCAAGCTGCCCAGTCAGGATGCGGCGGTCGCTGCCAGCTATGTCATCGAAACCCCGAATTGTGGTCGGGTGCAGTGGTTGACCGAACGCCGCGACGCCGTGGACGGTGTGACCACGCTGATGTCGTTGCATAACAACCAACAACTGGATAACGCCGGCTGCGTGATCGGCGCAGCGCTCAGCCGGGTGTGGACGGTACTGGATTATTCCGGCTGAGTGCCGGCAAACGGTGCGGTGCGGCTGAGCAGCGAAAATGGCACGCCATTCAGCCGGGGGCGTCAGGGATTGACCAGGATCGAGAGCTTCTTCGAGTAGGTGCTGCCGTTGGCATCACGCACCCGCACCATGAACTCGTTCGCAATCGGCGATGCGGCACCGGGCAGCGGCGTACCCTCGATCACTCCGTTGAGCTGCAACGTCAGGCCTGCGGGCGGAAAGCCGCTGACCAACGTCCAGGTGCCACCGCCCACGCCACCCCGGGACAGCAGCTGAAGGCTGTAAGGAATATTTACCCCGGCCTGAGGCAGGGTCTCGCCTGAGGTGATTGATAGGCCATTGGCCGGATGGCTGGTGGCCAATAAGTAGAATTTCGCTAGCCCACCTTCGGTACCGCTGGTGCCATAGGTGTGCAGGTAGGAACCGGCCTTGAAGTACATGCCGATACCATCCCAGGAGGGGTCCATCACCATGGTCGCCGGGATGCCATTATTGGCCGACACCGAGGCGACTGCCGGCCCACCTGGCTGGCGTTCCACCTTGATCAGGTAACTGAACGCATCGCCGAGTTTGACGTTGTTGGCGATCACATGCTGGGTATAGGGCGGGCCCAGCACCGGTGTGCCTTGCAGCTTGGTTATCACCCTGCCGGTTTGCTTGGCGAAATCATAGCGGTAGTAGACCAGCACCAGAGGCGCCGCATTGAAGCCATGCACTTGGCCAACGATCAGGATGCCGTCGCGCGGTACCTGCATGACACGCAGCTTCGCTTCGAGAATGGCATTGCCTTGGCTGTTCCAGGTCACCGTGTGGTTACTGGAATCGAGCATTTCGCGCAATTCGTTGCGCGGGTGTCGGGAGCCGCCGATCGTAGTGCCGTTAACCGGGGTCCATAGGGTCATGGCGCCATCAGTATCGGTGTGGAACCAGGGCGCAAGGGTGAAACCGTTCGGACCGCGGAGATGCATGGGCGCGATACTGAGCGGGAGGCCGGTGGTTGGATTTGCGACCGGCATATCCAATCGCCAATTTTCCAAGGCGAAGTTGCCGCCAGGTGGAAGATTGGGCGCGAGTTCGGCATGGCTCTGGCTGATCGTGAGACTCAAGAAGGCGGCGGGCAGGAGTGTTTTGCTGGCAGATAGAAAAGAGCGATAGATAGTCATCTTTAATCGTCCTGAATACAGATGGCGATAGGTTGTTGGCGCGCTCCTGGCTGCGATCCTGCAACGGTCAAATGCCGATCGTGGCTCGTCGGAAATGCTCACAAAAGCCGGCGGTAGAACTGCCGATGTTTTGACTGCAAAAGTTGCACGGCAGTCTTACCACTGGTTAACCAATTAACACCGTTTGTCGCCTATTAGGGGGCTAGAGGCTCTGGAGTGGGGCGAGGCACAGCAAGTACCAGGAGGATGTTGCTCCGGCATTGTCGGGGCGATCCGGCGATCCGGCGATCCGGCGATCGGCGGCGGTATTTGGTAGGGGGCGGCTGTTGCAGAAGTAATAAGTAACGCCCACTCAGGCTCAGCACCTGAGCGGGCTGCGGCGACTATTTTTCGCCGATGTTTTTAGCGGTTTTGCCGGCGGGCAGCAGGCCGTCGGCGCGGAACATCGCCTTGATGCCACGCAGGGCTTGGCGGATACGGTCCTGGTTCTCGATCAGGGCGAAGCGCACGTGGTCGTCGCCGTAGTCGCCGAAACCGATGCCCGGCGACACGCAGACCTTGGCTTCCAGCAGCAGCTTCTTGGCGAACTCCAGCGAACCGAGTTCGGCGTATTGTTCGGGGATCTTGGCCCAGACGTACATCGAGGCTTTCGGGTTTACCACCATCCAGCCGATTTCATGCAGTCCTTTGACCAGCAGGTTGCGGCGTTGGCGATATTGCTCGGCGATGTCGAGCACGCATTGCTGATCGCCCTCCAGTGCGGCGATAGCCGCGACTTGTAATGGGGTGAAGGTGCCGTAGTCGTGGTAGCTCTTGATCCGCGCCAGGGCGCTGACCAGTTCCTTGTTGCCGACCATGAAGCCGATGCGCCAGCCGGCCATGTTGTAGCTCTTGGACAGGGTGAAGAACTCCACGGCGATGTCCTTGGCCCCGGGCACCTGCATGATCGACGGCGCCTTCCAGCCGTCGTAGACGATATCGGCGTAGGCCAGGTCATGGATCACCAGCACGTCGTATTGTTTGGCCAGGGCCACCACGCGCTCGAAGAAGTCCAGCTCCACGCACTGGGCGGTAGGGTTGGAGGGGAAGCCGAGGATCATCATCTTCGGCTTGGGAATGCTTTCGCGAATCGCCCGTTCCAGCTCGGCGAAGAAGTCCACGCCGGGCACCAGCGGCACCGAGCGCACCTGGGCGCCGGCGATTACCGCGCCGTAGATGTGGATCGGATAGCTGGGGTTGGGCACCAGTACGGTATCGCCATGGTCGAGGGTGGCGAGCATCAGGTGCGCCAGGCCTTCCTTGGAGCCGATGGTGACGATGGCCTCGCTGTCCGGGTCGATCTCCACGTTGTAACGGTCCTGGTACCAACGCGAGATCGCCCGGCGCAGACGCGGGATGCCTCGGGAGGTGGAGTAGCCATGGGTGTCTTCGCGCTGGGCGACCTGCACCAGTTTTTCGACGATATGCGGCGGTGTGGCGCCGTCCGGGTTGCCCATGCTGAAGTCGATGATGTCCTCGCCGCGACGGCGAGCGGCCATCTTCAGCTCGGCGGTGATATTGAATACATAGGGGGGGAGACGATCGATGCGCGCAAAGCGGCGCGAAGCTGAATCAGCCATGCTTTCCTCGGAAACGTAAGCGCCCGGAACCGTCCGAGCGACGTTGGCCACTGCGGTGGCCAGGTGGCGACGATAAACGCAGCGCCCGGCGCTTGTCGAGCGGATTATCGCCGTACTGCGCAGGCGCTGGGGTTCATGCCGGCGTGGTGCGTTTGAGCGTGCACAACAGCTCGATCAGCGTCTCGATATCGGCGTCGCTGGTGCGCCAGGACGAGACGCTGAGGCGAAAGGCCGGGCGCCCCTGCCAGACGGTCGGGCCGAACCAGACCTGGCCCGAACGCTGTGCGGCGACGCGGATCGCCACTGTCTGCTGGTCGCTGTCGGCGCGCACCAATACCTGATTCAGCACGACCCGGTTGAGCACCTGATAACCGGCTGCGCGCAGCTGCGTCGCCAGGTGATTGGCCTGGCGGATATGCCGGTCGATCATCTCGCGCAGGCCGGCGCGGCCGAGGGCGGACAGCGCGGCCCAGATCGGCACGCCACGCGCACGGCGGGAGAACTCCAGAGTCAGGTTCTTTTGCGCATCCTTGGAGGCGCTGGCATACACCGCATCGCTGTTCATCGCGCTGGCCAGCGCGTCGGAATCGCGGCAGATGGCCATGGCGCCGTCGTAAGGGGTGTTCAACCACTTGTGCCCGTCGGTGGTCCAGCTGTCGGCCAGCTCGACGCCTGCGGCGAGCGCAGCCGAAGACGAAGCGCGCGCCCACAAGCCGAATGCGCCGTCGACATGCACCCAGGCGCCGGCGGCCTTGGCGCGGGGGATCAGTTCGGCGAAGGGATCGAACTCGCCGCTATTCACCTCGCCGGCTTGCAAACAAAGGATGCTCAACTCATCGAGCTCAGGGAGTTGTGCGGGGTCGATCCGACCATGGCTATCAATCGGTGCGACCAGCAGGCGATTGATGCCAAAACCAAGGATGCGCAGGGCTTTCAGCACCGTTATATGGCAGCTGGCGGAGACCACTACGCGTACTTCCGGTGCGCCGATCAAACCGTCGCCGTCGAAATCCCAGCCCTTACGCGCGAGCAAGGAGCGCCGTGCGGCGGAGAGGCAGGCAAGGGTCGAGGCCGTGGCACTGGTGCCGAACCCCACAGCGCTGGACGTCGGCAAGCCGAGCAGCTCGACGACCCAACGACCGGCAATGCGCTCCAGGGTGTCGGCGACCGGCGAGTTGTCGAACGACGAGGCGCACTGGTCCCAAGCCAGCACCAGGCGCTCCGCGGCAGCGGCGGCAGGCAGGGTGGCGCCAATGACGAAGCCGAAATAGCGCGGTCCGTTGGAGGCTACAGTCGCGGCCGAACCAATCTCATCCAGACGCTGCAGGACCTGGCTGGGTGGGCAGCCTTGCTCGGGCAGTGTCTCGTCGAATGCATGCAAGCCAGCGATCGCGGCCGGCGGCGGAAACACCGGGCGGTTGGCGATGCCATCAAGGTATTGCAGGGCACGACGATCAGCCTCGGCCAGGAGCTGATGTTCTTCATTGAGACTGGGCATGGGGGGCTCGCTGTCGGCGGAAACTGTACGGGCATCCTAGTCGGCCGGGGAGCTGCGTAGCAGCCACACAGTTCGGTGGAGATGACCGTACAGTTGCGCCTGGAGTGGCAGCGGGATGGGAACAGTCGACCGCGAAGCAGTACAGTCGGCCGCAGGAGCGGGCTGGAGAGGACGATAAAAGAGGCGGCCGTCGGTGGCCGCCCCGTAAGACTCAATTGCCCAGCATGTCGTGCATGGCGATGATCTGCTCGGCGACTTGCACCAACTTCTGCTGGCGGCTCATGGCCTGGCGACGCATCAAGGTGTAGGCCTCTTCCTCGTTGCAGCTCTTCATCTTCATCAGCAGCCCCTTGGCCAGTTCGATGCGCTTGCGCTCCGCGAGCTGGGCGTCGCGGGCTTGCAGTTGGGCGCGCAACGCCTGGTCGCTCTCGAAGCGCGCCATGGCGACGTCGAGAATCGGTTGCAGACGCTGGGCGTGAATGCCTTCGACGATATAGGCGCTGACGCCCGATTGGATGGCTTGGCGCATCACGCCGGGGTCGTGTTCGTCGGTGAACATGACGATCGGCCGTGGCTGATCGCGCGAGACCAGCACCACTTGCTCCATCACGTCGCGGCTGGGCGATTCGGTATCGATCAGGATGACGTCGGGCCGCACGGCCTCGACCCGTTCGGGCAGGTCGATGGTCAAACCGGATTCGTCGATTACCTCGAAACCCGCTTCGATCAGTGCGGCTTGCAGACGACCGACCTTTTTTGGCGTGTCGTTGATCAACAGGATACGCAGCATGAAGGGCTCTCCTGTTCGTTATAGGTCGACAGCGGTGCTGTCGGCCAGGGCGTTGAGGCGGAAACTGCGCGCATAGCCGACCGGATCGCTGCCATCCCAGGCCTGACCGTCGAGCAACTGGCTGCTACGCATCACCTCGGGTATAGCGATGCCCAGGCTTTCAGCGGCCTGGCGGTACAGCCCGAGTTGATGAACCTGCTGCGCCACAGCCAGGTAATCGGGATCGTCGCGCAATAACCCCCAGCGGCGAAATTGGGTCATGAACCACATCCCGTCGGAGAGGTAGGGCATATTCACCGCGCCTTCTGCGTGAAAGCGTAGCGGATGGGCGTCCAACCAGGCGTGCCCGAGGCCATCCTGATACTGGCCGAGAAAGCGCGGCTGGATGACGTTCAATGGTGCATCCACGTATTCGCCGCCGCTCAGCAATTGTGCGGTGCTGCGTTTGTTCTCTTCGTTTTCGTCGATGAAACGGCTGGCCTCGAGGATCGCCATGATCAGCGCCCGCGCGGTATTCGGGTTGTGCTCGACGAAGGTGCGGGTGCAACCGAGTACCTTTTCCGGGTGATCCGGCCAGATCGACTGGCTGGTGGCCAGGGTGAAACCGAGATTCTCTTCGACCGCCTGCGCGCACCAAGGCTCGCCGACACAGAAACCATCGATACGCCGTGCCTTGAGGTGGGGCACCATCTGCGGCGGCGGGACCACGACACTGTCGACATCGTCGAGTGGGTGGATACCTTGGCTGGCGAGCCAATAATAGAGCCACATGGCATGGGTGCCGGTGGGGAAGGTTTGGGCGAAGGTGAGTTTTGCGCCTTTTTGGTGCGCGCGCATGTTGAGTGCATCGCTAGTGGTCACGCCCGCGAATTTCAGCCCATGGGACAGGTTGATGCTCTGGCCGTTCTGGTTCAGGCCCATCAAGATCGCCATGTCGGTGGCGGATGCGCCGCCAAGGCCGAATTGCGCGCCGTAAATCAAACCATACAGGCTGTGAGCGGCATCCAGTTCGCCGCTCAACAGCTTGTCGCGCAAGGTGGCCCAGGAGGCTTGGCGCTGCAAGTTGAGGGTCAGGCCATATTTTTCGGCGAAGCCCTGGGTCGCCGTGACAATCACCGAGGCCGCGTCGGTCAAGGCCATGAAGCCGATATTCAGTACGCGCTTTTCCGGGCTATCGTTGCCGGCAACCCGGATGTGTGTGTCGTTACGGCTGATTTCATGCTCGCTCATTGCGTGTATCCCAGATCGATACAAGAGGCGTACGAAGCCCGTTGTTTATCAAGCCGATTCCAGGGTGGAAAGGCTTTGCTGGGTTTGCCTAAGCAAGGCATATGCCAGTGATTGATACCCGGCTGGGGTGTTCTATGTCGCGGCAATTTCGCGGGCCCGGATGGCCTCCATAGCATTGACGGAGGCTCGGCCTCGGCGGTGCTCGCGAGCTGCATCTACCGCGGGGTACAGCTCTTACGAACCTGCGCTGCGGCTGAGTCGCCCGACCGGGCGGTGGTCAAACAAGCCCGAAAATAAAAAACGCCCGATGCGTTGCACCGGGCGTTTTTTATCGGCTTGCTCGCGTCGAGCAGAGGATCACTCTTCGTCCATGGCGCCCATGGCGGTGGTGTTGAAGCCGCCGTCGACGTACATGATCTCGCCGCTGACGCCCGAGGCCAGGTCGGAGCAGAGGAAGGCGCCGGCGTTACCGACTTCTTCGATGGTCACGTTGCGGCGCAGTGGGGTCTGCTTCTCGTTGGCGGCGAGCATCTTGCGGAAGCTCTTGATGCCCGAGGCAGCGAGGGTGCGGATGGGGCCTGCCGAGATCGCGTTGACCCGGGTGCCCTCAGGGCCGAGGCTGCCGGCCAGGTAACGTACGCCGGCTTCCAGGCTGGCTTTGGCCATGCCCATGACGTTGTAGTTGGGCA
>NZ_CAMPHN010000186.1 GCF_946885885.1 uncultured Pseudomonas sp.
GTTGATCATCATCTTGCTACTTGCGCTAGAGGAGGAGTCCATATACGGGCTACGAGGCTAGGTCGCTGAGCACGGCGTAAACATTAAGACTCGATTGACTTCGAGATATCCGTATCCGCGCACTACACTCTATCCAAGCAACATCCAGAGGCAGCAGAGCAACACCTTCTTACTGAGCGGGTCAGGCACGTCGCCCGAGCAGCCATAACGCTCGACGCCAATCATCAGGATGGATCCGATCATGGCCGACCACCAAGCACATGAACGCAAGCTCACGCTCAAGGTGGTCTATTACGGCCCGGCCTTGAGCGGCAAGACCACCAATCTGATGCAACTGCACACCCTGCTCCGCCCACAGCGCAAGGGCGAATTGATGGTCTTGGAAACCCGCGACGATCGCACGCTGTTCTTCGATGTATTGCCGATCGGCCTGCGCAACGCGGCCGGTATCGACCTGCGCCTGAAGCTCTACACCGTACCCGGCCAAGTGCAGCACGACAGCACCCGCAAGGCGGTGCTGTCGCGTGCGGACGGGGTGATCTTCGTCGCCGACTCGCAGCCGGCGCAGCAGGACAACAACGCCAACGCCTTCGAAAACCTGGCCGATAACCTGCAAAAGCTCGGCATGGACATCGAAACGCTGCCCTTGGTGGTGCAATTCAATAAGCGCGACGTCGCCAATGCGGTACCCGAACAGGAGCTGCAAGCGCGCTGGCGCGACACCCCCTGGGCGCCGCTGTGCATGGCCTCGGCGCTGAGCGGACAAGGCGTGGTCGAGAGCTTTCGCCTGCTGCTCGAACGCCTATACCCGAAACTGGACGACGAGTACCGGTTAGCCGCCCAGGAAGGCATCAGCGCTGAGGATTTCGTCCGCCGCTTGAGCAGCATGGAGGGCGGCGATGCTTAGCTTCGAAGACGATCCGCGCCTCGACGATCTGCTCCCCAGGGAGCGCCAAGAGCGCCTGACGCAGCTGCTGCAAGCCTTGCTCGGACACCCGCTAGCCTTGACCGAGCAAGCCGAAGCTGGCGCCGAAACGGTCGAATTCAACCTGGAAACCCTCGCCTGGCTGAGCTGCCCCAGCGCACCGGCGCTACAGGAGCCAGCCGCGCGGCTGCTGGAATTCGTGCTGTTCTATGTCGGCAAATACCGCCTGGCGGCTAACCTGCATCACGACACCACCGAGGCCAGTTTCGCCGAACTGCAACGCCAACACGCAGAATTGCAGGAGTCCGAGGCCCGCTACCGGGCGCTTTCAGCACAGTTGCAGAGCCGTGTGAACGAGCAGGTCAAGGTCATCGAAACGACCCAGCAGCAGCTCTACGAGAGCGCCCGTTTGCGCGCCATCGGCCAACTCGCGGCCGGCGTCGCCCACGAGGTCAACAACCCCATCGGCTTTATCGCCAGCAACCTGCGGGTAGCCGGCGATTACCTCAACGAGCTGGTCGCAAAGCTCCCCGCCGATCCCGCGACGACCGCGCTGCTGGAAGATTTCCGCGCGCTGCTCAAAGAGTCGGGCAGCGGCACCCAACGCATCGCCACGATAGTCGCCGACCTCAAGACGTTCTCCAATATCGACCAGAACGATTTCGTCTCCTGCGACCTCAACGCCCTCGTCGCCAGCACCTGCCACCTGTTGCGAACCGAAAGCCAGCAACCCTTGCAAATCGAGTTACGCCTCGGCGAGCTGCCGCAACTGGCCGGTTACCCCGCGAAGATATCCCAGGCCACCTACAATGTTCTGGACAATGCCGTAAAAGCCATCGATGCCAACGGCAAGATCCGCATCACCACCAACAGAGACGAACTCGGTCAGATTCAAGTGATAGTCGAAGACAACGGCTGCGGGATCGCCGCCGAGCACATGCCTTGCCTGTTCGACCCCTTCTTCACCACCCGTGATGTGGGCGCAGGCACTGGCCTGGGTTTAACGGTCGCGCGGGAGATCATGAATGCGCATCAGGGCGAAATCCTGATCAAAAGCCAACCCGGCATAGGAACCCGCGTGACGCTGCGTTTCCTTTGTCGTTAGCAGGCTGTTGAAAAACGTAGGCGAGGCAGGCAAGACAAGGACTAGGCGTCCCCACAAAAACAGCCGAAAAAGCGACTGGGGTCGCATTCGACTTTACGTGCTGTAAATGAGCATTTTGACTGGGCTCGCACGCGAGGCTGTTTTTAACGCAGTATTGCCAACGCAGGTAGTTTTTCAACGGCCTGTTAGCGAACGACGTTCAAGTCGACTTGGTCCAATGCCGCATGGCCTGGTGGAGCAGTGTTCAACAAGCCGCTAAGGAGTTTTCGTGGCAAAACGTTATGCATCGTTGTTCGTGGGCGCGGATACCCCGGGCGAAGGACGCGAAAGCCCTGTCGACAGTCCGTACAGCCTGCTGTTGGTGGATGACGAGCCGGGGATACTCGCAGCCCTGCGCCGCGTGCTGCACCGCGAAAACTACCAACTGCACTTCGCCCGCAACGGTGTCGAAGCACTGAAAATTCTCGCCAGCCAACCGGTCCATCTGATCATCAGCGATTTCATGATGCCGCAGATGAATGGCAGCGAATTGCTCAGTCAGGTGCGCGAACGCTGGCCGGCGACTATCCGCATCATGCTCACCGGGCACGCCAATACCGAGGCGGTGATGGGCTCGATTCAGGGCGGCGCGGTTTACCGTTTCATCCTCAAGCCGTGGAACGACGACGACCTGCGCCTGACCATCGCCCTGGCGCTCGAACAGTACGATTTGAAACAGCGCAACCGCGCGCTCGAGCAGGAAAACCACAAGCAGCACCGCGACCTGGAAACCCTGGCCAAGCTGGGCATCACCAACCGCAGCCAATTGGCGATCATGTTGCATAAAAAGGGCCTGCTCAACGCCCAGCAGATCCAGCAGTTGCACAAGGAAATGCGCACCCACAAAACCCCGGTGATGCGCCAGTTGATGCAGCACGATTGGGTCGACAGCCGCAAGATCTACGACCTGATGCGCAAGGACCTGATGCTCGAGGAAATCGACCTGCGCGAATTCCAGATCGATCCGCCGCTGCTGTCGTTGGTGCCCCAGGCGGTGTGTACGCGCCAATTGGTGCTGCCGTTGCGGGTGGTCGACAAGCGCCTGCGCCTGGCGATGGCCGATCCCATGGACCAGGGGTTGATCGAAGAACTCGCATTCATGACCGGCTTCAGCATCCACCCGCTGCTGTGCGAGCTGACCCAGTTGCAGGACAAGCTCAACGAAATTTTCGGCACGCCCGGCAACCGCCTCGACGACCTGGCGACCATAGTTGGCGACAGCGACCCCTACGAAGGCATCGAGATCGTCCTCGACGATGATGGCGAAAGCGAGAACCTGGAGCAGCTGCTCGGCAGTTCCGAAGATCCGCCAGCGATTCGTCTGGTCAACGCGATCATCCTCGAAGCCCTGCGCCTGGGCGCCAGCGACATCCATATCCACCCGCGGACGAAAAACGTGGTGGTGCGTTATCGCATCGATGGCGTGCTGCAGGACAAGATCCAGATCCCCAGCAACCTGCTGATGTCGCTGGTCTCGCGCATCAAGGTCATGGCCGAGCTGGATATCACCGAACGGCGGCGCCCGCAGGACGGGCGAATCACGGTGAAAACGCCGATGCGCATCGTCGACCTGCGCATTTCCACCCTACCGACCATCAATGGCGAAAAGATCGTGATGCGCGTGCTGGAGCGCCAGTCGGCCGCGCAATCGCTCGAGGATCTGGGCCTGTCGGCTAACAACCTGCGGCGCCTGTTGCACGTGGTCAACAAACCGCAGGGCATCATCCTCGCCACCGGTCCCACCGGCAGCGGCAAGACCACCACCCTGTTCGCCCTGCTACAGCACGAGGCTTCGTCGGAAAAGAACTACATCACCATCGAGGACCCGGTGGAAATCCACGTCGACCTGGCCGGGCAAGTGCCGGTGCGCGAACGCATCGGCTTGAACTTCGCCAGCGTCTTGCGCGCAATTCTGCGTCAGGACCCGGATGTGATCCTGCTCGGCGAGATCCGCGATCACGAAACCGCCGACGTGGCCTTCCATGCCGCCCTCACCGGCCACCTGGTGTTCTCCACCCTGCACACCAATTCGGCGGCGGCGACCATCGCCCGGCTGTTCGACCTTGGGCTGAAACCCTATGTGCTGGCCTCCGCCCTTGAGGCGATTGTCGCGCAGCGCCTGGTCCGGCGGATCTGCAGCCATTGCCGCGGGCCGGTAAAACCGCCCGAAGAGCGCTTGCGCAGCCTGGGCCCGGAATTTCTCGAAGCCGATATGCAGTTCTTCCAGGGCGCCGGTTGCAACCATTGCAACCAGGGCTACAAGGGCCGGGTCGGCATCCATGAAGTGCTGACCATGAACGACACGCTGCGCGACGCCATCTCCCAGGGTGCAGGCGCCACACAACTGCAAAACCTGGCCCGCGAACAAGGCATGACCACCCTGCTCGACGATGCCCGGGAAAAAATCCGTCAAGGCCTGACCACCGTCGAGGAGGTGCTGCGCCTGCTCGGCCCGCAGGATCTTCAGGATTAGCGCGCTCGCACCCGCCGATCCTGTACAAACGCCTGCAAGAGATCGAACGCGCAGCCTGAACGGCCTGCATAGAGGGCTCCTCCCTCCGCGCCGAGGGCGGCATCGACGATCTGCAACGGCTGGTCCCGACTTCTACTGACTGATGGACGCGCAAACGGCAGCCGCCGACCTGCGCCGAGTACCTGCCGAGGTAACGGCGGGTACCGGCGCAACGCATCGTCCGGGCCTGTCAACGCCCAGCATGACCACAATCGCCAGGCATCAGCGACTCAGGGTCCGATCCATCAAGGCCAGGAATTTCGGCGGGAACTGGCGACGGTCGATCGTCATCTCGGGGGCGGAGGAGCTTGCTTGTTGCAAGCTGTCATGGATATCAGAGATCGCTTTACGGTCGGCTTCGCCACTCAGGATATGCAGCGTGTATTGGCTGGCCGCACGATAAATCCACGCCTGGGCGCGGGCGACATCCGTGGTCAATGTGGCGGGATCGAAGCTGGCAACCTGCTCATAGGCACCATTGAAGTATGCCTCGACGACTTCATGCAGCACGGGGTCCTCAGCCTCCCCCGCCCCGGGCTTTCGCACATCCGCAACGGGAAGGCTTTGCCCCGCCTGCAGCAAGCTCGCCTCACAATCCGCCCGACCGCGGGCCATGATGCTGGCATTCTCGCCGGACAGCACCTTGAAACGCGCCTCGTTCGCCCAACTGGCCAATGCCTTATCGCATCGACCCAAGCGGTAATGAGCCAACCCGAGGAAGTAATGGGGCGTGTAAGGGGCGAAACGCATGCCATACAGCCGAATACGCGGCCGCGAAGCGGGCACTTCGCTGATCACCTCTTCGAGCAAGGGTATCGCTTTGTCGTAACGCTCCCGCTCGATGTTCAAAATGGCGGTGTCGTAATCTTTTCCCAGCAAAGCCCAAGCAGGGCTCGCAGCCGTCAGCACCAGCAGAATCAGCCATCGGCATCCGGAATATGAGCGATTCATACGCCCTCCCGTCCTCACGTCTGCGGCCATACCCGCCTCTCCTGAAATATTATTGTTCGCCGCGCAAGTTCACACTGACGCTGGTGCTCTGGCCCGATCGTACCTTGGCATGTACTTCGCGCGTTTGCCCACTATTGGGGTTGTGCAGCTCAATCGAATAATCTCCGGCCGGAACCGACAATCGAAGCGGCGTCGTGGCATCCGCTTCCAGTTGGACAGGCTGTCCATCCGCCTTGCGCACCGAACTGATGTAGCCCCAGGGAACCGCGTTGATTGCAATATAACCATCGACCAGCGCGTCGCTGGAAGAGCGTTGTTCGATGATCGAGTTCAAGGTCAATTTACGCCGGCCCAATTCGGCATCGTTGGCGATATGTTCGCGGGCCTGCTCCAGCAGCACGCCGGCGGCGTCGTAGCGAAGTTGCGCCATCAGGCTGTCCACGTCGTTCAACACGGCGGCGCGCAGTTTTTTCAAGCCCGCCTGGATGACAGGCTGCGCCTCGGGGTATGCCTGCGCACGTTGATACAGTGTCCAGGCGCTGCTCGCCTGTGGGTTGAAATAGTTGCCGCGGCGCAAGGCGAGTTCGGCCTCATCGAGCAGTTTACGAACGGCGGCGGATTGTTCATGGGCGCCCTGCGCGACTCGGGCGTCCAGCTCAGCGAGCTCGGCACTCGTTGGCAAGACGCTATGCCCCAGCGCCAGGTAGGCCCTGGCCGACGCCCACTCCTTGCGTTCGACGGCCTGGCGGGTGCGCGCCAAGGCGACCTGCCCCAAAGCGTCCGCACGTAGACGCGCGGCAGTGTCGCTCGGCTCCAAGCGCAGAACTTGCAGATACGCTTTGAGCGCTCGCGCCAAAGCTGCTGGCCGATCGATGCCGGCCTCGTCCGCCGCGCTCGCTTCCTCGCGCAATTGCGCCAGTTGCTTCCTATGTGCTTCGACCCCGAGCAACCTTCGGTAATCCGCCTCCAGGTTGGCCAGCGCGATGCCGGAATGCGCTATTTCGCGCAAGCGGTCCAAGGTTTCCTTGGCCTGTTGCAAGTGCCCGCTCTGCAGTTCGGTCCTCGCCTGCCCGGCCAGAATACCCTCCAAGCGCAATCGCCGTTCCTCTACGCCAGCGTCTTCTGCGGCCAAGTCCTGCGCCTGCCGCAGCAGCATGATTGCAGCATCGACTTGCCCGGCTGCCGGGGACGCCCCGACTAACCGAGCATCGATACCCGCAAAGAGCCCGTTGAGCCGCTCCCGCTCTTCCGCTTCGCGACGCGCCTGGGCCAGAGCGCCCGATAACGCCACGAGCTGCTGATTGTCAGGAAAGGCTCGAATGGCTCGACTCAACGCCAGGTCCGCTTCATCCAGTTGCCCCTGCCGAAGCACCTCCTGCACGACCTCGGCCGCGCCTTCCTCGATCCGTGCCGAGATAGCGGCAAGCTCGGTGTTGCCAGGGTCTGCGATACGCAAAGTGCGTAATGTATCCAGGGCATTGTCGTCGGCCGGCAACAGCAGCTTGCCCTCCTTGAGCTGAACGTCGGCATGCTGAACGAGCTTCTGAATCAGCCCCAGTTGCGGCTCCGGGCGAGTCTGCGACCAGATAAGCAAGGCCGAGCCGCAGACCAAGATCAACCCCATGGACAACAGCAATGCATTCCAGCGCCCGCTACCGGCGGGCGCATCCCAACGGCTGGCGTCGACCCCTTCCATAGGTGTGCCCACGCCGGTTAACGCTGGCCGCTGCGACAGCGCCGACAGGGGCGTCACAAGACGTTCGAAGGCGGGATCGCCAATATGCCGATCCGCCTCGATTCTTGTGGCGAGACGGGGGGAGCGTATTACCAGGGCGTTCAGCTGATCCAACAGCATGGCCACGCTGGGCCGCTGCGCTGGCTGCTCGACCAGCATCAGCGCCAGGAGCGACTCCAGATCGGCGAGCCCTTCGGGCAAAGCCGAGAGCCGCGCGAGCTGCCCGGAGCGAGTGCGGTTCGGCTTCTCGCCAGTCAACAGATAATGCAACAACAGGCCAAGGCTATAGATATCGGCCCGCGCATCCGGTGACCGGCTGGAAAAACACTCGGGCGCGCAATAATCGAGGGCATCCCCGCCGCCTCGATGCGTACCGGCGATCCAGGTCATGCCGAGATCGAGCAAAACGGCTTCACCGTTCGCACGTATGCCGATCCGATCCGGATGAAGAGCCGTATGGAAAACCCCCGCCCGGTGCAGCCCGCCGACTGCCGACGTCGTTTCCGCGAACAGTCGTAGACGCTCGCGCAGCGACAAGCTGGAAAGCCAATCCGAATCGCCGGGCCACTTACCCGTCAAAGGTTCCGCGCAGCGGCTGTCCTTCCCCTTCCCCACCTGCACATCGCGTAACAGATTCGGGTGACGGGCCTGACGCAACAATTCGGTTTCCCGGGAGAAACGCCCCTGCGGCAGGCCACGCCCGCGGCCAGGCAGGCATAGCGTAAACAGCGAGCCTTGCGCCTCGGGTTGCCAGGCAACCAGGCGGCTGATGAATCGCTTATCGGCGGCTTGCTCACTCAAAGCGACATTCCAGAATCGAGATGGTGGGGTAGGCTCCGCCGTGGAAAGGTACAAGGCATCCGTCGAATACAGCGGGCAGGGGGATCGATCGAGAAGCCTTGGCTCCGGCAAATACCAGACGCACTATCGCTCTCCTCGAATAATCTCTATCCGGGCGCTAGCAGGCTGTTGAAAAACTACCTGCGTTGGCAATACTGCGTTAAAAACGGCC
>NZ_CAMPHN010000187.1 GCF_946885885.1 uncultured Pseudomonas sp.
GCCGTTGAGCTAGAGTCCGCGGCTATTGAACAGGAGCATGACGATGGGAATGCAATGTACTGAATGCGGTGCCCAGGTAGCCGCGGACGCTGAGCGCTGCCCGTCCTGTGGTGCGGCGTTGCCGAGAAAGACCAAGTTGTTGCCGATCGCGGCTTTTATGTTGATCGTGATTCTGGTGATTTCCTCCTATATGAAAAAAGAGGAGCAGCCACCGGCTGAGCCTGCGCCGGCGGTCAAGACGCTGGAGTCGCAGTAGTCGGCGACCTCTATGACGGCGCGAAAGATCATCCACGTCGATTGCGACTGCTTCTATGCGGCGATCGAGATGCGCGACGACCCGAGCCTGGCCGGCAAGCCGTTGGCGGTGGGCGGCGCGGCGGATCGACGTGGGGTGATCGCCACCTGCAACTACGAGGCGCGCGCCTATGGCGTGCGCTCGGCGATGGCGTCCGGGCATGCGTTGAAATTGTGCCCGGACTTATTGATCGTCAAGCCGCGGATGGACGTTTATAAAGCGGTCTCGCGGGAAATCCAGGCGATCTTTCGGGATTACACCGAGGTGATCGAGCCGCTGTCGCTGGACGAAGCCTATCTGGATGTCTCCCATAGCCCGCATTTCGCCGGCAGCGCCACGCGTATCGCCCAGGACATTCGCCGGCGCGTGTCCCAGGAGTTGCACATCACGGTGTCCGCCGGCGTGGCGCCGAACAAGTTTCTGGCAAAGATCGCCAGCGATTGGAAAAAGCCCAATGGCTTGTTCGTCATCACCCCGGATCAGGTCGAGGATTTCGTCGCGCAGCTGCCAGTCGCCAAACTGCATGGAGTCGGTAAGGTGACGGCGGAAAAGCTCGGGCGTTTGGGCGTACGCAGCTGCGACGACTTGCGCGTCTGGAGCAAGTTGGGGCTGGTGAAGGAATTCGGCAGCTTCGGCGAGCGGCTCTGGGGGTTGGCGCGAGGTATCGATGAGCGCCGGGTGCAGACCGACAGCCGGCGACAGTCGGTGAGCGTGGAGACCACCTTCGATCAGGACCTGCCCGATCTGGCCGCCTGTTTCGAGCAGCTGCCGCACTTGCTCGATGAACTGGCGACGCGCATGGCGCGTCTGGATGCCAGTTATCGAGCGGACAAACCGTTCGTCAAAATCAAATTCCATGATTTCACCCAGACCACCCTTGAACAGGCGGGCGCACGCCGGGACCTGGACAGCTACAAACTACTGCTTAGCGCCGCCTTCGCCCGGGGCGACAAACCGGTGCGTTTGCTCGGCGTGGGGGTGCGCTTGCACGACCTGCGCAACCGGCACGAACAATTGGAGTTGTTCGCGCCCTGATCGGGTTTCGCGGGTCAGGCTTGTTCAGCGCAGGCGGGGCACAGGTGGCGGCCTTTTTCGCTGCGCCAACCCAGCTCGTTGATCCGCGCTTCGGCGGCCGGGGCCTGGGCTTTTTTGCCGAGGGCGGCATCCACGGCGAATTCGAAATCCAGCTGCGCGGCGCAGCTATCGCAGTTGACCTGCCAGTTGAAGATCGCCAGTTCGCCGAAAACCGGGCCGCGGGCCACGGCGACCCACTGGCCGGTCGGGTTGATCAGATGACGAACCTTATCGACGGTCAAGCGCATGCTCAGGTCGCGGCTGCCTTTGAGGGTGACCAGCAGGCTATCGCCGTCGCGCATCGAACCACCATTGCCGGTGACTTGATAGCGGCCCGGCGCCAGGGCGCGGCATTCGATAAGGGTGTGTTCGGGGTTGAGCAGGTTGTAGCGAAAGTCGTGTTCGGCCATGGTTCCTCCAGATCGGCGCGAATACTATCACGCGCCGATCCGTACCTGATTGCTCGGCGTGCCGGCGGCCCAGGCGGCGATGTTGTCGAGGGTGGTGCGGGCGATGGCCGCCAGCGCTTCCTGGGTGAGAAAGGCTTGGTGCGCGGTGACTATGACGTTGGGGAAGCTCAACAGGCGGGCCAGCACGTCGTCCTGCAGGGGCAGGTCGGAGCAGTCCTCGAAAAACAGCTCGGCTTCTTCCTCGTAGACATCCAGGCCGAGGTAGCCGAGCTGCCCGCTTTTCAGCGCGCCGATCAGCGCCGGGGTGTCGATCAGGGCGCCGCGGCCGGTGTTGATCAGCATCGCGCCGCGCTTCATCCGCGCCAGGCTCCGGGCGTCGATCAGGTGGTGGCTGCTCTCGGTCAACGGGCAATGCAGGCTGATGATGTCGCTCTCGGCGATCAGTTGTGGCAATGGCACTTGAATGGCGCCGAAGGCTTCCAGGCCCTCGACCTCGCGCGGGTCGAATACCAGCACGCGGCAGCCGAAGCCGGCCATGATGCGGGCGAAGACCATGCCGATCTTACCGGCGCCGATAACCCCGACCTGTTTGCCATAAAGGTCGAAACCGATCAGCCCGTGCAGCGAGAAGTCGCCTTCGCGGGTGCGGTTGAAGGCGCGGTGCACGCGGCGGTTGAGCGACAGGATCAGCGCCACCGCGTGTTCCGCCACGGCATGCGGCGAATACTCGGGCACCCTGACCACGCAGAGCCCGAGGCGCTGCGCGGCGCTGAGGTCGACATGGTTGTAGCCCGCCGAGCGCAGGGCGATCAGACGCGTGCCGCCCTCGGCCAGGCGTTCGAGTACCGGTGCCGAGAGGTCGTCGTTGATAAAGGCGCACACCACCTCATGGCCCGCCGCCAGCGCCGCGCTGTCGAGGGTCAGGCGGGCCTGTTGGAAATGCAATTGATATCCGGGCGCGACCTCGGCGGCGAGAAAGCTGGCGCTGTCATAGGGTTTGCTGCTGAAAAACAGGATATGCATGCTGGCTCCTTGCGCTTGTTCGCGGGAAGGCGGGTGAATGGCGTAGCCCGGATGCAATCCGGGAGCTATCTATAAGGCGACAGCTTTTCCCGGATTTCATCCGGGCTACCAGAGCGCGCAACGCCGTAGATCCCATGTTTATCTGCAAGGCCTGCGAACTCGTAGCCTGGATGAAATCCGGGGAGCGATGCCGACCGCACAACCTGCCCCGGATGGCATCAGGGCTACACATGCAGCCTGTAGCCCGGGTTGAGCACAGCGATACCCGGGGCACCCTTTCCCCGGGTGTCGCTTCGCTCGACCCAGGCTACGGATTACGCGTTTTTTAGCCCCCGGGCTGCATTCGGGCTACAAGCCAGGTTTTTAGGCGCTGACCTTGGCTTCCCGGGCCAGGCGTTCGATCGCCGTATCCAGCTCGTCGAGTGCGTGTTGCGCCGCCGGGTCGTCCTGTTTCAGCAGGGTTTCGCTGCGTTGGCAGGCCGCACGCAGTTGCGGTACGCCGCAATAGCGGGTGGCGCCGTGCAGGCGGTGCACGCGTTCGATCAGGGCGTTGCGTTCTCCGGCCTCGCGTGCCTGGCGGATCGCCTGGCGGTCGCTGGGCAAGCCGGCCAGCAGCATGCTCAGCATATCGGCTGCCAAGTCGGCTTTGCCGGCGGCCAGGCGCAGGCCTTCTTCAGCGTCCAGCACGCTCAGGCTGTTGCCGGATGCCGCGCCCGCGCCGCTGCGTTCCGGGCCTTGATTGCGCAGCGCCAGGCCGGTCCACTTGAGAATGACCTGAGCCAACTGCCGTTCGCTGATCGGTTTGGTCAGGTAGTCGTCGAGACCGCTTTGCAGCAGCGCGCGTTTTTCGTTGGCCAGGGCGTGGGCGGTCAGGGCGATGATCGGCACGGGCGTGCGTTCCTGTTCGTTCTCCCACTGGCGAATCGCCTCGGTAGCTTGGCGGCCATCCATGCCGGGCATCTGCACGTCCATGAAGATCAGGTCGAAGCCGCCTTGCTTGGCCTTTTCCACTGCGACATAACCACTCTCGGCGGTCTCCACCTGGGCGCCCATGTCGTCGAGCAGGGTTTGCACCAACAGCAGGTTGGCCGGGTTATCGTCGACGCACAGCACATGTGGCGCCCGGCTGGGGGCTTGGCTGCTTTCCGTTATACGAGTTTGTCGCGGGCTGATCAGTTCGGCCAGGGCGCGCTGCAATTTGCGTGTGCAAGCCGGTTTCGCCTGCAATTGGCTGTGCGCATCCGGCAGCGCTTCGTGAAACAGCGACTGCTCGGTGGTGGGGCACAGCACCAGCGCTTTGCAGCTCAACCGGTCGAGATCCCAGATGCGCTGGCCGAGGCGTTCCGGCGGCATCAGTTGGGCGGTTAAGCCGAGCACGGCGAGCTCGATCGGCTGCGCGCCGTGTCGGGCCTTGGTCACCGCTTCGAGCAGCGTATCGAGGTCGGCGAAAGCGCTGACCCGCAGGCCGCAGTCTTCCAGTTGGTGTTGCAGTGCCTGACGCGACAGCTCGTTGCTTTCCAGGATCGCCGCATGGCGCCCGAGCAGGGGCGGGCGCGGCAGGTCTTCGGCATCGTCGCGGGCTTTCGGCAGGTTGATCGTGATCCAGAATTCCGAGCCTTCGTCGGGAATGCTGTCGACACCGATCTCGCCGCCCATCTGTTCGATCAGGCGCTTGGAAATCACCAGGCCCAGGCCGGTGCCGCCGGCTTGGCGCGACAGCGAATTGTCAGCCTGGCTGAAGGCCTGGAACAGCGCGCGCAGGTCGTCGTCGGACAGGCCGATGCCGGTGTCCTGCACGCTGATGCGCAGTTGCGCGTGGTCGGCGCTTTCGTCCTCGAGCATGGCGCGCATGATGATGCTGCCCTTGCTGGTGAATTTGATCGCGTTGCTGACCAGGTTGGTCAGCACCTGCTTCAGGCGCAGCGGGTCGCCGATCAGCGACAGCGGGGTGTCGCGGTAGACCAGGCTGAGCAGTTCCAGATCCTTGGCGTGGGCCGCCGGGGCGAGGATGGTCAGGGTGTCCTGCAGCAGGTCGCGCAGGTTGAAGGGGATGCTTTCCAGGACCAGTTTGCCGGCCTCGATCTTGGAGAAGTCGAGCACCTCGTTGATGATCCCCAGCAGGCTGTCGGCGGATTTCTCGATGGTGTTGAGGTAATCCTGCTGGCGCGGGGTCAGCTCGCTTTTTTGCAGCAGATTGGTGAAGCCGAGAATGCCGTTGAGTGGCGTGCGGATCTCGTGGCTCATATTGGCCAGGAATTCGGATTTGATGCGGCTGGCTTCCAGGGCTTCCTTGCGGGCGAAATCCAGTTCGATGTTCTGGATTTCGATGGTCTCGAGGTTCTGCCGCACGTCCTCGGTGGCTTGTTCGATATTGTGTTGTAACTCCTCTTGGGCATTTTGCAGGGCTTCGGCCATGCGGTTGATGCCGGAGGCCAATTCATCCAGCTCGTGGCTGCCCAATGGCGGCAGACGGGTTTGCAGATTGCCGTCCTTGAGCTGCGCGACGCTTTGTTTGATCTGTCGCAGCGGTTCGTTGATCGTATGGCTCATGCGCGCGGCGAGCAGGGCGGTGACGATCAAGCCGGCGGCGATCAACAGCAGGCTGGCGAGCAGGCTGCGATAGCCGCTGATCAGGGTGCTGTGGTGCGACAGTTCCAGCTCGACCCAGCCGAGCAATTCGCTGCCGGGCACCGGCACGGCCTGGCCGGTAAGGCTCAGGTGCTGTTCGCGCACCGGCAGCAGGAAGCGCGTCGCGTCCTGATTGGTCAGGCGCTCGCCTTGCAGGACATTGCCGTGCGGCGCCGGGTTGAGCATGCTCGGGCCGGCATGGGCCAGGCGCCCGCGTTCGGCGGAGAGAAAACTGATCGCGCGCACATCCGGTTGTTCCAACGCCTGGGTGGCGATCCGCTGCAGCAACTGGGCGTCGTTGTGCCACAGCGCGGGCGCGGCCAGCGGCGCCAACTGTTCGGCGATCATTTCCCCGCGCTGCATCAGTTGGGCTTGCATGCCCGATAACTGCGCCCAGGTGAAGTAGCCGCCGAGCACCAGCGCCAACAGGCTGGTCGGCAACAGGGTAAGCAGTAACACGCGGCCTTTGATGCCTAGATCCTTGAACACTTTATTCCTCCCGCGATCTGGTTGCGGCAGTGTAGCGATTCGACGGCGCAGAAGCTGTAATCGCGTGACCGGGTTTGCCCATGCGCGCGGACCGGCGGCATGTCGCGCGCTGAGGTTTTGCGCCCATGAGTCCAAGCCCGTATGAGCTCAACGGCGATTATGGCCATCGCCGGTTTGCCGTTATCATAGGCGCCTTTCCTGCCGTGCGGATTCGATCGACGCCATGCCCCTGCACTACCCCACTATCGCCGATTGCGTCGGCAACACCCCGCTGGTGCGTTTGCAGCGCCTGCCGGGTAATACCACCAATACCTTGCTGGTCAAACTCGAGGGCAACAACCCCGCGGGCTCGGTGAAGGACCGCCCGGCGCTGTCGATGATCGGGCGTGCCGAGCAGCGCGGCGATATTCGTCCGGGCGACATGCTGATCGAGGCCACCTCGGGCAATACCGGTATCGCCTTGGCGATGGCGGCGGCGATCAAGGGGTACCCGATGATCCTGATCATGCCGAGCAATTCCACCGCCGAGCGCAAGGCGGCGATGACCGCCTATGGTGCCGAGCTGATCCTGGTCGACAACATGGAAGAGGCCCGCGACCTGGCGTTGCAGATGCAGGCGGAAGGTAAGGGCAAGGTGCTCGACCAGTTCGCCAACGGCGACAACCCCGAAGCCCACTACCGCGGCACCGGCCCGGAAATCTGGCAGCAGACCGGCGGGGAGATCACCCACTTCATCAGCTCCATGGGCACCACCGGCACCATCATGGGCGTTTCGCGCTTCCTTAAGGAGCAGTCGCCAGCTGTGCAGATCGTCGGCCTGCAGCCGATGGAAGGCTCGGCGATTCCGGGCATCCGTCGCTGGCCCGAGGAATACCTGCCGAAGATCTACCAGGCTGAGCGCGTTGATCGGGTGATCGATATGGGCCAGCAGGAGGCCGAGGAGGTAATGCGGCGTCTGGCGCGCGAGGAGGGCATCTTCTGTGGCGTGTCCTCCGGCGGTGCGGTGGCGGCCATGTTGCGCCTGTCCGCGGAGGTGGAAAACGCGGTGATGGTGGCGATCATCTGCGATCGTGGCGACCGTTATCTGTCCAGTGGTGTGTACGACGCGCCCAGCACTGATGGCCGGGAATAATTAGTGGCCAAGAAAGACGGCGGTCTACGTTTTCAGCCCAGCGGCGGCACCCGCACGCCCCAGGTGCCGGTCGGTAAAAAGCAGAAGCTGACGATCGAGCGGCTCGCCAACGACGGCCGCGGTATCGCCTTCAGCGACGGTCGCACCTGGTTTGTCAGCGGCGCCTTGCCTGGCGAGCAGATCGAGGCACGGGTGTTGGCTGCCCATGGCAAGGTGGTCGACGCGCGGGTCGAACGCATCCTCACTGCCAGCCCGGAACGGCTCGTCGAGCCTTGCGCGCATGCCCGTGTATGCGGCGGTTGCAGCCTGCAACACATGCCCCATGACGTTCAGCTTGCGCTGAAACAGCGCATGCTCGCCGAGCAATTGAGTCGTTTGGCCGATATCCAGCCGGACGAATGGGCGGCCCCCTTGTGCGGCCAGGCATTCGCCTACCGCCGCCGTGCGCGGATCGCCGTGCGTTGGAATGCCAAGGCCAAGTGTCTGGATGTCGGTTTTCGCGCCGCTGCCAGCCAGGACATCATCGCCATTGGCGACTGTCCGGTTCTGGTACAGCCCTTGCAGCCGATTCTGAGTGGCTTGCCGGCTGTGCTGGGCGCGCTGGAAAACCCGCGGGCCATTGGGCATGTCGAGCTGTTTCATGGCAGTGCCAGCGCGCTATTGGTGCGCCATACCGCGCCGCTGGGCGAAACCGATCTGGCCCGCTTACAGGCTTTTTGCATCGCTCGGGATGCGCAGTTGTGGTTGCACGGCGAGGCCGAGCCGCAACCTTATATAGCTGGAGAGGAGCTGGGCTATCGCCTGGCGACTTGGGATTTGCAACTGGCCTATCGGCCCGGCGATTTCGTTCAGGTCAATGCCCAGGTCAATGAAACGATGGTCGCCCAGGCGCTAGACTGGTTAGCAGTGACAGCGGATGAGCGGGTGCTGGATTTGTATTGCGGTCTGGGTAATTTCGCCTTGCCGTTGGCCCGTCAGGCGCGGGAAGTGGTGGCGGTGGAAGGGGTGCAAATGATGGTCGAGCGGGCGGCGCAGAACGCCGCGAGCAACGCCATCGGCAACGCGCACTTTTATCAGGCCGACCTGTCCAACCCGCTGGCCGACGCCGGCTGGCTGGGCGAGGGCTTC
>NZ_CAMPHN010000188.1 GCF_946885885.1 uncultured Pseudomonas sp.
CGCCTCGAAGTGCTCCTGGTCCAGGTGATGGCGGCCAAATTGGAGGTTTTCGACGCTGTTCGTCTGCGCACGCAACTGGAGCAGCGGCAGATCCGCTTCGTGCCGCAACAGTCGCCTTATTGCTGGGCCTACCAGTTGATCGCCCGGGGCGCTCGGGTCATCAGTCAACTGGACGCCTATGGCATGGCGCTGCTACCGGAATTCCGCGACTGGGATCTGCCGGCGCTGCGCGATGCCATCGATCGCGAGTTCTTTCTGCTGTCCGAAGCGCACTATGAGCGTTATATAGCCCCGCGCTTCTTACGGGAGGGGATGGAGCGAAGGGTTTAACGGCTGTTCGTGCCCATTTTCCGGATTGGCTCGGAGCGAAGCCAGACTCGCATCTGCCACGAATACAACAAAGCCGCCTTGATGGGCGGCTTTGTGCTTTGGCGCCATCTGTTCAGTGCTGGGCCACCAACTCCTCGAGATGCGCCATGATTTCCTCGGGCTTGAGTACCAGTACATCGCTTTCCAGCGAGTCGAGCACCACTTCGGCGGTGTTGCCGATCAAGGCGCCGGAAATACCGGTACGGGCCACGGTGCCGATTACCGTGACCGCGGCGCCCAATTGATGGGCAACCTGCGGGATCACCGCATCGGCCGGGCCTTCGAGCACATGCAGGCGATCGTCGGAGATGTCGTACTCGGCCTGGAAGGCTTTGCATTGCTCGCGGTAACGCGCCTCGATGGTCTCCTTCAACTGGTAGGTCGGATCGGCGGCCGACAACATCGGTGTCGGGTGTGCGGCGATCACGTGCAGCTTGGCGTTTGCCAGGGCGGCGATGTCGTAACCGTGGCTGACGATGCTGGAGTGCAGGGTGCGGTGCTCGCCATCGGCATTGCCGACATCCACGGCGGCGAGAATGATGCCATTGGCCCAGGGTTTATCGGTTTTCACCATCAGCACCGGGCCGGGGCAATAACGCAGCAGCTTCCAGTCATCGGGCGTCAGAAGGGCGCGTTTCAAGGGGTTGTCGGGCAGGTGCTGCTTGATCACCAGGTTGCAGCCTTCGGCTTGCTGCACGGTGATGATGGTGTTGTGCAGGTTTTCATGCCAAGCCTGCTGACCGGATACGCTGAAGCCCTCAAGGGCCAGCGCCGCGCGCTGATCGTTGAGAAAGACCGAGTAATCATGCTTTCTGTCGCAGACCAGCAAATGCAGGTGGGACTGGGTCACGTTCGCGATCAGTTTGGCGCGTTTCAATGCCAGTGCTTCCGGCTGCTCGGGTTCCATCACCACCAAAATGCTGCGAATAGCTTGCATGATCGTCTCCATGTGAACGAGTTGTATTGCAATCTACTATAGATGCCTCTGCGCCTTTCTGTTGTTGATCGACATCAACGCGCCGCTGGTTGTTGCCGTGGCCATTCGTATAATGGCCGCCCGGCATCGCCGGGTCGCCGATAAATCTTACGAGCCCATAGCATCCGTGAAACCCGATAGTGAAACCTGTCCGCTGCATTCTTTTTCTGACGTCAGGATCGCTCAGTTGTTGCATAGGCCGATGGTGCCTGCTGCAATCCTGCGTGCGTGGCGGGGACGCAAATGACCTTTCCTGAAATTCATGATTTTTTAGCTTGCAGAACGCCTGGCGCGTGGATAGAAGCGGCGCTGGTCAATCAAGACATCATGTTGATAGACCACAAGAACTGTGAATTCAAGGCCGCCAGCACTGCCCTCAGCCTGATGGCCAAGTACAGCAGCCATGTCGATCTGCTTAACGCCATGTCGCGTCTGGCCCGTGAAGAGCTGGTGCACCACGAGCAGGTGCTGCGCATCATGAAGCGCCGCAAGATCGGCTTGCGGCCGGTTTCGGCGGCGCGTTATGCCTCGGGCTTGCGCAAAATAGTACGTACCCATGAGCCGCATAAGCTGGTGGATACTCTGGTGATCGGGCTTTTATCGAAGCGCGTAGCTGCGAGCGTTTCGAAGCCCTGGTGCCGCATCTGGACGATGAACTGGCCAAGTTCTATTTCGGTTTATTGAAGAGCGAAGCCCGGCATTTTCAGAATTATCTAAAGCTGGCCTACCAATATGGCGACGAACGGGACGTCGACGAGGCGATCGAGCGGGTCAGGGCCGTCGAGCGCGAGTTGATCGAATCCCCGGATAGCGAGTTCCGCTTTCATAGCGGTGTTTCCAGCGGCCAATAAAAAAGCGCCCTCGCAGGCGCTTTCTTGGATAACGCTTAAAGCTATTGCTGCACTTTCAGGTCCAGCGATAAATCGCGCGCCGCCTTGGTGGCGAGTACACCCATTAATTGGCCGATTTCATCCTGGCGACTGCTGGCGCCATCTTTGCCGCCCATCATCACGCTGGGCACCGGCGCTTGCGCTGCCGCTTCGGCCCAGACCTTGTTGATTTCGATCAGGGCGTCGAGCTTGGGCTGCAGCGCGCCGTCGGCCTTGATCACCGCTTCACGGGCGTAGGCTTCGGCGTCCGCGGTTATTTTCGTGGCCTCGGCGGTGATCGCCGCCTTGTCGCGGAGCAGCTCGGCGGTCTGTTTCTCGATCTCGGCACGGCCTTTTTCGCGCTCGGCATTGATGCGTGCCAGCTGTTTCTCGGTTTCGGCCTGAGTGGTGCGCTCGATCTGGTCGCGCAGGGTTTCCTGGCGACGGGCTTCGACTTCCTTCTCGCCGCGGGCGGTGACCAGCAGCTTCTCTTCTTCTTCCTTCAGACGGTTTTGCCGCGCCACGGCCAGCTCCGCGAGGGCCTGCTGGACCTTGACCATGCGCTGCTTGTACTGCGGGTTCGGGTCGACGTTGGTGATGCGTGCTTCGACCACTTCCACCCCGTATTTGCGGAACTGCTGTTGCTTGCGCACGGGGATGCCTTTGCTGTCCATGACCTTCTCGGTGATGAACTGGCTGACATTGTTGTCGCCGAATGCGCCTTGCTCGGTGCCGGACTGCAGGATGGCGGTCTGGCTGGGGCGGTGGCCACGCGGGCCGCGGATTTCCTTGCGCTTGATCAGGTAGAGACCGTCATTGAGCTGGTTCTCGAATTCGGCGGCGAACTCACTGCGTGCGCCGGCATAAAAGTCATCTGCGCTCATCAAGGAGGCGGTGGCCTGCAGGGTTTCTTTGATCGCGGGAACCAGGGCGGTCTTGATGAAATTTTCCGGATTGCGGTATTCCTGGGCGATTTTCAGAAACTGCTCGCCAGCGGGCAGGCGGAAGCGTGCGGAGGATTCGACCTTGGCGTCGACGTTGCCGAGGAACACGATCGGGAAGGCTTCGATGGTCGCGCCAAGCGAGTCGTTATCACTGTTGTCGTCGATGGCCAGGGCTTCGGTGAGTACCGATTGCACGCTCAGGGCCTTCTTCCAGGCGGTGGCGCGGCCGAACCATTTGGTTGCGTAGCCAACGTCGTCGATCACTTTTTCTTCACCGAAAATGGTCCGCACATGAGTGGCGAAACCGGCTTCGTTGTAGAAAAACACGCTGTTGAAGGTGACGAACGCCAGGGCGATCAGCAGCGCTGGGGCAATGAGGTATTTGAACAGGCTTTCCTTGCTGAGCAGCATGATTGTTCCCTAATGGCATTTTGAGGGCGCAGATGCTGATGGGCGGCAGATAGTCCGTCAAGAGGGGCTGCCGAGCACTTTGTGCACGCCTTCAAATTTCCGCAAAAGTTAATAGAGGGAAGGGCGCTTGCTCGAAGCCATGCTCATCGATTTGCAGGGCCCACCCTTGTCTATCCCAATCGCCGAGTACGATGCGACGGGCGGGTTGGTCGTCGACCATCAGATGGTGCACCGCAGGGCGGTGAGTGTGGCCATGGATCAAGGTGCGTACGCCATGGGCGGCCATCGCCCGCGACACCTCGCTCGGGGTGACGTCGACGATATCGTTGGCTTTCATGCGGGTCTGTGCGCGGCTTTCATTGCGCAACTTGCGCGCCAGCTTATGGCGGGTCGCCAACGGCAGGTTGCGCAGGATAAATAGCGACAACGGGTTGCGCAGCCAGCGTCGTAGCTTCATATAGGCCGCGTCCTGGGTGCAGAGGCTGTCGCCGTGCATCAGCAGCACGCGCTCGCCGCCCAGTTCGACCACGCTGGGATCGCTGAGCAGGGTGCAGCCGGCTTCGCGGCAAAACGCTTTGCCGAGCATGAAATCGCGATTGCCATGCATCAGATAAATGCGCGTGCCGCTGTCGCTGAGTTGGCGCAGGGCTTGGGCGATCGAGCGTTGAAAGGGGCTCATGGCGTCATCGCCGACCCAGACTTCGAAGAAGTCGCCGAGGATATACAGCGCTTCGGCCTGAATCGCGCGGGTCTCGAGGAAATGCAGAAACGCCCGGCTGATGTCCGGGCGCTCCTGTTCAAGATGCAGATCGGAGATCAGCAATATCACTCAACGATCTCGGCACGCTCGATGATCACGTCGTCGACCGGCACGTCCTGATGGCCGGACTTCATGGTGGTCGGCACCGCTTTGATCGCGTTGACCACGTCCATGCCTTCGACCACTTCGCCGAATACCGCGTAACCCCAGCCCTGCACGGTCGGTGCGCTGTGGTCGAGGAAGCTGTTGTCGGCGACGTTGATGAAGAACTGCGCGGACGCCGAATGCGGCTCCATGGTGCGGGCCATGGCCACGGTGCCGATTTTGTTGGCCACGCCGTTGTTGGCTTCGTTCTTGATCGGTGCGCGAGTGGCTTTCTGCTTCATGCCCGGCTCGAAACCGCCGCCCTGGATCATGAAGTTGCTGATGACGCGGTGGAACACGGTGTTGTCGTAATGACCGTCTTTGACGTACTGCTTGAAGTTGGCCACGGTTTCCGGCGCTTTGTCTTCGAACAGGTTGAGGGTGATGACGCCGTGATTGGTGTGCAGCTTGATCATGTAGGTAATCGCTCTGTCGAGAAATCCGTGAGCCGGCTCAATTTCCTTTTAACTACGCCGCGTTAGCGTTGCGTAATGGGCCTCGAGACGACTCTTGGGCCTGTCAGGGGGTTGACAGCTTCGGCTATGATAAGCGCTTTGTATAAGCCGGCCTACCCTGAGCGCTTGTCCACGATACCGCTGCGAGATCGTGAACAGGCTCTGAGCCGCGCCCCGCACTCGTTAAGGACCCCATGAGCAAGCCAGAGACTGTCGCCGCTTCGAACTTTCTTCGCCCCATCGTCCAGGCCGATCTGGACTCGGGAAAACACGCCAAGATCGTCACCCGTTTCCCGCCGGAGCCCAATGGCTACCTGCATATCGGCCATGCCAAGTCGATCTGCCTGAACTTCGGCCTGGCCCGGGAATTTGGCGGCGAGTGCAACCTGCGCTTCGACGACACCAACCCGGCCAAGGAAGACCAGGAATACATCGACGCGATCAAAAGCGATGTGCAGTGGCTGGGTTTTCAGTGGGCCGGTGAGGAGCGCTACGCCTCCAACTATTTCGACCAGTTGCACGACTGGGCCATCGAGCTGATCAAGGCCGGCAAGGCCTATGTCGACGATTTGTCGCCGGAGCAGGCCCGCGAATACCGCGGCACGCTCAATGAACCGGGCAAGAACAGTCCGTTCCGCGAGCGCTCGGTGGAAGAGAACCTCGACCTGTTCGCCCGCATGAAGGCCGGCGAGTTCCCCGATGGCGCTCGCGCCCTGCGCGCGAAGATCGACATGGCCTCGCCGAACATGAACCTGCGCGACCCGATCCTTTACCGCATTCGCCACGCCCATCACCACCAGACCGGCGACAAGTGGTGCATCTACCCGAGCTACGACTTCACCCACGGCCAGTCGGACGCCATCGAAGGCATCACCCATTCGATCTGCACCCTGGAGTTCGAAGACCACCGCCCGCTGTACGAGTGGTTCTTGAGCAATCTGCCGGTGCCGGCGCAGCCGCGTCAGTATGAGTTCGCCCGGCTGAACCTGAACTACACCATCACCAGCAAGCGCAAGCTCAAGCAGCTCGTGGACGAGAAACACGTCAACGGCTGGGACGACCCGCGCATGTCGACCCTCAGCGGCTACCGCCGCCGCGGTTATACCCCGGCGTCGATCCGCACCTTCTGCGACATGATCGGGGTCAACCGTGCCGGTGGCGTGGTGGATATCGGCATGCTCGAATTCGCCATCCGTGAAGACCTCGACGCCAACGCGGCGCGCGCCATGTGCGTACTCAAGCCGCTGAAGGTGGTGATCACCAACTACCCCGAAGGCAAGGTCGAAAACCTCGAGCTGCCGCGCCATCCCAAGCAGGACATGGGGGTGCGCGTGCTGCCGTTCAGTCGCGAAATCTATATCGATGCCAGCGACTTCGAAGAAGTCCCGCCGGCCGGTTTCAAGCGCCTGATTCCCGGTGGCGAAGCCCGTCTGCGCGGCAGTTACGTGATCCGTGCCGACGAGGCGATCAAGGATGCCGACGGCAATATCGTCGAACTGCGTTGCAGCTACGACGAGAACACCCTGGGCAAGAACCCCGAGGGCCGTAAGGTCAAGGGCGTGATCCACTGGGTGCCGGCCGCCGAAAGCGTCGAGTGCGAAGTGCGTCTGTACGATCGCCTGTTCCGTTCCGCCAATCCGGAAAAGGACGAAGAGGGCGGCAGCTTCCTCGACAATATCAACCCGGATTCGTTGGTGGTGCTGACAGGTTGTCGCGCCGAGCCCTCGCTGGCCCAGGCCACCCCTGAGGAACGCTTCCAATTCGAGCGCGAAGGTTACTTCTGCGCCGATATCAAGGACAGCAAGCCGGGTGCGCCTGTCTTCAACCGTACCGTAACGCTGCGCGATTCCTGGGCTTGATCAAGCCGGGCGCGCTGTAAACCGGGCCAGCCAGCTGGCCCGTGGTTTCCCAAGGAATTCCGATGCTCTCGATCTACAACACGCTGACTAAAAGCAAAGATGTCTTCACACCGCTGGTGGATAACCAGGTGCGCATGTACGTGTGCGGCATGACGGTTTACGACTTCTGCCATATCGGTCACGCGCGGGTGATGGTGGCATTCGATGTGGTCACGCGCTGGCTGCGCCAGCGCGGTTACGACGTGACCTACGTGCGCAATATCACCGACATCGACGACAAGATCATCAAGCGTGCTCAGGAGAATGGCGAGCCGTTCGAGGCGCTGGTCGAGCGCATGATCGCCGCCATGCACGAGGACGAGGCGCGCCTCAACGTCCTGCGTCCCGACCAGGAGCCGCGCGCGACCGGGCATATCGCCGGTATGCACACGATGATCCAGACCCTGATCGACAAGGGCTTCGCCTATGCCGCGGATAACGGCGACGTCTACTACCGGGTCGGCAAGTTCGTCGGTTACGGCAAGCTGTCGCGCCGAAAGATCGAAGACCTGAAAATCGGTGCGCGCATCGAAGTCGACGAGGCCAAAGAGGATCCGCTGGACTTCGTGCTGTGGAAGGGCGCCAAACCGGGCGAGCCGAGCTGGGATTCGCCCTGGGGCAAGGGGCGTCCGGGCTGGCATATCGAATGCTCGGTGATGTCCACCTGCTGCCTGGGCGAAACCTTCGACATCCACGGCGGCGGTCCGGACTTGGTATTCCCGCACCACGAGAACGAGATCGCACAGAGCGAAGCCGCCACCGGCAAGCTCTACGCCAACGCCTGGATGCACGCCGGTGCGGTACGGGTGGACGGCGAGAAGATGTCCAAATCCCTGGGCAACTTCTTCACCATCCGCGAGGTGCTGGAAAAGTATCAGCCGGAAGTGGTGCGCTACCTGCTGGTGTCCAGCCACTACCGCAGCCCGATCAACTACTCCGAGGACAGCCTCAAGGAAGCCAAGGGCGCGCTCGAACGCTTCTATAACGCGCTCAAGGGGTTGCCGGATGCGGCGCCGGCCGGCGGCGATGCCTTCGTCGAGCGCTTCGGCGCGGCCATGGACGACGATTTCAACTCGCCGGAAGCCTGCGCGGTATTGTTCGAGCTGGCCCGTGAGGTCAACCGCCTGCGTGAAAGCGACCTGCAGGCGGCGGCCGCTTTGGCGGCGCGCCTGAAGGAACTGGCCGGGGTGCTCGGCGTGCTGCAACTCGATCCCGAGGCGTTCCTGCAAGCCGGCGCCGACGGCAAGGTCGATGCGGCAGCAGTGGAAGCGCTGATCGCCGCGCGTTTGCAAGCCCGCGC